>NZ_JAOCDI010000022.1:0-91887 GCF_029840855.1 Pseudomonas sp. GD03862
AAGGGCCGGTACCGGCGCAAGAAACAGGTACTCCCATTGCAGTCACCCGTCATGGCAAGATCAGCACTGGCCCTGATTGCGACCCCATCCATGCCGTTGCCGCTGATCTACCACGAAGATTACAGCCCGGAGTTCCCCGCTGAACACCGCTTCCCGATGGACAAGTTCCGCCTGCTGCACGACCACCTGGTCGGCAGCGGGCTGACCACCGACCAGGCCCTGCTGCGCCCGGACATCTGCCCCAACGACATCCTCGCCCTGGCCCATGACCGCAGCTACATTGAGCGCTACATGAACGGCGAGCTGTCGCGCGAGGACCAGCGCCGCCTCGGCCTGCCCTGGAGCGAGGCCCTGGCCCGGCGTACCGTGCGCGCCGTCGGCGGCTCACTGCTGACTGCCGAGATGGCGTTGCAGCACGGCATCGCCTGTCACCTCGCCGGTGGCACCCATCACGCCCATTACGACCACCCCGCCGGCTTCTGCATTTTCAACGACCTGGCGGTCATCAGCCGCTACCTGCTGGAAGCAGGCCGGGTACACCGGGTGCTGATCTTCGACTGCGACGTGCACCAGGGTGACGGCACCGCGCGCATCCTGCACGACACGCCCGAGGCCATCACCGTGTCGCTGCACTGCGAGCAGAACTTCCCCGCCCGCAAGGCACAAAGCGACTGGGACATCCCCCTGCCCCGAGGCATGGGCGACACTGCCTACCTGAAGGTGGTGGACGACGCCCTCAACTACCTGCTGCCGCTTTATCAACCCGACCTGGTGCTGTATGACGCCGGTGTCGATGTGCACAAGGACGACGCCCTGGGCTACCTGCAGCTGACTGACGCAGGCGTTGCCGCCCGTGACGAAGCCGTGCTGCGCCACTGCCTGGGCCGCGATATCCCGGTGATGGGCGTGATCGGCGGAGGCTACAGCAAGGACCGCACAGCCTTGGCCAGACGCCACGGCATCCTTCACCACAGCGCGGCACGTGTCATAGGTTGTTCACAATGACTGTGGAACCGCTTGTGGATAACCTGCGCGAAAGGCGCTGTAGCCCTTTACTGGCAAGGCCTGCATGACACTGACTATTTTTTGATCAGTGCTTCCGTGGGCAGCGCTGCGGT
Organism: Pseudomonas sp. GD03862; assembly: GCF_029840855.1. Lineage (NCBI taxonomy): Bacteria > Pseudomonadati > Pseudomonadota > Gammaproteobacteria > Pseudomonadales > Pseudomonadaceae > Pseudomonas > Pseudomonas sp. GD03862. Next base: position 1,119 of record NZ_JAOCDI010000022.1, read on the forward strand.
AGAATGCGCCTCTTTTCCACAGCCTGCTGCCCACCATGCCTGATCTGACCCCCGCATCCCCTCCCCCCGCTGTCGTCATCGGTGGCGGCCCCGCCGGCCTGATGGCTGCCGAAGTACTGGCCAAGGCAGGCCTGGCGGTCGAGGTGTTCGATGCCATGCCTTCAGTGGGCCGCAAGTTCCTGCTGGCGGGTGTCGGGGGCATGAACATCACCCATTCCGAGCCCTACCCGGCGTTCGTGGCACGCTATGCCGAACGCCAGGGCGAAATCGGGGCCTTGCTACGCGACTTCGATGCGGACGCGTTGCGCCAGTGGATTCATGGTTTGGGCATCGAAACCTTCGTCGGCACCTCGGGCCGGGTGTTCCCCACCGACATGAAAGCCGCACCGTTGCTGCGTGCCTGGCTCAAGCGCCTGCGCGACAACGGGGTAGTTATCCACACCCGCCATCGCTGGCTGGGCTGGAACACCGATGGCAGCTTGCGAATTGCTTATCCACAGGGCGAACGGCAGGTGAAAGCCTCGGTCGTGGTGCTGGCGCTGGGTGGCGCCAGCTGGGCGCGCTTGGGTTCTGACGGCAGCTGGCAACCGCTGCTGGCAGAACGGGCTGTGGATATCTCGCCTTTGCAGCCGAGCAACTGCGGTTTTGAAGTAGAGGGCTGGAGCGCGCTGCTCAAGGACAAGTTCGCGGGCGCACCGCTGAAGAACATCGCCCTCAGCGTCCCGGGCAGCCCAGCGCGCAAGGGCGAGTTCATCCTCACCGCCCAAGGTGTGGAAGGCAGCCTGGTGTATGCCTGGTCGGCACCGGTACGCGAGGCCATCCACCGTGAAGGCCGCGGGGTGTTGTTGCTCGACCTGCTGCCGGACAAGCCTGTGGACAAGATTGCCCTGGCACTGGCCAAACCGCGCGGTTCACGCTCCATGGCCAAGCACCTGCACAGCCAGCTGGGGATTGATGGGGTCAAGGCCGCACTGCTGCGCGAACTGACCGATCAGGTGACCTTTGCCGACGTAGATGCTTTGGCTCGGGCCATCAAGGCATTGCCCATCACCCTGGTACGCACGCGGCCGCTGGATGAAGCGATCAGCAGCGCCGGCGGAGTACGCTTCGAGGGCCTGGATGAGGGGTTGATGGTCAAGGGCATGCCGGGGGTGTTCTGTGCCGGCGAGATGCTGGACTGGGAGGCGCCGACCGGGGGGTATCTGCTCACGGCGTGCTTTGCCAGCGGCTTGCGCGCCGGGCGGGCAGCGGCAGATTGGGTGCGGGCTTCCTGACAGCTTGCCGGGGCGGCTTCCACAAGTACTGCGTCAATCCAGATTGTGCAGCCCATGTGGGAGCGGCCTTGCGTCGCGAAAGGGCCGCAAAGCGGCCCCAAAACCTCAAGGCCTGCGCTTGCGCGGCCCACCATTGAAGCTCGGCACCTTGCGCACAGCCTTCACCGCTGGCTCCGCACTGCCAGCTTCACTGCTGTCCATCCAGCGCCCCAGCCCGCGCTTGGCGCTGTTTTCTTTCGGCTTCTTGGGCTTCTTCGGTTTCTTGATAACCTGCCCACTGGCATCGGTCATCGGCACCCGGTGCTCGGGGATGAAATCCGGCTCTTCATGACGCGGCAGGGTCTGCCGGGTCAGCACCTCGATAGCCGCCAGCAGTTGCACTTCATCCGCACACACCAGCGAAATCGCCTCGCCCTTGTTGCCCGCCCGCCCGGTACGCCCGATGCGGTGCACGTAGTCTTCGGCAACGATCGGCAGGTCGAGGTTGACGACCAGCGGCAAGTCATCGATATCCAGGCCACGGGCCGCCACATCGGTCGCCACCAGCACTTGCACCTCACGGGCCTTGAAGCTGTCCAGCGCACGCTGGCGGGTCGCCTGTGGGCGATCACCGTGGATGCCGTCGGCATTCACGCCTTCAGCCAGCAAGCGCTCCACCAACTGATCGACGCCATTGCGGGTCTTGGCGAACACCAGCACCTGCTTCCAGCGCTGCTTGCGCAGCAGGTGGCAGAACAGGTCGGCCTTGCGCTTCTTGTCCACAGGCACCAGCCACTGCTTGACGCTGGTGGCCGTGGCGTTGCGCGGGCTCACTTCGATACTGAGTGGGTCATTCAGCGCCAGCCCCGCCAGCATGCGAATCTGATCGGAAAAGGTGGCGGAAAACAGCAGCGTCTGGCGCTTGCGCGGCAGTGCCGCATACACCGACTGCAGTTCTTCGGCAAAGCCCAGGTCAAGCATGCGGTCGGCTTCATCCAGCACCAGGGTCTGCACCTGGTTGAACTTCACGGCGTTCTGCCGGAACAGGTCGAGCAAGCGGCCAGGGGTAGCCACCAGCAGGTCGACACCCCGGCGCAGGCGCATCATCTGTGGGTTGATACTGACCCCGCCATACACCGCGTAAGTACTCAGCGGCAGGTTCTCGGCGTATTCGCGCACGTTGTTGTGCACCTGCTCGGCCAGCTCGCGAGTGGGTACCAGCACCAAGGCGCGGATCGAGTTGCTGGCCACCTTCTCGCCCTCCAGCGCCAGGCGCTGCAGCACAGGCAGGGCAAAGCCTGCGGTCTTGCCGGTACCGGTCTGGGCTGCGGCCATCAGGTCGCGGCCGGCCAGCACGGCGGGGATGGCTTTGGCCTGCACCGGGGTTGGGGTGGTGTAGTCCAGTTGCTGCAACGTACGCAGCAGCGGTTCGATCAGGCCGAGTTTGGCGAAATTCATGGCAATACCGTCAGGGGGTTCAGCGAAGGCGGCAAGTTTACCGCATCGCCCCTGCCTACTTGCAGATTTCACCTTTCAACGGTTGCACAGGTTCAGGCGCCTTGCGCCACTGCGGCAGGCCGATCAGCACCACCGCACCGATGATCACTGCCATCGCCACACACTCTTCAGCGCCAATCTGCTCACCGGCAAAGACGATCCCCAGCAGCACCGCCACCGCCGGGTTGACGTAAGCGTAGCTGGTGGCCGCTGCCGGGCGCACGTGCTTGAGCAGGTACATGTAGGCACTGAACGCCAGGATCGAACCGAAGAACACCAGGTAGGCCAGCGCCCCCCAGCCAGCGGCGGTCGGCAGCTGTGTCATGCGTTCGCCCGATAGCACACTGCCCAGCAACAGCACCGCACCCCCGACCAGCATTTCCGCTGCGCTGGCCATCGGCCCCTGGGGCAGCGGCAAGGTCTTGCTCCACACCGAGCCAAACGCCCAGGACGCCGCCGCGAAGATGATCAGCGCCGCACCTATCGGGCTTGCCTGCAGATTGGAGCCCAGGTTCAGCAGGCCGATGCCCACCAGCCCAAGGGCTATCCCCGCCCACTCTAGCTTCGAATTGCGGTGCCCGAACAACAGGCCGAACAGCAAGGTGAACAGCGGCACCGTCGCCACCGCCAAAGCCGCCACGCCCGAAGCCACGCCGGCATGCTCGGCCACGGTCACCCCGCCGTTGCCACAGCTGAGCAACAAGAAACCGATCGCTCCTGCCGCCCGCCATTGCGGCCAGGTAGGTGCCGGCACGCCGCGCCAACGCAGGAAGCCGTACAGCAGGCCACCGGCGATCAGGAAGCGCACACCGGCCATGAGCATCGGAGGCCAGCTCTCGACGCCGATGCGAATGAACAGGTAAGTGGAACCCCAGACCAGATACAGGGCCAGGAAGGCGCCAATCAGCAGCAGCGGGAAACGACGGGAGGCAGGCATGGGGGAAACTCGAAATCCGTTTACGGGTGCCTCAGTTTAACGGCCTGCCTGGGTGAAGGGACGTTACAGAACGGGTTCAATTGAGCGGCACAATTCTGGTGCGTTCGACGTAGGCGACCCTCCCCCCGACGTTCACTGGCTAATCCCTGCAGTACTTGGCCAGCGCTTCGCGCAGCTTCGCAGCCGGGGTTTTCTGCAGCCGGCAAAGCAGCTCGTGCGACAGTTGCTGAACCCCATGGTCCTGGCGCAACACACCCGCCAGATGCTGCAGCAGGTTGGCGGCCATTTCGGCATCGGCCATGGCCCGGTGCGCAGTCCCCGTGTCCGGCAACCCAGCCCAGCGTGTCAAAGTGCCCAGCTTGTGGTTCGGCGCGGCGGGCAGCAGACGCCGTGACAGCAACAGGGAACACGCGAAGGGCTGGCTGCGGCTGCGGCCAATACGGCCCAGCTCGTAGTCCCAGAACTTCTGGTCGAAAGCAGCGTTGTGCGCCAACAATGGGGTGCCGCCGACGAACTCGGCCACCTCGTTCATCACTTTCTCCACCGGCGGCGCACTGCGCAGCATGGCGGTGGTGATGCCGGTCAGCCCTGCGACGAAGGCCGGCACCGGCACGCCGGCATTCATCAGGCTCTGGTAGCGCTCGACAATGCGCCCACCCTCAAGCATTACCACCGCGACCTCGGTGGCACGGCAGCCGGTACCGGGGGAAATGCCGGTGGTTTCAAAGTCGATGACAGCGATACGTTCCATGAAAAGACCTTAGTGTTTGAGCAACAGCGCGCCTTCGATGGGCACGTAGCGGGTGGCAGCACGGATCAGTGACAACGCCGTCAGCCCCGGCACGCCATACACCACCGCTTCGGTGCCATGGCGCTGGATTACCCGCTCCAGCAGCAGGTCGAAATCACCGTCGCCGGAGGCCAGCACCACCTGGTCGACCCGGCTGGCCGCGTCGATCACATCCAGGGTAATGCCCACATCCCAGTCACCTTTGGCCGAGCCATCGCTGCGCTGGATGAAGGGTTTGAGGCGCACATCGAAACCGAGGTTGCGCAAGATCTGCTGGAACTGCTGTTGTTTGCTGTCGCCACGGTCGATGGCATAGGCCACGGCCTCGACGATCTGGCCTTCGCGGCTGACATCGGCCCACAGGGCGGTGTAGTTGAAATGGCAGCCGTGGGCCTGGCGCACGGTGTAATAGAGGTTCTGCACATCGGCGAACAGCGCGATCTTTTTCACCTGGGAACCTCATTTTTGGCCTGGAGTGCCGGGGGGCTGCTGCGCAGCCCTTCGCGGGCACGCCCGCTCCCACAGGTATCGCGCGTACACCTGTGGGAGCGGGCGTGCCCGCGAAGGGGCGCAAAGCGCCCCCGGAAATGCCAGCAGTATGCCAGACCTGTCAGACGTAAGAATCGTCGTCCGAGAAGAACCCGCCGTCATCGCTGCCAAAACCACCGTCGGCGTATCCACCCTGGTCACTGCCCCAGCCACCGTTGTCAGCCACTTGCTGCTGCCCGCCCTGGTCGTTCCAGCCGCCACTGTCGCTGGCTGGCACCGGCTCTTCCTTGATGACCTCGACCACTTCCTCCGGTTGCGAGTTGTGGTTGAACAGGCTGCTGATACCCTGCGCCAGCAGCACACCACCGGCCACACCGGCGGCGGTCTGCATGGCCCCACCAAGGAAGCTGCTGGCCCCACTGCGCGCAGGCGCGGCGCCATAGCCAGGCTGCGGCGCCTGAGGTTGGGCGAAACTAGGTGCCGACGGCTCGCGCCAGCCACCACCGGACGCTACAGGGGGCACCGAAGGACGCTGTGGCTGCACCGCCGGTGCTGCGTTGCGCCCACCCGAACCAAAGATGCTGGACAAGAAGCCACCCCCGCCATTGCTCGGCGCACTGCTGGCGGCTTGTGCCGCCTGAGCCTGGGCACGGGCCTGCTGCAGCTCGGCTTGCAGCTGCTTGTTCTGTTCGTCGAGGCGCTTGATCGCGGCCTCCTGTACCAAAATCGCCTGGGCCATGTAGTAAGGCGCCGCCGGTTGCTGACGCACGTGCTGCTCGATGCACGCCTGGGCTTGCGCGTCACGCGGCTGGCTCGGGTCTTCGGCTTGCTTGAGGCGGCCGAACAGGCCGTCGATCAGGGTTTGTTCTTCAGTGTTCATGGGGCGACCTCGTGGGGTAGCGGGACATCGGACAGCGTCAAAGATGGGGCGTACAGGCGCGGGATTCAATCACTGCTGCGGTGAAACTTTTTTCAGCAAGTGACAGCTCCAGGCCTGCTTTGGGCTAAAGTTAGGCCCCTGTTTTTACTGCCATGCGATGTTGACTGATGAATCCGCTGAGCGTTCTGCGCGACTCCCTGTACTTCTTCCGCCGTCACCTGCCAAACATCCTCCAGCTGTGCCTGCCGCTGGTGGTGGTGGAAGCCCTGCTCACCCAATTGCTGGACCGGCAGCTGGGCGACCAGGCATCACCGGCCTACGGCATGCTGGTCAGCCTGTTGTTCTACCCGCTGTACAGCGCAGCCCTGATCTTGTACCTGGACACACGCAGCAACGGCCAGGAAATCGCCAAGCGCGACCTGTTCGCCCGCGCCCTTCAACTGTGGCCGCAACTGGCCCTCCTAATCCTGATCAGCTCGCTACTGATCATGGCCGGCCTGGCGCTGTTCATCTTCCCGGGGGTGTGGATCATGATCAACCTGGTGTTCGCCGAGTACCTACTGGTGCTGCGCGGCCGGCCGGTGGTGCAGGCGATGCGCGAAAGCGCAAGCATGACCACCGGGCATTTCATGCGCATCATGATCTGCGTCTTAGGCGTGCTGGCACCGATCTGGCTCATCGACGGGCTGCTGTTGATGGCCTTCCCCGAGCCATCACCTGGGATGGAACTGGCCATGGACAGCCTCAGCGGCTTCCTGCAGCTGTTCAGCACCGTGGTGCTGTACCGCCTGTTCATGTTGCTGGAAGGTGAAGCCCGCACCTGAGGCCACCGGGGAATGTTTTCGGCCTGCCGGCTGCCCAGCCCTGGCGCCAGAGTGCACATCCTCAATGCTATTCAAGGAGTGCACCATGAACGAAACCATTCAGGCCGGGTACGCCAGGTCTTTTCGCGGCAAGCTGTACATGCGCACCGTAGACCGGGACATCCCGCTACGCCTCAGCCGCAGTACAGACAAGTTCGGCTGGGGTATTACCCCTGAGGATGACTGGTTGCAGGCGGGGGGAAGGCAGGACTCGCCGGTGATGGACTTTCATTACCACTCGCGGACCAACGATCGCCTGCACTACCGCATCAGCATGCCAGGGCGCCCGGAGACCAAGAAACTAGGGGTCAGCCGCAATGGCTATCTGGGCTTCTACTGGCATGCAGACGTTAGCGAATACTGGAAAATCGAGCCGCTGGCGCTGACAGATGAAGGCCTTGTCTGCCATCTGCGCGACCAGCGGGGCTACAGGGTCGGCGCCCTCACGGATACGCCGCACAGGAGTGGAGAGTGGGTAGCCTGGCTCAACGTCGAGGAAGGCGAAGTGATCACGTTCCTATTGAGGCAGGCAGATCGAGCTGCACTGGCGGGTGCAATACGATGAATGGCACGACCACTGACACGTTGTGGCCAGCGCATGATTTTTTCGGCCTGCCGCACTCGGTGGTGTGCATCAGCTCCCTCTCGGCTTGGCCCTGGCGGTAGCCTCGGCCACCAGAGGGTCGTCCGGCCAGTAGTGCTTCGGATATCGCCCTTTCAGGTCTTTCTTCACCTCGGCATAGGTCGTGCGCCAGAAACTGGCCAGGTCCTGGGTCACCTGCACCGGCCGACGCGCCGGTGACAGCAGGTGCAGCTTGACCTGCTGCCGGCCATTGGCGATGCGCGGGGTGTCGGCAAGGCCGAACAGTTCTTGCAGACGCACGGCGAGAATCGGCGGGGTTTCGCTGTAATCCAGGCGGATGTTCGAGCCGGACGGCACGGCCAAATGCGCCGGGGCCTGTTCTTCCAGGCGTTGCGGCAGCGGCCAGGGCAGCAGGTTGCGCAGCATCGACGGCAAGTCCAGCGCGGCAAAGTGGCTGAGGCGCGATACTTTGCTCAGGTAAGGCTGTAACCAGTCTTCCAGGCTGGCCAGCAGGGCCTCGTCCCCCAGGTCAGGCCATTCGCTGTGGCCATCCTTCTGCAGGTCGAGCTGACGCAGCAGCGCCACACGTGCCTGCCATTGCCGCAGTTCCGGCGTCCAAGTCAGCAGGTTCAAACCTTTGCGCCGGACCAGGCCAAGCAGCGCCCGGGCCCTGGCTTCGTCATCCAGCCTGGGCAGCGGCTCACGGCTGAGGACCAGTTCGCCAACCTTCACCTGGCGCTCGGCGCGCAACACCTGCTCGCGCTCGTCCCAATCGAGGATATCGACCCGCTCGACCTGCTCGGCCAGTACACCCTCGAGCAACGCCGGATCGAATTCGGCTGCCAGATAGATCCGCTCCTCACGCTGCCCCTGGCGGCTACCCAGGTCGGCGATCACCAGCCATGGGCACTTCATCAATGCATCGACTTCGCCAAACAGGGCCGCACGGCCGTTGGCCAGCCGATACTCCGCCCCACCCGCCCGGCGCTGCTGGGCGACCCGGTCAGGGTAGGCCAGCGCCAACAGGGCGCCCAGCCAGCGTGGGTGGTCCGGGTCGGCGACCGGCGCACCGACCTTGCCACGCAACAGGCCACGGTATTGCCGGGCCAGCTGACGAGCACGCTGCACACCACCCTGGCCGCCACGCGCTGCCTTGCTCTCACCGCTGACCAACGCAAGCCGGCTGTGCAAGTCGGCACCACCGCCACGCTGAATGTCCCGCTCCCCCAGCAGTGCAGCCACATCGCATGCCATCTGTGCCAGGCCCAGGTCCTGGCCGCGCAGCAACAAGTGCGCGATGCGTGGGTGAGCCGGCAGTTCGGCCATGGCCTGGCCATGTTCGCTGAGGGTGTCGCGGCTGCCCGGCTTGAAGGCGCTGAGTCGCGCCAACAGGTCCTGTGCCTGGGCGAACGCTGCAGCCGGTGGCTGATCGAGCCAGCGCAACTGCTCGGGCGTTACACCCCAGCGCGCCAGCTGCAGGGCCAGCCCGGCCAGGTCGGCCTGGAGAATCTCGGCACTGCCATGGGCGGCCAGCTGGTCATGCTGGGCCTCGGACCAAAGGCGGTAGCACACGCCGGGCTCCAGGCGGCCGGCACGCCCCGCGCGCTGGGTGGCGCTGGCGCGGGAAATGCGCTGGGTGTCCAGGCGGGTCATGCCGCTGCCGGGGTCGAAGCGCGGCACCCGGGCCAGGCCTGCGTCGATCACCACGCGCACGCCATCGATGGTCAGGCTGGTTTCGGCGATGTTGGTGGCCAGCACCACCTTGCGCAGGCCCTTGGCCGGCGGGTCGATAGCGGCGCGCTGGGCATTGAGGTCGAGCTCGCCATGCAGCGGGCACAGCAGAATCTCGGGGCGCGTCCCCAGCGCCTCCTGAAGGCTTTGGTGAACCCGGCGGATCTCGGCTTGCCCAGGCAGGAACACCAGCACGCTGCCGGCCTGGTCAGCCAGCGCATGCAGCACGCAGTCCACCACCCGTGGCTCGATGAACTCGCCTGGCTGAAACTGCCGCCCCCAGCGGATATCCACCGGATGCATGCGGCCTTCGCTGCTGACCACCGGGGCATCGTCCAGCAACCGCGACAGGCGCTCGCCTTCCAGGGTCGCGGACATCAGCAGAATCTTCAGTGGCGGGTCGTCACGCAGCAACTCGCGGCCGTTAAGGCTCAGCGCAAGTGCGAGATCGGCATCCAGGCTGCGCTCGTGAAATTCGTCGAAGATCAGCAGGCCCACACCTTCCAGCGCCGGGTCGGCTTGCAGGCGGCGTGTGAGGATGCCTTCGGTCACCACTTCGATACGGGTTTTCGGCCCGACCTTGCTGTCCAGGCGGATGCGGTAACCCACGGTTTCCCCAACCTGCTCGCCCAGCTCACTGGCCAGCCGCTCGGCCGCAGCCCGCGCAGCCAGGCGCCGAGGCTCGAGCATGAGGATGGTCTGCCCGGCCAGCCACGATTCGTGCAGCAGCGCCAGTGGTACGCGGGTGGTCTTGCCAGCGCCGGGCGGCGCTTCAAGCACCACTTCGTGACGGTTCTCCAGAGCCTGGCGCAGGGCGGGCAAGGCAGCATCAATGGGTAATGAAATCATGGTGGTCCTCGAACAGTGTCGCGAGTATAACGGCGAACCCAGCCTGCTCTATCATGGTCTTAACATCAGGTGCAGGCGCTTCGCTTGTCCTGCTGAACACCTTCTCGGAGATTTACATGCGCATCTCGACCCGCGTCATCGGTGGCGCCCTCATCGCCACCCTGCTGACTCAACTGACGGCCTGCGGCACCATTTTCTACCCGGACCGGCGCGGCCAGATCGGCGGCAAGATCGACCCTGTGGTTGCTGCAATGGATGCCATCGGTATCCTGTTCTACGTGATCCCGGGGCTCATTGCCTTCGGCATCGACTTTGCCACCGGCGCCATTTACTACCCAGGTGGCCGCACTGCCCAGGTTGACCCGGCCAAACTGCAGGAAGCCGTCAGCCCCGATGGCAAGGTCGACAACCTGAAGTTGCAGGCCATTCTGGAAAGCGAACTGGGCCAGCGCCTGCCGCTGAGCGACCCACGGCTGATCCAGCACCGCGGCAGCATCGAACAACTGGCCAGCCTCGGTCTGGTCCCGGCAGCCTGAGCCACAAGGACACTGACCACGGATGATCACTACCCCGGCTGAACACCAGCGCCTGCTCCGCCTGGCCACGCGCGCGTCCCTGGTGGTGGCCAGCATCCTGGTGCTGAGCAAGGCGCTGGCCTGGTGGCTGAGCGGGTCGGTGAGCCTGCTGGCCGGGCTGACCGACTCGGCACTGGACGCCGTGGCCTCGTTCCTCAACCTGCTGGCGGTGCACTACGCCCTGCGCCCGGCCGACGACGATCACCGGTTCGGCCATGGCAAGGCCGAGGCCTTGGCCGGTATGGCTCAGGCGCTGTTCATCGGTGGCAGTGCGGTGCTGATCGGTGTGCAGGCGGTCGAGCGCCTGTACACCCCGCAACCGCTGGGTGATACCTCCATCGGTATCGCGGTGATGCTGCTGTCGCTGGTGCTGACGGTCGCCCTGCTGGCGCTGCAGTACAAGGTCATCCGGCTCACCGGCTCCACTGCGGTACGGGCAGATTCCCTGCACTACCGTTCTGACTTGTTGCTCAACGGCAGCATTCTGCTGGCCCTGTTGCTGACGCGTTTTGGCTGGCCACAGCTGGATGCGCTGTTCGGCCTGGGCATCGCCTTTTACATCCTCTGGAGTGCGTTGCAGATTGCCCGCGAAAGTACGGCGATCCTGATGGACAAGGCCTTACCCGGCGATGTTGGCGAGGACATGACCGCGCTGGTGCTGGCCGTTGCAGGCGTGAAAGGCGTGCATGACCTGCGCACGCGCGTGTCGGGCAACCAGTGGTTTGTGCAACTGCACCTGGAACTGCCGGGGCAACTGCCGCTGCATGAGGCGCATAGCTTGTGCGTGGAAGCCTCGCGGGTGATCCGCCAGCGTTACCCACAGGCAGACGTGATGGTGCACGCCGACCCGGTATGAGGTAATTAATCCCTACCCCTGCAGGGTTCAGTTGATGCTGTAACCCCGACCACTGAAACAGGCCCCCAGCGCCCGCTGGTAGTGGCTGAGCACAGTGGCCGCCGGTGCGTACGTCGCCGTCGCCGGGTCGAAGCCCGATTGGCTCACCGCCCAGCGATGGCACTGGTAGCGGTCCTGCTCCTGCTGTTCCTGACCCTGGCCATACATCGGATAAGCCACCACGTCATACCCGCCATTTGCCGGGGCCACCGGCACGGGCGACGGCACGCCGACCGGCGGATTGACCACCACATATTCCTGGCTGTCTGCCAGGTACTGGTAATAGGTATCGGCCACCAGAAAGAACAGCGCACCACCCAACCACACTTCCCGCGCATAAGGCGGCAGGTAATTGACCCGCACGCCGTACGGCGGGGTCACCACGATGTAACTGCCCCCGTGCGGGCGGTACCAGTAACCCCCCGAGTAGAAATAGTCAGCGCCCCGGTAGGGTACTTTCCAGTAGCGCTCAGGAAAATGATCCACCGTGTGCCCTGGGCGATACTGCGGCCCAGGCCCCCAGCCATTGCCATGGCCATCCGGGCGCCCCAGCCAGTCGCCACCGGGCCGTTGCCCCGGGCCACCGGTTTGCCAGTGGTGATCTTCACCGTGGCGGCGGGGGATGTCCTGGTAATACCCCTGGCGCGGCGGTTGGGTCTGGCGCACTTCGTCGCGCGAGTTGAGCGAGCGCCCCGGTCCACCCTCACCTTGCACCTGCTGGCCACGTTCACCGTGCCCCTCGCCGGGCCCTTCAGCCAAGGCCCCAAGGCTGATGCTCAAACCCAGTAAACCAACACCTGCCAACTGCCAGATGCGCGACGTCATGGTGTTCCTCTCGGTAGAAAAAACTGCAACCAACGCCAGTCTACCGTGCCCACCCCACAGGCCAATTAAAATTCCCGATATGAAAAAAGGGAGGCCACAGGGCCTCCCTTCAGGAATTGTCGTCCGTGCTCGGCACTTGTGGCGCCGGCTCACCTCACACCGTCTTCTGGAGGGTGTGTAGCCCGGGGGCCTGCAGATCCTGTTGGATGGCTGGCCGCGACCGCCCGCCTAGGGCGCGTCGCCGTGGACTGATGTCCGGGCAGTGATTCTGGTGATAAAGATACCGGACGGGTTGCGACAGAGGATTGCGAAGATTGCTCAGATAAATAGCACTTGCGCAATTTTTCACCCTGGATTGATAATTCGCAGCAATCCGAACAGAAAAGGCAAATGCCATGAGCAAACTTGACCGCTACGACCTGAGCATCCTCGCCGAATTGCAGCGCGATGCGCGCATTTCCAACCAGGAACTGGCCGAACGCATCGGCCTGTCGCCATCGCCATGCTCGCGTCGGGTCAAGCAACTGGAGGACGACGGCTACATCTCCCGCCAGGTGGCCCTGCTCGACCGCAAGAAGCTGGGCCTGAGCCTGACCGCCTATGTGTTGATAGGCATGGACCGCCACACCCCGGAGCGCTTTGAAACATTCGAGGCCGCCATCCGCAACCTGCCACAGGTGCTCGAATGCAGTCTGGTCACCGGCATGGATGCCGACTATCAGTTGAAAGTGGTGGTGCCGGACATGGACCACTACCAGAAACTGCTTCTAGGCAGCCTGACCCGTATCGAAGGCGTCACCAGCGTGCGCTCGAGCTTCGTGCTCAACCAGGTACTGGCCAGCACCGAGCTGCCATTGACCCACCTACGTTAATTGCTTACCCAGCCGACGTATAATCGGACGCTCAACCCGCCTGGAGAACACCGATGGATCCCGCCGTATTCGAAGAATGGATGATGATCATTCTGGTCACCGTGTTGATCGGTTTCATGGGCTTCATCGTCTGGGACCTGGCAAAAAAGTCCAAGGCGGGCAAGTTCGGGACGCTGATCCTGTTCTTCGTGCTGGGCCTGGGGGTGCTGGCCTTCATCATCAAAAGCGTGGTGGTGGGGTTTCTGGAAGGCGTATAAAACATTTCAGGGCCATTCGCGGGCACGCCCGCTCCCACAAGTTGGGCGCTGCCTTCAAGTACTGCACCGTCCCTGTGGGAGCGGGCGGGCCCGCGAACAGGCCCTGACCTGAACTAAAGCCTGGCAGGGACCTCCCGCCAGCAACCCTGCTCCAGCCCATCCAGCGCCCAGTCACCAATCCGCACGCGCACCAGGCGCAAGGTCGGCAAGCCCACTGCTGCCGTCATCCGCCGCACCTGGCGGTTACGCCCTTCGCGAATCACCAGCTCCAGCCAGCTGGTCGGCACACTTTTGCGAAAGCGTACCGGCGGGTTGCGCGGCCACAGCTCGGGTTCTTCCAGGCGCCGCGCCTCAGCCGGCAAGGTCGGCCCATCGTTCAGCTCCACGCCATCACGCAAGCGCTGCAACTGCTCGTCACTCGGCTCACCCTCCACCTGCACCCAGTAGGTCTTGGCCAGCTTGTGCTTCGGATCGGCAATCCGCGCCTGCAACCCGCCATCGTTGGTCAGCAACAGCAAGCCTTCGCTGTCGCGGTCCAGCCGCCCGGCCGGGTATACGCCCGGAATGTCGATGAAGTCCTTGAGCGTCGCGCGCCCTTCACCGTCGCTGAACTGGGTCAGCACGTCGAACGGTTTATTGAACAGGATCAGGCGCGGCTCGGCGGGTGGCGCCTTGGCCTGGCGACGCGGGCCGGCGGCAGGCCGCGCCTGAGGGCGGCGCGGCTTGTTACGGGGTGGCAGTGACATGAATCCTCAGCGGAACGGCGGCTCATCGAAGCTGCGCAGTTTACGCGAGTGCAGCGAGTTGAGCTCGGTGCGCAGCAAGTCGAGGGCAGCAATGCCGATCTTCAGGTGCTGGCTGACCGCCCGGTTATAGAAGGCGTTGGCCGAACCTGGCAGTTTGATCTCGCTGTGCAGCGGCTTGTCGGACACGCACAGCAAGGTGCCGTAAGGCACGCGCAAACGGTAGCCCTGGGCAGCAATGGTGCCGCTTTCCATGTCCACCGCCACGGCACGCGACAGGTTGATCAGCGGGCGTTCCTGAGCCCAGCGCAGCTCCCAGTTGCGGTCGTCGTAGGTCAGCACGGTGCCGGTGCGCAGGCGCTTTTTCAACTGCTCGCCACGCTCGCCAGTGACCTGCGCGGCGGCCTCCTGCAAGGCCATCTGCACTTCGGCCAGGGCCGGGATCGGGATATTCGGCGGCACGACCCGGTCGAGAATGCCGTCACGGCGCATATAGGCGTGTGCCAGCACGTAGTCGCCGATGGTCTGCGACTGCCGCAGGCCGCCGCAGTGGCCGATCATCAGCCAGCAATGCGGGCGCAGCACGGCCAGGTGGTCGGTGATGTTCTTGGCGTTGGACGGGCCCACACCAATGTTGACCAAGGTAACGCCATCGCCGTCGGCGGCGATCAGGTGGTAGGCCGGCATCTGGTAGCGGTGCCAGACCACGCTCGCCACCAGGGCCTGGGTTTCGCCATGATCCATGCCCTTTTCGATCACGACGTTGCCCGGCAGCACCATACGCACGAAGCGCGGGTCGTCACGCAATTGTTCCAGGCCATGGCTGATGAACTGGTCGACATAGCGGTGGTAGTTGGTCAGCAGGATCCACGGCTGTACATGGCGCCAGTCGCTGCCGGTGTAGTGCACCAGGCGGCGTAGCGAGAAGTCGACGCGCGCGGCATCGAACAACGCCAGTGGCATGATTTCAGCACGGTCCCAGTCGTACAGGCCATCAGCGATGTTGTCGGTGGCCGCCGACAGGTCGGTGCTGGGGAACACTCGCGCCAGCTGCGCAGCGGTAATGCCGCTACCGGCCAGCTCGTCGCCCTGGTCGACCACATAGGGATAAGGGATGTTCTGCTCGCTGACGCCGACTTCTACCGTAACAGTGTAGTCATGCATCAGCGGGCGCAATTGCTCCAGCAGGTAGCCACGGAACGCAGCGGGCTGGGTGACGGTGACGCTGTAGGTGCCGGCAACCTGGACCTTGGCATAGGCGCGGGTGGTGGCGGCGACTTCGCCATGGCTGTAGTAGGTCAGGCGCAGTGCCGGGTAGCGGAACAGGTCGCGCTCATCGGTATCGGGCTCGGTACGGTCCTTCAGGTAACGCTTCAGGGCCTGACTCAGGGCACCTGTGGCCTGTTCATGCAAGGCCGCCAGACGGTCGACGGCCTGTTCGGGGGTATCAACGACTACAAAAGCGTGGCTCACACTGTGCTTCCTGTCTGGACATGCATGTGATCCATCTTGCCTGCCTTCTTGGTTAAATACACCCCCATTGATCGGTGTTGGGTTCATTCGCGGGCAAGCCCGCTGCTACAGGGGCCAGGCAGGCGTAGCCCTTGTGACCAATGCCATCACATCCACACCTCGCGGCAGCGCCCCGTACACCCGGCCACCACCGGCCAAGCGGCTGCCGATAAACGCATCACTGACCTCCGTATTCCCCGCCTCCAGCAGCAGCTTGGCCTGCAACGCCAGGGCAATATCCTCGGTCAGTTGCCGCGCGCGGTACTGCATGTCGCCGGTGTCGGCAAACGCCCCCTTGAGGTTGCCGATATGCGCCGCCAGGCGCGGGTCGCCATGCCCGTCACCCAGCTCGACAAACAGTGCATCGAGTACGCCCGGCTCCTTGGACAAGGCCCGCAGCACATCCAGGCACTGCACGTTGCCCGAGCCCTCCCAGGTCGAGTTGACCGGTGCCTCGCGGTACAGCCGTGGCAGAATGCTGTCTTCCACATAACCCGCGCCACCCAGGCATTCGGCGGCCTCGTTGATCATGGCCGGCGCACGTTTGCAGATCCAGTACTTGCCCACCGCCGTGACCAGCCGGGCAAAATGCGCCTGTTGCGGGTCGTCCAGTTGCTCCAGCGCCTGGCCCATGCGCAAGCTCAAGGCGAGCGCAGCCTCGCTTTCCAGGGCCAGGTCGGCCAGCACGTTCTGCATCAATGGCTGCTCGTTCAGCACCCGCCCGCCGACCTTGCGATGCGCGCAATGGTGGGCCGCCTGCGTCAACGCCTGGCGCATCAGTGCGCTGGAGCCGACCATGCAGTCGAACCGGGTCATGGCGACCATCTCGATGATGGTCGGCACGCCGCGTCCCTCTTCGCCAATCATCCACGCAAGCGCACCGCGGAACTCCACCTCGCTGGAGGCGTTGGAGCTGTTGCCCAGCTTGTTCTTCAGGCGCTGGATATAGAACTGGTTGCGGTTGCCATCGGGGCGGTGGCGCGGCAGCAGGAAGCAGCTCAGGCCTTTTTCGGTTTGCGCCAAGGTCAGGAAAGCGTCGCACATCGGCGCCGAGCAGAACCACTTGTGGCCAACCAGCTCATAGGCCTGCCCCGGGCCCGGCGCACCGACCGGATAGGCCCGGGTAGTGTTGGCGCGCACATCGGTGCCGCCCTGCTTTTCGGTCATGGCCATGCCCAGGGTGACCCCGGCCTTGTGCCGGTCGCCAACGTTGCGCGGGTCATATTCGCAGGCAAGGATTTTCGGCAGCCAGTATTCAGCCAGCTCAGGCTGCAGGCGCAATGCCGGCACGGCGGCAAACGTCATGGTCAGCGGGCAGCCGGTGCCGGCCTCGGCCTGGCTGTGCAGGTAGGTCATCGAAGCCCGTGCAACATGGGCGCCAGCACGGGGCTCGGCCCATGGTAAAGAAGGCAGGCCATGTTCGACGGCGGTACGCATCAACTCATGGTAGGCCGGGTGGAACTCGACCAGATCGATGCGATGGCCATAGCGGTCGTGGCTGCTGAACTCGGGTTTGTGCGCGTTGGCCAGGAAGCCTGCCTGCATCAGCGGGCCGCCGGCCAGGGCACCATAGGCGTCGATCCGCGACTCGGCCCAGCCCGCGCCAAAACGCCTTGACCATTCTTGCAAGGGCAGGTCGAGGCGGTACAGGTTGGCACCGTCGAGCGGCGGCGGCTGGTTGGTGACTTCGTGGGTTTCAGCGTACTGGTGCAGGCTCATCGGGGGGCTCCTGGATCCGGGTAGGCTTGAGAGTCCCAGTGAAGCACTGCTTGCGGGGTAGTCAAAGGGGTATTAATGACTAAACGTGTGGTTGCTGGCGTGCGCGCGCGTAGGTGGCGGCAACGGTGAACGGCGGGTGGATATCGGCCAGCAGACCCGGCCCTTTCGCGGGTGAACCCGCTCCTACAACGACCTGTGCTGTGTAGGAGCGGGTTTACCCGCGAATACGGTGGTGGCGGCAACGGTGAACGGTGGGTGTATATTGGCCAGCAGACCCGGCCCTTTCGCGGGTGAACCCGCTCCTACAGCGAGCGCCGCGCCTGCAGCATGTGCGGGCTCATCTGCGCCTGCGAAATCGCCATGTTCAAACTCAACTCGAAGCGGCTACCCAGCCCGCGCGTCGATTCATGCGCCAATCTGGCCCCCAGCAACTCCCCCATCTGCCGGCAAATCGACAACCCAATCCCCAAACCGCCATACCGCCGGGTCATCGAACCATCGACCTGGAAGAACCGCTGGTACAGGGTCGACTGCTCCAGATCATCGAAACCGATACCGCTGTCGCTGACGGTAAAGGTCAACGCCAGATCATCCGGCCCCACCCGGCGGCCGCGCACCTGGATCATCACACCGCCCTGATGGGTGAACTTCAAACCGTTGTCCACCAGGCAACCCAGGCAGTGCGCCAGCTTCTGCCCGTCACCGAGCAACCCGTCCGGCAGGTCGGCCGGAATGTCCAGGCTCAGGTACAGGCCTTTGCCCAGCGCCTGCCCGGCATAACCGGCGCGCAAACCCTGCAACAGGGCGCGTAGGCTGAACGGTGCCGGCTGCGCCCGCAGGCGGCCGGCCTGCAATTCGGACAGGGTAAGAATGGCATCGACCATATCCATCATGCCTTGGGCAGACCCCACTGCCGTGTGATGGTACTGAGCCATTTCAGCCCCCATCGGCAAGGTGTGCATCAGCTCGAGCGAGCCAATCACCCCATTCATCGGGGTGCGCAGTTCATGAGTCACGCTGGCCAGGAACTCGTCCTTCAGGCGATTGCTCCTGGCCAGTTGCAGGTTCAATTGCTCCAGCGTACGCCCAGTGTCGCGCAAGGTCTGTGCCTGCTGCTCGCGCAGGCTGTTGATGCGGTCGGCCAGCGCCAGCGACAGCAAGGCCACTTCCAAGGCCGAACCCAGCTGGCTGGCATACATGGTGATGAACACGTTCGGCAGGTAGCCCAGTACCATCAAGGTGTTGACCAGTCCGCCAAGCAGGAACGCCGTCCAGGCGATGATGAACCAGCGCGCCACTCGCAAGCCGCGCCACCAGGCATACAGGCCGGCGCTGAAGACGCTTATGGTGAACAGCAGCGCCAGCAGCGTGGCCATGCGCAGCGCAATGCCGTAAGGCATGCTCACCGCCAGTACCATGACCAGCGCCCCCCCCAGCATCAGCAGTTGCAACAGGCGATCGAAGCCACGGTTGAGGCTGCCCAATTGCAGGAAGTGCCGGGCGAACTGGCAACCGAACAGGCCGGCTGCACCAATGAACAAAGGCGTGGAGGCATTCGCCCACCAAGGGCTGTCTGGCCAGAAATAGGCTACACCGGCGCCGTTCACCGAGACCTGGTAAAGGCCGAACGAAGCGATGTAAAGGATGTAATAGAGGTAGCTGACGTCACGCACGCTGAGGTAGATGAACAGGTTGTACACCAGCATCACCAGTAAAACGCCGTAGATCATCCCCAGCACATACAGGCGCGTGGGCTGCTCTTCCAGGTAGGCTTCAGGGGACCATAACGCCAGCGGCGCTTGCACCGAACCCTGGCTGTGCAGCCGCAGGTACGCGGTGGTCACCTTGCCTGGCGGCAGTTGCAGTTCGAACAAGTAGTTGTTCTGCCGGATCTGCCGGCTGTCGTAGGGCAAGGCATCGCCGGTGCGCTGCGCCAGGCGGTACAAGCCGCTGCTGTCAGGCAGATACAGTTCGAGGTGATCCAGCGGCGGGTAGGCCAACTCCAGCAGCCATGTCCGCGGGGCAGCGTTGGGCGCGGCAGTGGGGCGCAGTTCGACCTTGAGCCAGAACACCGAGGTGGAGTAAC
The DNA here is from genome assembly GCF_029840855.1 of Pseudomonas sp. GD03862. Taxonomy (NCBI): domain Bacteria; kingdom Pseudomonadati; phylum Pseudomonadota; class Gammaproteobacteria; order Pseudomonadales; family Pseudomonadaceae; genus Pseudomonas; species Pseudomonas sp. GD03862. The sequence continues at coordinate 20,475 of NZ_JAOCDI010000022.1, forward strand.
CGGCGTTCAGCACATCCTCATGGTGGGGCTGAAAGTGTTTGGCGAAACCGGGGGCACTGACCTGAGCGATGCTGGCATTGCCATCGGGGTCTTCATAAACCTGCATGGCCTTGCCCAGTGGAAGATGCCGGGTAGCGTCGTCGAAATCGACCGCTCCGGCCAGCACGGGCAGCAAACCCAGAAGCACAATCAGCAAATAGCGCATACAGCCCCAGCATGGCCTGTCCGGTCGCGTCGCGGTAGCCTCCCATCCGTTTGAGACGACGTGATCCTGCAGAACCCGTTTGTCGAGTTATCCGAGCACTCTAGCATAGCCTCACAACCTGGCAATCGGCCACATAAAAACACAAAGAAAAGGCTCTAAATCAATGCTTTCAATAGAAAACCAATCAGCAACCTGACCGATCGATCAGTAAAACTCGTTTGTCGGACGATCCGCCCAAACAGGTTTGGTGGTAAGCTCGCCGACCATGAATACCTACAGCTCCCGCCCCGTTGTCCTCTGTCTCTCCGGCCACGACCCCAGTGGCGGCGCCGGCTTGCAGGCAGATATCGAAGCCCTGATCGCCCAAGGCTGCCACGCTGCACCTGCAGTGACCGCCCTGACCGTGCAGGATACCGTCAACGTTTCCGACTTCCGCGTGCTCGACCGCGAGTGGGTGCTGGCCCAGGCCAATGCCGTGCTGGCCGACTCCACGGTGGCCGCCGTCAAGTTGGGCATGCTCGGCTCGATCGAGATGGTCGACACCGTCGCCGAACTGCTGGCCGTCCACCCTCACCTGCCACTGGTCTGCGACCCGGTGCTGCGTGCCGGTGGCGGTGGCCGCCTGGGCAAGGACGAAGTGGGCTACGCCCTGCGTGAACGGTTGCTGCCGCTGGCGACCATCGCCACGCCGAACCTGCCCGAAGCACGCATCCTCGCCGAACTGCCCGAGGGCACCGCTGACGAATGTGCCGAGAAACTGTTGCCGTTCTGTAGACACCTGCTGATTACCGGCGGTCACGGCGACGAAGACGAAATCCACAACCGCCTGTATACCCAGGACGGCCAGCACTTCACCTGGACTTGCCAGCGCCTGCCGGGCAGCTACCATGGCTCGGGCTGCACCCTGGCCAGCGCCCTGGCCGGCCGCCTGGCGCTCGGCGAGCAGTTGGAAAGCGCCGTGCGCACCGCCCTGGACTACACCTGGCGCACCCTGCGTGACGCCGAGCAACTGGGCAAGGGCCAATACGTGCCGCGCCGCCTGCCACTGGACTTCTGCTCCTGATACGAGGCCTTCAATGAAGCTACGCGGTCTGTACGCCATCACCGACAGCCAGCTGCTCGCCGGCCGTTTCCTGTCCCATGTCGAGGCGGCCCTGGAAGGCGGCGTGCGTCTGCTGCAGTACCGCGACAAGAGCGACGATGCTGCGCGCCGCCTGCGTGAAGCCGAAGGGCTGATGAAGCTCTGCGAGCGTTACGGCACCCAGTTGCTGATCAACGACGACGCCGAACTGGCCGCCCGCCTGGGTGTCGGCGTGCACCTGGGCCAGACCGACGGCCCGCTGACCCCGGCCCGCGCACTGCTCGGGCGTCAGGCAATCATCGGCTCCACCTGCCACGCCAGCCTCGAACTGGCCGCCCAGGCTGCCAGCGAAGGCGCCAGCTACGTGGCCTTTGGCCGCTTCTTCAATTCTGTCACCAAGCCGGGCGCGCCCGCTGCCAACGTCGGCCTGCTCGAGCAGGCCCGCGCCCAGGTGAAACTGCCGATCGCCGTGATCGGCGGCATCACCCTCGACAACGCCGCCCCGTTGGTCGCCCACGGCGCCGACCTGCTGGCGGTGATCCACGGCTTGTTCGGTGCCGACAGCGCGCAGGAAGTCACCCGCCGCGCCCGCGCCTTCAACGCCTTGTTCGCATCCTGATTCGAGAGATACTTCCATGTCCCGTTCCGAAGCCCTGTTCGCCCAAGCCCAGAAGCACATCCCTGGCGGCGTCAACTCGCCAGTCCGCGCTTTCAAGAGCGTTGGCGGCACGCCGCTGTTCTTCAAGCATGCCGAAGGCGCCTATGTCGTTGACGAGGACGACAAACGCTACGTCGACTACGTCGGCTCCTGGGGCCCGATGATCCTCGGCCACGGCCACCCGGACGTGCTGGACTCGGTACGCAGGCAGCTGGAACACGGCCTGTCCTACGGCGCGCCGACCGCCATGGAAACCGAGATGGCCGACCTGGTCTGCTCGATCGTACCGTCGATGGAAATGGTGCGCATGGTCAGCTCGGGCACTGAAGCCACCATGAGTGCCATCCGTCTGGCCCGTGGCTACACTGGCCGTGACGCCATCATCAAGTTCGAAGGCTGCTACCACGGCCACTCCGACAGCCTGCTGGTAAAAGCCGGCTCGGGCTTGCTGACCCAAGGCGTGCCAAGCTCGGCAGGCGTGCCAGCGGACTTCGCCAAGCACACCCTGACCCTGCCGTTCAACGACATCGCCGCCGTCGAGAAGACCCTGGCCGAAGTTGGCCAGACCGTGGCCTGCATCATCGTGGAGCCAGTGGCCGGCAACATGAACTGCGTACCACCGGCACCGGGTTTCCTCGAAGGCCTGCGCGAGCAATGCGACAAGCATGGCGTGGTGCTGATCTTCGACGAAGTGATGACCGGTTTCCGCGTCTCGCTCGGCGGCGCCCAGGGCCATTACGGCATCAAGCCGGACCTGTCGACCTTCGGCAAGATCGTCGGTGGCGGCATGCCGGTCGGCTGTTTCGGCGGCAAGCGTGAAATCATGGGCTGCATCGCCCCGCTCGGCCCGGTCTACCAGGCCGGCACCCTGTCGGGCAACCCGCTGGCCATGGCCGCCGGCCTGACCACCCTCAAGCTGATCAGCCGCCCAGGCTTCCACGCCGAGCTGACCGACTACACCAGCCGCATGCTTGACGGCCTGCAGCAACGCGCCGATGCCGCTGGTGTGCCTTTCGTCACCACCCAGGCCGGTGCCATGTTCGGCCTGTACTTCAGCGGCGCCGACGATATCGTCACCTTCGAAGACGTGATGGCCAGCGATGCCGAGCGCTTCAAGCGCTTCTTCCACCTGATGCTCGACGGTGGCGTGTACCTGGCACCGAGCGCATTCGAAGCGGGCTTCACCTCCATCGCCCATGGCGACAAGGAGTTGCAGATCACCCTGGATGCGGCTGAGAAAGCCTTTGCTGCCCTGAAGTGATGGCCAGCCTGTACCGGCCTCTTCGTGAGCCAACCCACTCCTACACTCATGAAAACGACACCCCTTTGTAGGAGCGGGTTCACCCGCGAAGAGGCCGGTCCAGGCAATAATTACGCACACACAATCAGCTGACTTCCCCAACCAAGCAGAAATTCGAGTAAAACTTTGTAAGGTTGGCGCTGCTTATCCCATAATGTGCCACCAGAGACATTGGCCGCAGCTTTGCAGAGGTAAGTCGATCCCCATGAACCGCACCGGCCGCGCCCTGACCCTGGGCTGCCTGTTGCTTCTTCAGCCCCTGCTGGCCCTGGCGGAGGGCGGTAACTCGTTGCTGATTCCGGCGACGGGCCGCTGCACCTTGAACGTTCAGCCTGAAGACCTGGCAAACGCCCTCAAGGCCTGCGAGCAGACGGCGACTGCGGGGGATGCCCAGGCGCAATTCGAACTGGGCGAGTATTACTACACGCAAACGCCAAAAAACCTGGGCAAAGCCCTGGACTGGTTCCAGAAGGCATCGCTGCAGGGCCAAGCCGACGCCCAATACCGTCTGGGCGCCATGTTCTTCCATGGCGAAGGGGTCAAGGCCAACAACGTGCAGGCCTACATCCTGCTGAAAATGGCTGCGGTCAATGGCGCCGAAGATGCGCTGGACATGGCCGACGAAGTGACCGAGCAAATGCCCCGCGACGAACTGGAGCATGCCACCCAGGTGCTCGGCCAGATTTTCCGCAAGTACCTGCTCGAACTGCAGAACGCCGAAGGGCGCACGCCGTTCTCGCCGCTTCCCTGAAGGTCACTTTTCCGGCATTGGCATCGGGAACGGCATCACATTGCCGCCGCCCTTGGCCTCGCTGATCTTCGCCGTGCCCAGGCGCTCCACCTCATCGATGCGCACAATCGAGTGCATCGGCACGAAGCTGCGGACCACTCCGTCGAACTGGCTCTTGAGCTTCTCCTCACTCGGGTCCACGACCAGTTGCGAGCGCTCGCCGAACACGAACTCCTCGATTTCCAGAAAGCCCCACAGGTCACTCTGGTAGATCTGCTTGGCGTACATCTCGAAGACCTGACCCTGGTTCAGGAAGATCACTTTATAGATGGCGGGTTCGCGTTTGCTCATGTTTGGCCAGATAACACATGCGTAAGAAAAGACGGGGATCATACCTGCACCGCCCCCTTCGCGGGCAAGCCCCACAGGTATTGCACCCACCTTCAAACCCGTGCAGTACCTGTGGGAGCGGGCATGCCCGCGAAGAGGCCAGAACAGGCACTATATACCTTGAGCCAACCCTTGATCGTTTCAGTGCTTTCGCCACTGCCATTCAAGGGTTATTCTTGAGTTCAACTCCATCGCCGTCGAGCGGCTAAAAACGACCTTGAACGCACCCATAGAACCCCATCGTTTCATCCTCGAACCTTTCGAGGCCCACCGTTTCGCCAACTTGTGCGGCCAGTTCGACGAGCACCTGCGCCTGATCGAACAGCGCCTGGCCATCGAGATCCGCAACCGCGGCAATCAGTTCGAACTGATCGGCGAACCCAGGACCACCTCCGCTGCCGAACAGCTGTTGCGCCGTCTCTATCGCGAGACCAAGGCCACCGACCTGTCACCGGAAACCGTGCACCTGTACCTGCAGGAGTCGGCTGTCGAGAACATCGACAACCCGGCCGTCAACGAGGTCAGCGTGTCGCTGCGCACGCGCAAGGGCAATATCCGCCCGCGCGGGCTCAACCAGCAGCGCTACGTCAAGGAAATCCTGGCCAACGACATCAATTTCGGCATCGGCCCGGCCGGTACCGGCAAGACCTACCTGGCCGTAGCCTGCGCCGTGGACGCGCTGGAACGCGAACAGGTGCGCCGCATCCTGCTGGTGCGCCCGGCGGTCGAGGCGGGTGAGAAGCTCGGTTTCCTGCCCGGCGACCTGGCACAGAAGATCGACCCGTACCTGCGCCCGCTGTACGACGCCCTGTACGAAATGCTCGGCTTCGAACACGTGGCCAAGCTGATCGAACGCCAGGTGATCGAAATCGCCCCTCTGGCCTACATGCGTGGCCGCACCCTGAACAACAGCTTCATCATCCTCGACGAAAGCCAGAACACCACGCTCGAGCAGATGAAGATGTTCCTGACCCGCATCGGTTTCGGCTCTACTGCGGTGATCACCGGTGACATAACCCAGGTCGACCTGCCCCGTGGCACCAAGTCGGGCCTGGCGCACGTCATCGAGGTGCTGAAGGACGTTCCGGGGATCAGCTTTACCCATTTCCAACCCAAGGATGTGGTTCGTCACCCACTGGTTCAGCGTATCGTCGAAGCCTACGACCGCTTCGAAGCCCGCCAGCCCAAGCCCGAGGCGCCCGGCAAAGATGCTTGAACTTGATATCCAACGGGCCACGGATGCTGCCACTCCAGAAGACGCCGCCTTGCGCCGCTGGTGCGAATTGGCGTTGCGCCAGCGCAGCGCCGACTCGGAAATGACCATTCGCCTGGTCGACGAAGCCGAAGGCCGCGAGCTGAACCACACCTACCGGCACAAGGACTACGCGACCAATGTGTTGTCGTTCCCGGCCGATGTGCCCGATGACCTGCTCGATATCCCGCTGCTGGGCGACCTGGTCATCTGTGTAGCGGTGGTCGAGCGCGAAGCGGCCGAACAAGGCAAATCGCTGGAAGCGCACTGGGCGCACCTGGTCATCCACGGTTGCCTGCACTTGCTCGGCTATGACCACATCGAGGATGAGGAAGCCGAGGAAATGGAAAGCCTGGAACGGGAATTGCTGGCAGAACTGGGTCACCCCGACCCGTATGCCGATGATGAAACCGACACAATCACACACTGATACACGAAGGATCACGAGAACCGCCATGAGCGAAGATCGATCGAGCAACGGGCAGAAGTCCTGGCTGGGTAAACTGACCCAGGCTTTTGCCCATGAGCCGAAAAACCGCCAGGAGCTGCTTGAGCTGCTGCGCGAAGCCCATCAGAACAAATTGCTGGACAGCGAAGCGCTGACCATCGTCGAAGGCGCCATTCAGGTAGCCGACCTGCAGGTTCGCGACATCATGGTGCCGCGCTCGCAGATGAACAGCATCAAGGCCGGCCAGTCGCCTCGCGAGTTCCTGCCGGCGGTGATCGACGCCGCGCACTCGCGCTACCCGGTAATCGGCGAAAGCCATGACGATGTGCTCGGGATCCTGCTCGCCAAAGACTTGCTGCCGTTGATCCTCAAGGAGAACGGCGACAGCTTCAACATCAAGGACCTGCTGCGCCCGGCCACCTTCGTGCCCGAGTCCAAGCGCCTGAACGTGCTGCTGCGTGAATTCCGCGCCAACCACAACCACATGGCCATCGTCATCGACGAATATGGCGGCGTGGCGGGCCTGGTCACCATCGAGGACGTGCTGGAGCAGATCGTCGGCGATATCGAAGACGAGCACGACGTCGAGGAAGACAGCTACATCAAACCACTGCCCAGCGGTGATTTTTTGGTCAAAGCGCTTACCCCGATCGAGAACTTCAACGAGTTCTTCGACAGCGAGTTCTCCGATGACGAGTTCGACACGGTCGGCGGCCTGGTGATGAGCGCCTTTGGCCACCTGCCCAAGCGCAACGAAACCACTGAGATCGGGTCTTACAAGTTCCGTATTCTCAACGCCGACAGCCGGCGGATACACTTGCTGCGCCTGACCCCGATCACCCGTTAAGGACAAACATGCGTTGGATCACCCGCCCCGGCTGGCCCGGTAACCTGCTGGCCCTGGCGGCCGGTGCTTCCACCCTCCTGGCCCTGGCGCCGTTCGACATCTGGCCGTTGGCGGTGCTGTCCATCGCGGTGCTCTACCTTGGCCTGCGCGAGCTCAGCCCGCGCCAGGCCATGTGGCGTGGCTGGTGGTTTGGGTTTGGCCTGTATGGCGCCGGCACCTGGTGGATCTACGTCAGCATGAACACCTACGGCGGCGCCTCGCCGCTGCTGGCAATCGTGTTGTTGCTGGCGTTCTTCGCCGCACTGGCCTGGTTCTTCGCCCTGCCCACCTGGCTGTGGGCGCGCTGGCTACGGCGCAACGAAGCACCACTGGCCGACGCCCTGTGCTTCGCCGCCCTCTGGCTACTGCAAGAGGCCTTCCGCGGCTGGTTCCTGACCGGTTTCCCCTGGCTCTACGCCGGCTATAGCCAGCTGGACGGCCCGTTGGCCGGCCTTGCGCCGCTGGGCGGGGTATGGCTGATTTCCTTCAGCCTCGCCCTCACCGCCGCCCTGCTGTGCAACCTGCACCGCCTGCGCACCCGCCCCTCGTTCCTGACCGTGGCCAGCGTGCTGTTGCTGGCCCCCTGGGTGCTGGGCCTGGCGCTCAAGGGCCATGCCTGGACCATTCCGGCAGGCGATCCGCTGAAAGTGGCGGCGATCCAGGGCAACGTCGAGCAGGACCTGAAATGGGACCCTGCGCACATCGACGCGCAACTGGCGCTATACCGCGACCTGAGCTTCAGCTCCAGGCCGGTGGACCTGCTGGTGTGGCCGGAAACCGCCGTTCCGGTGCTCAAGGACCAGGCCCAGGGCTACATCGACGTGATGGGCCGCTTCGCCGCCGAGCGCCACTCGGCGCTGATCACGGGCGTGCCGGTGCGTGAAGAAGTGCACCACCAGCGCCGCTACTACAACGGCATCACCGTCACTGGCGAAGGCGATGGCACCTACCTCAAGCAGAAGCTGGTGCCATTTGGCGAGTATGTGCCGCTGCAAGACGTGCTGCGTGGGGCCATCGAGTTCTTCAACCTGCCCATGTCCGACTTCGCCCGCGGTCCGGAAGACCAGCCGCTGCTGCAGGCCAAGGGCTACCAGATTGCGCCTTACATCTGCTACGAGGTGGTCTACCCCGAGTTCGCCGCCGGCCTGGCTGCGCGTAGCGACCTGCTGCTGACCATCAGCAACGACACCTGGTTCGGCAAATCGATCGGCCCCTTGCAGCACCTGCAGATGGCGCAGATGCGCGCGCTGGAAGCCGGCCGCTGGATGATCCGCGCCACCAACAACGGCGTGACCGCGCTGATCGACCCGTTTGGCCGCATTACCACGCAGATTCCGCAGTTCCAGCAGGCCGTGCTGTATGGCGAGGTGGTGCCGATGCAGCAGCTGACGCCTTACCTGCAATGGCGCTCATGGCCGCTGGCAATTGTCTGTGCATTGCTGCTGGGCTGGGCGTTGCTGGCAGGGCGTATTGCAAAAACCGTCTGACTGGCGATACGCGGCCACTGTAGGAGCGGGTTTACCCGCGAATACGGTAGTCGCGGCAACGGTGAACAGCGGATGGAGATTGGCCAGCAGGGCAGGCCCTTTCGCGGGCAAGCCCGGTCCTACAGGGGATTATGTAAGCCGGTGAATCAGTAGAACACCCGATACCCCACCAACCCCACCACTTCATTGAACAACTGCCCGCTCTGCCACATCGCCCGGCTCTCTGGCAGCAGCCCGCCAAACGGCCGCGCATGATCGCGCCCAAGGAACCCCACCGGCGCCGGCACCACCTCGAACCCCGCCTGTTCAAAACTCCAGCGTGAGCGCTGCATGTGCCAGGCCTGGGTCACCAGCACCACCCGGCGAAACCCCAAAGGCTGCAGCACCTTGGCCGTCAGCTGAGCATTTTCCCAGGTCGTGCGGCTGGCCTCTTCGCGCCATTTCACCTCGACAGCGAAATCTTCATGCAGGCGCTCCGCCATCAGCCTCGCCTCGCTGGGCGGCGTGCCGTAATGCAACCCACCACTGGTCAACACTGGCAGGCCCGAGGCTTTGGCCAGTCGCGCGGCAAAGCGCATACGTTCCAGTGCCGTGGCCGTGGGCTGGTCACCGCCACCCCAGGCCGGGTCCCCGCGCTCGCGCCCGGCGCCCAGCACCACAATGGCATCCGCCCGGCTCGCCAGGCCGGCCCAGTCGCTCACGGCCAGCGGCGGCTCACTTTCCAGCACACGGGCGGTTTCCTGCACCACCAGCGGCAGGCTCATCAACCACAGGCCACCCAGCCCTACGGTAAAGCAAAGCGCCGCCAACCGGGGCCGCCGCGTACGCAGCCACCATGCCGCAAGCAGCAGCAAGAACAGCACGCCCGGCGGCATCAGCCATTGTTTGATGAAGAATCGGATCGGCATCGGCCACACCTCCTTGGCAGGCGTGCAGCCTAGAAGGATCGACGCCGGTCAACAAGTGCTTACCGGCGTCGATCTTGAGTTGTGTGATAGTGAAGAACCGGCGCGCGATAGCCTGCGCCTGGCGTCCTGAACGGCTAGCGATGTGGCAGCGTCCTGGATCTCGCCGTACTGGCGGGGCGTTTCTTGTCCTTGAGCCAGATGATCTTGGCCGATGTCGGCTCCGCTTGTGGGTAACTGCCGACAGGGGCATTGTGGCGCTCCGGAAGGGATTCCAGGTAGGCCTTGATCACTTCGAACTCTGCGTGGCTCAGGCCACGCAACTCAAGCTCAGCTGGCATCTCGTCGCGCAATCGCACCGAGGTCCTGGCCGTTTCCAGTGCCAGGCCAAGCCGGTCGATCAGGCGCTCGTAAAGCTCCGGTCTGATTGCGGGTAGCTGCGTCTCTCCCATCCGTTCACCTCATTGAAGGTAAGAATATCTCCCCCCACACCTGAGCTTAGCGTCGTTGCAAAAAGCAGCCGTGCGCCGCGACCAGCGGGCATTCGCAACGAAGGTTTCCCACGATGCGCGGCGCTGCTGTATGCTACGGCGTTCACTCTAAACGACACCGGAGTGCCGGACGCAGCGAGGTTCCGCTGCCTGGAACAAGGTCTCTTCTCTCTCAGCCAAAAGTAGCCATGCACGAACAATACACGCCCCGTGATATCGAAGCCGCCGCCCAGAAGTTCTGGGACGAGCAACAATCGTTCGCTGTTACCGAACAGCCAGGCAAAGACACCTACTATTGCCTATCGATGTTCCCGTACCCGAGCGGCAAGCTACACATGGGCCACGTGCGCAACTACACCATCGGTGACGTGATTGCCCGCTACCAGCGCATGCTGGGCAAGAACGTCCTGCAGCCGATGGGCTGGGACGCTTTCGGCATGCCCGCGGAAAACGCGGCGATGAAAAACAACGTCGCCCCGGCCAAGTGGACGTACGAAAACATCGACTACATGAAGACCCAGCTCAAGAGCCTGGGCCTGGCCATCGACTGGGCACGTGAAGTCACCACCTGCAAACCCGACTACTACCGTTGGGAGCAGTGGCTGTTCACCCGCCTGTTCGAAAAAGGCATCATCTACCGCAAGAACGGTACCGTGAACTGGGACCCGGCGGACCAGACCGTACTGGCCAACGAACAAGTCATCGACGGCCGTGGCTGGCGTTCGGGCGCGCTGATCGAGAAGCGCGAAATCCCGATGTACTACTTCCGCATCACCGATTACGCCGACGAGCTGCTGGAGAGCCTCGACGAGCTGCCGGGCTGGCCTGAGCAGGTCAAGACCATGCAGCGCAACTGGATCGGCAAATCGCGCGGCATGGAAGTCCAGTTCCCGTACGACCAGGCCAGCATCGGCCACGAAGGCACCCTCAAGGTCTTCACCACCCGTCCGGACACGCTGATGGGCGCCACCTATGTCGCCGTCGCCGCCGAGCACCCGCTGGCCACCCAGGCTGCGCAGGGCAACCCGGCGCTGCAGGCGTTCATCGATGAGTGCAAGAGCGGCAGCGTTGCCGAAGCCGACATGGCCACTCAGGAGAAGAAAGGCATGGCCACTTCCCTGCTGGTCGAGCACCCGCTCACTGGCGAGAAGCTGCCAGTATGGGTCGCCAACTACGTGCTGATGCACTACGGTGATGGCGCGGTAATGGCCGTGCCGGCCCACGACGAGCGCGACTTCGAGTTCGCCCACAAGTACAACCTGCCGGTCAAGGCCGTGGTGCGCACCAGCGCTGGCGATGAAGTCGGCAGCGAGTGGCAGGCCGCCTATGGCGAGCACGGCCAGCTGATCAACTCCGCAGAGTTCGACGGCCTGGACTTTGCTGGCGCCTTCGACGCCATCGAAGCGGCCCTGATCCGCAAGGAACTGGGCAAATCGCGTACCCAGTTCCGCCTGCGCGACTGGGGTATCAGCCGCCAGCGCTACTGGGGCTGCCCGATCCCGATCATCCACTGCCCGTCCTGCGGCGACGTCCCGGTGCCGGAAGACCAGCTGCCGGTCACCCTGCCGGAGAACGTGGTGCCGGACGGCGCCGGTTCGCCGCTGGCGCGCATGCCTGAATTCTACGAATGCAGCTGCCCGAAATGCGGTACTCCGGCCAAGCGCGAAACCGACACCATGGACACCTTCGTCGAGTCGTCCTGGTACTTCGCCCGCTACGCCTCGCCAAACTACGACAAAGGCCTGGTCGACCCCAAAGCCGCCAACCACTGGCTGCCGGTAGATCAGTACATCGGCGGTATCGAACACGCGATCCTGCACCTGCTGTACGCGCGCTTCTTCCACAAGCTGATGCGTGACGAAGGCCTGGTCACCTCGAACGAGCCATTCAAGAACCTGCTGACCCAGGGCATGGTGGTCGCCGAGACCTACTACCGCGTTGCCAGCAACGGCGGCAAGGACTGGTTCAACCCGGCCGATGTCGAAATCGAGCGTGATGCCAAAGCCAAGATCATTGGCGCCCGCCTGAAGACCGACGGCTTGCCGGTGGAAATCGGTGGCACCGAGAAAATGTCGAAGTCGAAAAACAACGGCGTCGACCCGCAGTCCATGATCGAAGCCTACGGCGCCGACACCTGCCGCCTGTTCATGATGTTCGCCTCGCCGCCCGACATGAGCCTGGAATGGTCCGACTCCGGCGTCGAAGGTGCCAGCCGCTTCCTGCGCCGTGTCTGGCGTCTGGCTCAGGCTCACGTCAGCCAGGGCCTGCCAGGCAAGCTGGATGTTGCCGCCTTGGACGACGCGCAAAAGGTCATCCGCCGCGCCATTCACGCTGCCATCAAGCAGGCCAGCACCGACGTGGGCCAGTTCCACAAGTTCAATACCGCCATCGCCCAGGTGATGACCGTGATGAACGTGCTGGAAAAGGCCCCGCAAGCCACCGAACAGGACCGCGCCCTGCTGCAGGAAGGCCTGGAAGCCGTCACCCTGCTGCTGGCGCCGATCACTCCGCACATCTCTCACGCGCTGTGGCAGCACCTGGGCCACGCAGGCTCGGTGATCGATGCCGCCTGGCCAAGCGTCGACGAACAGGCGCTGGTGCAGGACTCCATTACCTTGGTGGTTCAGGTCAACGGTAAACTGCGCGGCCAGGTCGAGATGCCTGCCGCTGCCAGCCGCGAAGAAGTCGAAGCCGCTGCCCGCAGCAACGAGAATGTCCTGCGCTTCATCGATGGCCTGACCATCCGCAAGGTCATCGTGGTACCGGGCAAGCTGGTCAACATCGTCGCCAACTGATGAAAACGCCCACCCGCATCGATTGCGGGTGGGCGGAACAGGCCCAAAAGGGAGCAACAACATGATCAAACGCAATTTGCTGGTAATCGGCCTGGCGGTCATGCTCAGCGCCTGCGGTTTCCAGCTGCGCGGTACCGGCGCCACCGAGCTGAGCGTGAAGGAAATGGACGTCAGCGCGCGCAATGCCTATGGCCCGACCGTGCTCCAGCTGCGTGAAGTGCTGGAACGTAGCGGCGTCAACGTGCACGCCGGCGCACCGTATCGCCTGGTGCTGACCAACGAACAGGAGCGCGAGCGCTCGGCGACCTACAACAGCGGCAACCGTACCGCCGAGTACGAGCTGACCACCAAGCTGGACTACAGCATCCTGGGCCTGAACAACCTGGAGCTGATGAGCGACAAGCTGGAGGTGCGCAAGGTCTACGTGCGTGACGGCTCGAACATCACCGGCTCCGAGCAGGAAGCCAAACGCGCCCGCGAAGAAATGCGCCGCGACCTGGTCAACGCCATGGTCGTACGTTTGCAGATGCTGTCCCCGTCCCAACTGGATGAGCTGCAGCGTAAAGCCGACGAACGCGCCCAGGCCGAAGCTGCCGCGCTGGAGGCTGCCCGCCGCCAGCAAGCCGAGACGCCTCAGCAATCGCCACTGGAAGTACCGGGCAACTAAGCCCGCGAGGGGCGCCCTCGGGCGCCCCGTCTGTTCCCCATGAAACTCGCCCCCGCCCAACTCAACAAGCACCTGCAAGGCGCCCTGGCACCGGTCTACGTGGTCAGTGGCGACGACCCGCTGCTGTGCCAGGAAGCTGCCGACGCCATCCGCAATGCCGCGCGTCAGCAAGGTTTCGATGAACGCCAGGTATTCAGTGCCGACGCCAACTTCGACTGGGGCACCCTGCTCCAGGCCGGTGCAAGCCTGTCGCTGTTCGCCCAGCGCCGCCTGCTGGAACTGCGCCTGCCCTCGGGCAAGCCCGGTGACAAGGGTGCCGCTGCGCTGATGGAATACTGCGCCAACCCCGCCGAAGACACGCTGCTGCTGATCAGCCTGCCCAAGCTCGACAGCAGTGCGCAGAAGACCAAGTGGGGCAAGGCATTGATCGAAGGCGCTCATTGCCAGTTCATCCAGATCTGGCCGGTGGATGTGCACCAGCTCCCGCAGTGGATCAACCAGCGCCTTCAACAGGCCGGCCTGTCAGCCCAGCGTGATGCCGTCGACCTGATTGCCGCGCGCGTGGAAGGCAACCTGCTGGCAGCCGCGCAGGAAATCGAAAAACTCAAGCTGCTGGCCGAAGGCAGCCAGATCACCGTGGAAACCGTGCAGGCTGCCGTCGCCGACAGTGCCCGCTTCGATGTCTTCGGCCTGGTCGATGCCATTCTCAACGGCGAGGCTGCGCATGCCCTGCGCATGCTTGAAGGCTTGCGCGGTGAAGGTGTGGAGCCGCCAGTCATCCTCTGGGCCTTGGCCCGTGAGCTGCGCCAACTGGCGGGGCTAGCCCAGCAGTTCAGCCAAGGCGTGCCATTGGACAAAGCGTTCAGCCAGGCCCGCCCGCCCATCTGGGACAAACGCCGCCCGCTGGTCAGCAAAGCCCTGCAGCGCCTCTCGGCGCAACGCTGGGCGCAATTGCTGCAGGATGCCCAGCGAATCGATGCGCAGATCAAAGGGCAGGCTGAAGGTTCGCCCTGGATTGGCCTGGCGCGGCTGTCGCTGTTGATGGCTGGCCAACGCCTGGCCCTGCCTCCCGAGTAACTGCGGCCACTGGTAGGAGCGGGTTTACCCGCGAAGAGGCCGGCCCTGCTGGCCAATCTCCACGCGCCGTTCACCGTTGCCGCCGCCACCGTATTCGCGGGTAAACCCGCTCCTACGCAGATTGGTGGTGGACACACATCGGGGTTTGGCACAGGCCGTCGTGTAGGAGCGGGTTTACCCGCGAAAGGGCCGGCCCTGCTGGCCAATTTCCACCCGCCGTTCACCGTTGCTGCCGCCACCGTATTCGCGGGTGAACCCGCTCCTACACAAGGCACCAGAGCCTCGACCATATACACAATCAATTGGCCCCCACCCCTCGGGGGGCCTACAGTGCGCCGCGAAACCCACCCAACCCGGGAAGCCCGCCATGAGCAAAAAGCCGAAAAAGCACGGCCCCAACAAGGCCAAGTCCATCGTTGCCCAGCCACTGTTCCGCTGCCGCCAGGAACAACCGAACAAGGGCAAAGGCAGCTACCGCCGCGAAGCCTTCCAATCGAGAGATTGGGAGGCTTCCTACTTTTTGGCTGCATGAAAGCATCGCAAGCGCAGGCATGGTATGGTCGTCACCTGACCTGCAACTCTGGATCTGTGCATGCTCTTCCGTCTTATCCCCCGCTGGGAAACCCGCCAGCTGATCGCGGCCTCCAGCTTCATCCTGCTCGTGGCCTGTGCGGAAAAGCCCACCGCCGCCGACGCGCTGCCGCTGGCCCCTGCCCAACCCAATCCCGTGGTGACCGTGCCCGGCGCAACGCCCGACGTCAGCACTGACATCCAGCCCCTGCAAACCTTCGCCCAATGGCAAGCAGGCTTCCGCGAGCAGGCCCTGCAAGCCGGCATTTCGCCGAGCACCTTCGACCGCGCCTTCCTCGGTGTCACCCCCGACCTGGACGTGATCAAGGCAGACCGCAGCCAGCCGGAGTTCACCCGCCCGGTGTGGGAATACCTCGAAGGCGCCCTGTCGCCCCTGCGTGTGCGCAACGGCAAGAAGCTGCTGGAGCAGAACGCCGAGCTGCTGACTCGCCTTGAGCAACGCTATGGCGTGGACCGCCAGGTGCTGGTCGCGGTGTGGGGCATGGAAAGCAACTTCGGCCAGTTCCAAGGCAGCAAGTCGGTGATCCGCTCGCTGGCCACTTTGGCCTATGAGGGCCGCCGCCCACAGTTCGCCCAGGATCAGCTGATTGCCGCGCTGCAGATCATCCAGCATGGTGACATCCAGCCTGAAGCCATGCGTGGCTCGTGGGCCGGCGCCATGGGCCAGACCCAGTTCATCCCGACCACCTACAACACCCATGCCGTGGACTTCGACGGCGATGGCCGCCGCGACATCTGGAACAGCACACCAGATGCCTTGGCCTCAACAGCGCACTACCTGCAGAGTTCGGGCTGGAAACGCGGCCAACCGTGGGGCTTCGAGGTACAGGTGCCGGCTGGTTTCGACTTCTGGCAGGCCGATGGCGCACTGCGCAAACCAGTGAGTGAATGGCTCGCGATGGGCGTGAAACTGCCAGCGGGCACCCAGCTGCCGGCAGGTAGCAACCAGCTGTCTGCCGCCCTGCTGCTGCCGGCCGGTGCACGCGGCCCGGCGTTCCTGGTGCTGGACAACTTCCGCGCCATCCTCAAGTACAACAACTCGTCGTCCTATGCCTTGGCGGTGAGCCTGCTCGGGGATCGCTTCAGCGGCTGGGGCTTCATTGCCGGCAGCTGGCCGAAAGAGGATCTGCCGCTCAGCCGCACCGAGCGCATGGAGTTGCAGAACTTGCTGAACAGCCGCGGGCATGATGCGGGTAATGCAGATGGCATTATCGGGGCCAATACCCGCAAGGCGATCCGCAATGCCCAGCAAGGGCTGGGCTGGCCGGCGGATGGCTACCCGACCCATAAGCTGCTTGAGAGCCTGCGGCAGCAGTAGGAATTTCGGGGCCGCTGCGCGGCCCCGGTAGTTTCACGCCCTGAACAGGTCCTGCTCCAGCACCAGTGTTTGCTGAACACTGTCCAGCCTCACCCGAGCCCCCAGGGGCAAGCATACATTCGGGTCACAATGCCCGCTGCGCCAGCCCGCCAGCACCGGCACACCCAGCGGTGCAAACGTATCCTCCAGCAATGGCTTCAGCGCTGCGGTGGTAATCCCGGCAAAGTCGCCCACCAGCACGCCCTTGACCCCCTCCAGCTTGCCTGCCAGGCGTAACTGGGTCAGCAGCCGATCCACCCTGTACAACGGCTCGTTGACGTCCTCGATGAACAGGATGCAGCCCTGGGTATCCAGCTCGGCAAGGGTCCCCATGGTCGCCCCCAGCATCGACAGGTTGCCCCCCAGCAACGGTCCGCTGGCCACCCCCGGCAGCACGCAGTCCAATGCGAAGCCCGCCGGGTGCGCGACCTGCTCGCCTGCCCTCACATGCCCACCCAGTTGCGCCAGCAACGACGACTCGGTCGGTGGCAACTTGGCCCCCAACAGGTCGGCATTGAGCATCCCCCCATGGAAGGTCACCAGCCCGGCATGCCGGTAGATCGCCGTATGCAGCGCGGTGATGTCGCTGTAGCCGATCAGCGGCTTGGGGTTGCGCCGGATCAGTTCAAAGTCGAGCTGGTCAAGCAGGCGCATGCTGCCGTAGCCCCCACGCATGCACAGGATGGCGTCCATGGCCGGATCGGCAAACGCTGCATGCAAGTCCTGCAGGCGCTGCTGGTCCGGCCCCGCCAGGTAGCCCTGCGCCTGCAGGGCACCCGGGTAGATATGGCAACGGTAGCCGCGGTCAACGAACCACTGGCTAACCTTGTGCGCATCAAGCCGCGCCGCGCCCGCCGGGGCGACAATGGCAAAACATGCGTTGGCCGGCAGCGCGGCTGGCAGGGTGGGTTGGAAGGTTTTGGCGCAGTACATCGCGGCTCCTTGCAGCGCATGGGACACAAACAAAAATGCCGATGCCGCCCTTGGGCGCGCATCGGCATCTGTGGCTCCGCTCTAGGCTAGAGCATAGCTCAGAGCTTGATCTTGGCTTCGTGGGCCTGCTGGTCAGCGTGGTACGAAGAACGCACCAGCGGGCCAGAAGCAACGTTCTTGAAGCCCATCTTGTAACCTTCCTCGGCGAACCAGGCAAAGGTGTCCGGGTGAACGAAACGCTGCACCGGCAAGTGGCTGCGCGACGGCTGCAGGTACTGGCCAAGGGTGAGCATGTCGATGTCATGCTCGCGCATGCGGTGCATCACTTCGATCACTTCCTCGTCGGTTTCGCCCAGGCCGAGCATCAGGCCCGACTTGGTCGGTACGTGCGGCACCAACTGCTTGAACTTCTGCAGCAAGTCCAGCGACCAGTCATAGTCCGAACCCGGGCGCGCGGCCTTGTACAGGCGCGGTACGGTCTCGAGGTTGTGGTTGAACACATCCGGCGGCTCTTGCGCGGTGATTTCCAGGGCAACGTCCATACGGCCACGGTAGTCAGGCACCAAGGTCTCCAACTGCACGCCCGGCGACAGCGCGCGGATTTCCCGGATGCAGTCAGCAAAGTGCTGGGCACCACCGTCACGCAGGTCGTCGCGGTCCACCGAGGTGATCACCACATACTTCAGGCGCAGGTCGGCAATGGCAACAGCCAGGTTTTTCGGCTCGTCCAGATCCAGCGGCTTCGGTCGGCCGTGACCAACGTCGCAGAACGGGCAACGACGGGTGCAGATGTCACCCATGATCATGAAGGTGGCGGTACCACCCGAGAAGCACTCGCCCAGGTTCGGGCAGGAGGCCTCTTCGCACACGCTGTGCAGTTTGTGCTTGCGCAGCAGTTGTTTGATGCGGTCTACCTCGGGCGACACCGGGATACGCACGCGAATCCAGTCGGGCTTCTTGGGTAGCTCATCGGTAGGGATGATCTTCACCGGGATGCGCGCGACTTTGTCGGCACCACGCAGCTTGACCCCAGCTTCCACCTTCTTCGGCGCTGGGCGCGGGGTGGCATCCTGGGTAGGTATCAGGTTCGGCACGGCTTCTTGCACAGTTGTCATATTCAGTCGATTCCGCCCGTGAGGGTCGTCTGCTCAGCGTAGTCGAGGTGCTTGACCAGCTGTCCGCGCAGCCTTGTCCTGACCTCGTCGAGTTCGATCGGACCTGCCAGGTCGCGCAGCTGGGTCATCGCCAGCCCCGCATAGCCGCAGGGGTTGATTCGGCGGAATGGCGCAAGGTCCATGTCCACGTTCAGGGCAAGGCCGTGAAACGAACGGCCGTTGCGAATTCGCAGGCCGAGGGAGGCGATTTTCGCTCCGTCGACATAGACACCCGGGGCATCGGGCTTGGCAGACGCCTGAACAGCATAGCTGGCGAGCAGGTCGATGAGGGCCAGCTCGATACGGCTGACCAGCTCACGCACGCCAAAGCCCAGCCGGCGCACATCCAGCAGCAGGTAGGCCACCAGCTGCCCGGGGCCATGGTAGGTGACCTGGCCGCCGCGGTCGGTCTGCACCACCGGGATGTCGCCCGGCACCAGCAGGTGCTCGGCCTTGCCGGCCTGCCCCTGGGTGAAGACCGCAGGGTGCTCGACCAGCCAGATTTCATCCTGGCTGTCCGGGCTGCGCTGCTCGGTAAAACGACGCATGGCCTCCAGCACCGGTTCATAGGGCTGCAGGCCAAGCTCGCGAAAACCGAGGCAGGCGGACATCAAAGCACCATTTTCACGATGCCGGTAGCGCGCAGGGCGCTGTTGATATCGTGCAACTGGTTCTCGCTTTCGGCAACGATGTGCAATTGCACGGTGGTGTACTTGCCTTCCTTGCTCTGGCGTTCGGCCAGGGTGGAAAGGTCGACTTTGGCGTGCTTGCTGAGAATCTCGATGACCATGTCCTTGAAACCGACAACGGTGTCACCGATGACCTTGATCGGGTAATCGTCGCAAGGGAATTCGATCTTGTGCGACTTGACGTCTGGTTCGCTCATGGCGGAAACGGCCTCGTAAGCCGTGGCAACAACAACACCCCCGCGGTAGGCGCGGGGGCATGCAGGTCACGTATCAGTTGAACAACCCGTAGAAGAATAGACGGATGCTATCCCACATACGGCGGAAGAAACCACCTTCCTCGACGCCATCAAGGGCGATCAGGTCGGCACTGTGAATCACTTTTTCGTCCAGTTTGACTTCCACTTTGCCGATCACGTCACCTTTGGCGATCGGTGCGGTGAGCTGCGGGTTCATGGTCATCGAAGCCTGCAGGCGCTTCAATTGGCCTTTAGGCATAGTCATGGTCAGGTCGTCAGCCAGGCCAGCCTTGACCTGGCTGGTAGCGCCCTTCCAAACCGGCGCCTGGGTCAGCTCGGTGCCTTTCTGGTAGAAGGTCTGGGTTTCGAAGAAGCGGAAACCGTAGGTCAGCAGCTTCTGGGTTTCGGCAGCACGCGATTGCTCGCTGTTGGTACCGAACACCACGGCGATCAGGCGCTGCCCGTCACGAACGGCCGAAGCCACCATGCAGTAGCCGGCTTCGTCGGTGTGACCGGTTTTCAGGCCATCGACGGTCTTGTCACGCCACAGCAGCAGGTTGCGGTTAGGCTGCTTGATGTTGTTCCAGAAGAACTCTTTCTGCGAGTAGATGGCGTAGTGGGCCGGGTCGACGTTGATGATCGCGCGAGCCAGGGTCGCCATGTCGTGCGCCGACGAGTAATGCTCGGGGTGCGGCAGACCGGTCGGGTTCATGAAGTGGCTGTTGGTCATGCCCAGGTCGGCAGCCGTCTTGTTCATCATGTCGGCAAAGGCGTCTTCGCTGCCGGCGATGTGCTCGGCCAGGGCGACCGAGGCGTCGTTACCGGACTGGATGATGATGCCGTGCAGCAGGTCGCTGACCGTTACCTGGCTGCCAACCTTGATGAACATGCGCGAACCGCCGGTACGCCAGGCGTTTTCACTGACGGTAACCGGGTCGCTTTCACCGATCTGGCCGCGACGGATGTCCAGGGTGGCGATATAGGCGGTCATCAGCTTGGTCAGGCTGGCTGGCGGCAGGCGCTCGTCACCGTTGTTCTCGACCAGCACGTTGCCGCTGGACGCGTCCATGAGTACGTAGGACTTGGCTGCCAGTTGCGGTGGCGCCGGCGTCATCTGCTCCGCCGCGAAGGCGGCAGGCGTGATCAGCAGCAGTACAGGCAGGCAAAGTCGTTTGGCAAGGTTGGTGATGTTCATCCGTCTCTCGAAAATCGCTAATGGTCTGAGATGTTCCCTGGGCAAGATCATGTGCCCAGCGCCAGTCAGTCTAGTTTTATGGCCTATGGCCTGGCCCGCGAACGTGCGGCTTTATGTCGCTGCGGGCAAAAGCGGTCATTGTACATGGCCGCGACCGGCAATTCATGACAAAACCGATAGTTTGGTGTTGCCGTCTTCGCAGGCGCGCCCGCTCCCACAGTCAGTCTGCTGTGACCAGCTTTGCCTGCCCCAAGTTCGCCAGGCGAATGCTGTCTTGTGCTTGCTGGATCTCGCCCTGGCTGCCGATCGGCCCCAGGCGCACGCGGTGCAGGGTCTGCTGGTTACGCACGATCGAGCTGATGAACACGGGTGCATTGACCATGGTGCTGAGCTTGGCGCGCAGCAACTCGGCAGCGTCCGGGTTGGCGAACGCGCCTACCTGCAAGAAACTGCCACCGCTACCGCCGGGCACGTTGTTGCCACCCACCTGCACGGGTACCACGGGCGCTGCGTGCTGCTGTGGCGGCGGGGTCCACTGCTCGACCCGCCCGGTACTGGCCGGTATTGCCTGGGTCTGCGCCACTTGCGGCTCCTTCAGCACCATCGGCGGTGTTTGGCCGCGCTGAGCCCACCACTGCTGCGGGTCGATACCCTCGACGCGCACATGCGCGGTGCCGATCTCGGCATAGCCGAGCTTTTTCGCGGCAGCATAGGACAAGTCGATGATTCGGTCGGAATAGAACGGGCCACGGTCGTTCACCCGAAGGATCACGCTGCGGCCGTTCGCCAGGTTGGTCACCCGCACATAGGCTGGCAGCGGCAGGGTCTTGTGCGCTGCGCTCATGCCATACAGGTCGTACAGCTCGCCGTTGGCAGTGTTCTGCCCGTGGAACTTGGTGCCGTACCACGATGCCGTACCCTCGGCGCGGTAGTTGCGCGAGTCCTGCATCGGGTAGTAGGTCTTGCCCAGCACGGTGTACGGGTTGGCCTTGTAGTTACCGGTGTGCACGGTCGGGGTGGCATCGGGGATCTTGTTCACATCCACGTCCCACCACGGTGCGCCGTCCTTGTGCGCCCGGTTGATGTCCAGGCCCGGCTGGCTACGCACGACATTACCACTACTTTTCGGGGCCGGGCGGTTGGAAGAGCAGCTGACCAGCGCCACACCGACGGCGAGGCAGGTGAGCAGCTTGAAAGCGTTGCCAGAGATGATTGCGCGCATTACTTGACGCCCCGTACTTGAACCAGCTGTTCCGCAAGCTGATGTACCGCCATGGCATACATCACGCTGCGGTTGTAGCGAGTGATCGCGTAGAAGTTCTTCAGGCCCATCCAGTACTCGGGGCCACTCTCGCCCTCGAGACGGAAGGCGGTAACCGGCAGATCATCGCGCAGCGAATCATGAACCGACCAGCCAAGCGTACGCAACTCCCCTACCGTTTTCACCGGTTCGATGCCGGTGGTCAGGCCTTCGTCGGCGCGCCCACCTTCCACCCAGGCGCGACTGACCACACCCTCGCCGGCCACCCACCCGTGGCGCTTGAAGTAGCTGGCCACGCTGCCGATGGCATCGTCAGGGTTGTTCCAGATATTGATATGGCCGTCCCCGTCGAAGTCCACCGCGTAGTTGCGGAAGCTGCTTGGCATGAACTGCGGCAGCCCCATGGCGCCGGCGTACGAGCCCTTGAGCGTCAAGGGATCGAGCTGTTCCTCACGGGCCAGCAGCAGGAACTCTCGCAGCTCCTTGCGGAAGAACTCGGCCCGTGGCGGGTAGTCGAAGCCCAGCGTCGACAGGGCGTCGATCACCCGGTAGTTGCCGGTATTGCGGCCAAAGAAGGTTTCCACGCCGATGATCGCGACAATGTACTGCGCAGGTACGCCGTACTCCTGCTCGGCACGTGCCAATACAGCCTCGTGCTGACGCCAGAAATCCACACCGCGAGCGATACGCGCATCGGTGATGAACATCGGCCGGTAGTCCTTCCACGGTTTGACCCGCTCGGCCGGGCGCGAGATGGCGTCGAGAATCGACTGCTTGCGCTGCACCTCACGAAACACACCCATCAGTTGCTCAGGCGCAAAACCATAGTCGCGGCTCATTTCGCCTACGAATGCGGCTACCTCGGGCGAGCCGTCGTATTCGCCGGCATGGGCCAGCTGTACAGCGCCGAACAGGCCCACCGCACCGATCCAAGGCGCACAACGGGCAGCCCAGTTACGCACTGCTTGCATGAAATTGTTCACCTTATTCAAACCTGCGCGATCCATTTGCGGTGCGTATGGATCGACATCAAAACGCCAAACGCTGACAGCAGCGTCACCAACGATGTTCCGCCATAGCTGATGAAAGGTAACGGCACGCCCACCACGGGCAGAAGGCCGCTTACCATTCCGATATTGACGAACACGTATACAAAAAAAGTCATGGTCAGGCTGCCCGCAAGCAGCTTGCCGAACAGGGTCTGCGCCTGGGCGGTGATCACCAGGCCACGGCCGATCAGCAGCAGGTAGACAATCAGCAGCAGGCAGATGCCTACCAGGCCGAATTCCTCGCCGAGCACGGCGATGATGAAGTCGGTGTGGCTTTCCGGCAAAAAGTCCAGGTGCGACTGCGTGCCAAGCAGCCAGCCTTTGCCAAACACCCCGCCCGAGCCGATCGCCGCCTTGGACTGGATGATGTTCCAACCGGTGCCCAACGGGTCGCTTTCAGGGTCGAGAAAGGTCAATACCCGCTGCTTCTGGTAGTCGTGCATGACGAAGAACCACATTGCCACCGCGACTGGCACGGCTGCCGCCAGCACGCTGAGGATCCAGCGCCAGCGCAAGCCGCCCATGAACAGCACGAAGGCACCGGAGGCCAGGATCAGCAGCGCGGTCCCCAGGTCGGGCTGACGTACGATCAGCATGAACGGCACGCCGATCAGCACCAGGCTGATCGCCACGTGCTTCAAATGGGGCGGCAAGGTGCGCTTGGACAGGTACCAGGCGATGGTCGCCGGCATGATGATCTTCATGAATTCCGAGGGCTGGAAGCGGATCACCCCCGGAATGTTGATCCAGCGTGTGGCCCCCATGGCGTTGTGGCCCATCACGTCGACCACTACCAGCAACAGCACCCCGGCCAGGTAGGCCAACGGCACCCAACGCGCCATGAAGCGCGGCTCCAGCTGGGCGATGACGAACATCGACACTAGGCCGATGCCAAACGAGGTGGCTTGCTTGAGCAGCAGGTCCCAGTTCTTGCCACTGGCCGAATACAGTACGAACAGGCTGCCGGCTGCAAGGGTCAGCAGAATGATCAGCAAGGGGCCGTCGATATGAATGCGTTGCAGAAAGCTCGCACGCCGACGCATCACATCCTCGCTGGAGAGCATGCGATCGAAATTGTTCATCACAGGGCCGATTCCTGGGTAACGGTGGCGGGCGCGAACTCGGGTTTGAGCCGGCCATTTTCGTCGAGCAGCCAGGCGTCCATGATCTGGCGTACCACCGGAGCGGCGACACCCGAGCCGGACTCACCGTTCTCGACCATCACCGAAACCACGATTTTCGGGGCTTCGGCTGGGGCAAACGCGACGAACAGGGCATGGTCGCGGTGGCGCTCCTGGAGTTTATTGCGATCGTACTTCTCGCCCTGCTTGATCGCCACCACCTGGGCGGTACCGCTCTTGCCGGCAATGCGGTACTGGGCTCCGGCAGCTGCCTTGCGCGCGGTACCGCGGGCGTTGTGCATCACCTGTTCCATGCCATGGGTGACCTTGGCCCAGTCGGACTTGTCACGTAGCACGATGTCTTCCATGGGGTTGTCGTCCACCGGCGGCAGGCCTTCGATGGTCTTGGCCAGGTGCGGGCGGTTCCACACACCTTTGTTGGCGATCAGTGCAGTGGCCTGAGCCAGTTGCAGCGGCGTAGCCTGCATATAGCCCTGGCCGATGCCGAGAATCAGGGTTTCGCCAGGGAACCAGGCCTGGCGACGGGTGGCACGCTTCCATTCGCGCGACGGCATCAACCCGGCAGACTCCTCGAACATGTCGAGGGAAACCCGCTGGCCGATACCGAACTTGTTCATGTAGCTGGACAAGCGATCGATGCCCATCTTGTGCGCAAGGTCATAGAAGTAGGTGTCGTTCGAGCGCATGATGGCGGTGTCCAAGTCGACCCAGCCATCCCCGGAACGGTTCCAGTTACGGTATTTATGGTCGTAGTTGGGCAACTGGTAGTAGCCAGGGTCGAACACCCTGCTGCTGGCATTCACCACGCCACTGTCCAGACCGGCAATAGCCACCGCCGGCTTGATGGTCGACCCCGGCGGGTACAAGCCACGCAGCACGCGATTGAACAGCGGCCGATCGATCGAATCGCGCAATTCGGCATAGGCCTTGAAGCTGATGCCGGTGACGAACAGGTTGGGGTCGAAGCTAGGCTGACTCACCATCGCCAGTACCTCGCCGGTTCGCGGGTCGAGCGCGACCACTGCACCACGCCGGCCTCCCAGGGCGGCTTCAGCGGCCTCCTGCAGCTTGATGTCCAGGCTAAGCACAATGTCCTTGCCCGGCTTCGGATCGGTGCGCTTGAGCACCCGCAACACCCGGCCACGAGCGTTGGTCTCGACTTCCTCGTAACCCACCTGACCGTGCAGGGCGGCCTCGTAGAAGCGCTCGATGCCGGTCTTGCCGATATGGTGGGTACCGCTGTAGTTGACCGGGTCGAGCGTTTTCAGCTCTTTCTCGTTGATCCGCCCTACATAACCCACCGAATGGGCGAAATGCGCACCCTGCGGGTAATGCCGCACCAGCTGGGCCACCACTTCCACACCCGGCAGGCGGAACTGGTTTACCGCCACGCGGGCGATCTGCTCTTCGTTGAGCTCGAACAGGATCGGCACCGGCTCGAATGGCCGGCGGCCCTGGCGCATGCGCTTCTCGAACAGGGCACGGTCGTCAGCGGTGAGGTCCAGCACTTCGACGATGGTATCCAGCACTTCCTGCCAGTTACCCGCACGTTCGCGGGTCATCGACAGGCTGAAGCTGGGGCGGTTGTCGGCAACGATCACCCCGTTGCGGTCGAAGATCAGCCCGCGGGTCGGCGGGATCGGCTGCACATGCACCCGGTTGTTCTCCGACAGCGTGGAGTGGTAGTCGTACTGGATGATCTGCAGGTAGTACAGCCGTGCGATCAACACGCAGACAAGCAGCATGATCGCGACTGCGCCGACCACGACGCGTTTGCGCACCAGGCGGGCGTCTTTCTCGTGGTCCTTGAGACGGATCGGCTGCGACATCGGACTGCTTACAGGCTCATTTGTGGTAAGGGTGCCCGGACAACACGGTCCAGGCGCGGTAGATCTGCTCGCCGATGAGTATCCTTACCAACGGGTGCGGCAAAGTCAGCGGCGACAGCGACCAACGTTGCTCGGCGCGCGCGCAAACCTCAGGCGCCAGGCCCTCCGGGCCGCCCACCATCAAATTCACCGTGCGCGCATCCAGGCGCCAGCGGTCCAGCTCGGTGGCCAACTGCTCGGTACTCCATGGCTTGCCATGGACCTCGAGGGTGACAATGCGTTCCCCAGGCTGCACTTTGCTCAGCATGGCTTCGCCCTCCTGACGGATCAGGCGGGCGACGTCGGCATTCTTGCCACGGGTGTTCAGCGGAATTTCCACCAGCTCCAGCGACAGCTCGGCGGGCAGGCGCTTGGCATATTCATGCCAGCCTTCCTCGACCCACTTCGGCATGCGCGAGCCGACCGCAATCAGGCGCAGACGCACAGCGCTTTCCTTATTCGCGGTCTTTGAGCTTGTCGGAGTACTCGTGGGCATGGTCCGGGCTGTGGTGCTTGCCATCGGCGGCACGGCTTTGCTCGGCACCCTGCCACAGACGCTCAAGGTCGTAGAACTGGCGGGCAGCGGCGGTCATCATGTGCACGATGACGTCGTTCAGGTCCAGCAGCACCCAGTCGCTGTCGCCTTTGCCTTCTTCACCCAGTGGCTGGGCGCCCTTGGCCTTGACTGCTTCACGGACCTTTTCGGCCATCGCGTTGATCTGGCGGTTGGAGGTACCGGTGGCAATGATCATGTAGTCGGTCAGGCTGTGCTTCTCGCGCACGTCGATGACCTGGATGTCCTGGGCCTTGACGTCTTCCAGCGCTGCCTTGGTCACTGCGACCAGTTCTTCGCCGTAAATTTTCTGCTTGGTCATATAAAACTCGTTCAACTCGTTGGATGAGGCGCCAGAGGCACCGTCAGTTGGGCGCACGATACAGTTCGTGCGCCTCGATATAGGCCAGTACGGCGTCCGGCACCAGGAACCTCACCGATTTGCCGCTGGCCAGCAGCTGTCGGATCTGTGTAGCCGACACCGCAAGCGGCGTCTGCCAGACGAACGAAATATTTCCCGCCGGGCCGGACATGGCGGTGGGATCGCTCTCCGAGCGCGCAGCCAACAGGTTGCGCAACTCGTCAGGGGGTTCTACGTCGGCATCCGGACGTTGCAGTACCAGGA
Organism: Pseudomonas sp. GD03862; assembly: GCF_029840855.1. Taxonomy (NCBI): domain Bacteria; kingdom Pseudomonadati; phylum Pseudomonadota; class Gammaproteobacteria; order Pseudomonadales; family Pseudomonadaceae; genus Pseudomonas; species Pseudomonas sp. GD03862. The sequence continues at coordinate 47,500 of NZ_JAOCDI010000022.1, forward strand.
TGTGACAGTGTTGCAGCAATTCTTCCCAGCGATGCCAGGCGGGCAGGCCACAGAAGGCATCCCAACCCAGCACCAGGAACAGCTGGTCGTGGCCGCATAGTTCGGCGCGGATCGATTCCAGCGTATCGATGGTGTACGACGGCTTGTCACGTTCCAGCTCGCGGGCATCGACGCTCAGGCAAGCGACGCCCTGCACCGCTTCACGGACCATGGCCAGGCGATCCTGCGCGGCCACCTGTGGCGTGTCGCGGTGCGGCGGCCGGGCATTGGGCAACAGGCGTAGCTCATCCAGCCGCATGAACTCGGCCACTTCCAGCGCGCTGCGCAAGTGGCCGATATGCACGGGGTCGAAGGTACCACCTAGAATGCCGATACGCCGGACTGCCTGGGCCTTGCTCAACTCAGCAGGACCCCTGGCCGCGCAACTGGCCATCGCCGATCACCACATACTTCTCGCAGGTCAGGCCTTCCAGACCGACAGGGCCGCGGGCATGCAGCTTGTCGGTGGAAATACCGATTTCCGCACCCAGGCCGTACTCGAAGCCATCGGCAAAGCAGGTCGGGGTATTGAGCATGACCGACGCCGAATCGACCTCAGCCATGAACTGACGGGCTTCACCCTGGTGTTCGCTGATGATCGAGTCGGTGTGGTGCGAGCCATAGTGGTTGATGTGCTCGATGGCCTGGTTCAGGCCGTCTACCACGCGAATCGACAGGATCGCATCGAGGTATTCCGTGTGCCAGTCGGCTTCGGTGGCCGGTTTGACGCTGATGATAGCCTGGGTACGCTCGCAACCGCGCAGCTCCACGCCCTTCTCCACGAAGCGGCGGGCCATTTCTGGCAGGAAGCGCTCAGCCACTTGTTGGTCGACCAGCAGCGTTTCCATGGCACCGCAGATGCCGTAGCGGTAGGTCTTGGCGTTGAAAGCCACATTCCAGGCCTTGTCCAGGTCGGCATGCTGGCTGACATAGATGTGGCAGATGCCGTCCAGGTGCTTGATCACCGGCACGCGGGCATCGCGGCTGATGCGCTCGATCAGGCCACGGCCTCCGCGCGGCACGATGACATCGACGAATTCCGGCATGCTGATCAGCGCGCCCACGGCTTCGCGGTCGGTGGTTTCGACCACCTGCACCACCGCCGCCGGCAGGCCGGCTTCGGCCAGGCCACGCTGAATGCAGGTGGCAATGGCGCGGTTGGAGTGGATGGCTTCGGAACCGCCACGCAGGATGGTTGCATTGCCCGACTTGAGGCACAGGCTGGCGGCATCAATGGTCACGTTCGGACGCGATTCATAGATGATCCCGATCACCCCCAGCGGGGTACGCATCTTGCCTACCTGAATGCCCGATGGACGGTAGCTCATGTCGCGGATGGCACCGACCGGGTCCGGCAGGCTGGCCACCTGGCGCAAGCCGGTGATCATGCCGTCGATACGCGCCGGGGTCAGCGCCAGACGATCGAGCAGTGCGGGCTCCAGGCCACTGGCGCGGCCGGCGGCCAGGTCCAGCTCGTTGGCAGCGGTGAGTTCGGCACGGGCAGCGTCCAGCGCGTCGGCGGCGGCTTGCAGGGCGCGGTTCTTCTGCGCCGTGCTGGCACGGCCGATCACCCGGGAAGCCTCACGGGCAGCGCGACCCAAGCGGGTCATATAGTCAAGAACGGACTCAGTCATGGGTTCGGTGTCTTGGCGAAGGGGAAATCGGCTGATTATAACTGCCGCGCAGGTGTACGCCCAGCGGCGGGTGGCGGATGGTAGAAAATGGATGGGGCAATGTGTAGGAAAGATGTAACCGGGGTTATCGAGATTTCCATCTCCTGTCGCGGCCCTTTAGCGGGCGCGCCCGCTCCCACTGGGATTTGTGTAGGAGCGGGTTTACCCGCGAAAGGGCCGGCACTGCCCACATCACCATCCAATTCAGCCTCGATTAAGCCATTCATTGCTATCATCCCCGCCTCTCCAGCCACGAACTGCCCGCATGCCAGCCCTGCCCGACAGCTTTTTCGACCGCGACGCCCAGACCCTGGCCAAGGCACTGCTGGGCAAGGTCATCCGTCACCGCCACGGCGACCTGTGGCTGGCCGCGCGGATCATCGAGACCGAGGCCTACTACCTTGCCGATAAAGGTAGCCACGCTTCGCTCGGCTACACCGAAAAACGCAAGGCGCTATTCCTGGATGGGGGGCACATCTACATGTACTACGCCCGCGGCGGCGATTCGCTGAACTTCAGCGCCCACGGGCCGGGCAACGCAGTGCTGATCAAGTCTGCCTATCCTTGGCAGGACACCCTCTCGGGGCCCGACAGCCTGGCGCAGATGCAATTGAACAACCCCGATGCAAGCGGCAATATCCGCCCGCAAGAGCGCCTGTGCGCCGGCCAGACCCTGCTATGCCGGGCCCTGGGCCTGAAAGTGCCGCATTGGGACGCCCAGCGTTTCGACGCCGAACGCCTGTACGTCGAGGACTGCGGCAACGCCGTGCCCCGGGTGATCCAGGCCGCTCGCCTGGGCATCTCGCACGGGCGCGACGAGCACCTGCCGTACCGCTTCGTCGATGCCGAGTACGCCCGTTTCTGCACACGGAACCCGTTACGTCGCGGCCAAGTCGAAGGCCGTGATTTCTTCATTCTCGAACAAGGAAGCTGAACATGGGCCAATGGCTCGACAGCCTGACCGGCTGGCTCAGCGCCAACCCGCAGTGGCTTGGCCTGGCGATTTTCCTGGTGGCCTGCATCGAATGCCTGGCCATCGCCGGCATTATCGTGCCGGGCACCGTACTGCTGTTCGCCGTTGCGGTACTGGCCGGTAACGGCACGTTCAGCCTGGGCGAAACGCTGCTCCTCGGCTTTCTCGGCGGCCTGCTGGGCGACGCCATGTCTTACGCAGTGGGCAAGTACTTCCACCAGAACATTCGCCGGCTGCCGTTGCTACGCCACCATCCGGAATGGATCGGCAGCGCCGAAAGCTACTTCCAGCGTTATGGCATCGCCAGCCTGCTGGTAGGCCGCTTCATCGGCCCGCTGCGGCCGATGCTGCCAATGGTCGCCGGCATGTTCGACATGCCCCTGCCGCGCTTCATCGCCGTCAGCCTGCTGGCGGGCGCCGGCTGGTCGGTCGCCTACCTGCTGCCCGGCTGGGCCACCGGCGCCGCCATGCGCCTGCCCCTGCCGGAAGGCTTCTGGCTGGACGCCGGGATCATAGCCGGCGCCCTCGCGGTGCTGATCGGCCTGAGCCTGAATACCAGCCTGCGTGACCAGCGCCACGGCACCCGGCTGGTTGCCGCGCTCAGCTTCATCGCCCTGGCCGGTGTATTCCTCGGCTGGCCCTACTTCCATGAGTTCGACCAAGGCGTGATGACACTGGTCCAGGAGCATCGCAGCCAGGCCATCGACAGCACCGTGGTGCTGGTGACACGGCTAGGCGATTTCCGCACCCAGTTGTTCCTCGGTGCCCTGCTGACCGGCCTGCTGCTGCTTGCCCGTCAGTGGCGACACGCATTTTTCGCGGCGGGCGCGTTGATGGGCACGGCGATCGCCAACGGCACACTGAAATGGCTATTTGCCCGGGCCAGGCCGGAAGTACTGACCGACCCACTGACCAGCTACAGCATGCCCAGCGGGCACAGCTCGGCATCGTTCGCGTTCTTCCTGGTCATGGCCGTACTGGCGGGGCGTGGGCAGCCACCACGCATGCGCCTGACCTGGGTGATGCTGGGGTGCATTCCGGCGCTGGCGATTGCCCTGTCGCGGGTGTACCTGGGGGCGCACTGGCCAACCGATATCCTGGCCGGGGCCCTGCTGGCCTGTTGCGTGTGCGCACTCAGCCTGACATTGGTGCAACGCCAGCAGACCCTGCCAGCCCTGCCGCTGCGGGTGTGGTGGCTGGTGTTGCCGGCATGCGTGGCGCTGCTGGCGTTCTTCGCCATGCATGCGTTGCCGCAGGCGTTGGTCAGGTATCAATATTGATGTTGCCTGTGCCGGCCTATTCGCGGGTGAACCCGCTCCTACGCAGGGGATCGCGCTTGTCGTAGGAGCGGGTTTACCCGTGAAGGGGCCGGCACAGGCAATACAGAACCATCAGGCGAACAACTCACCCTGAATCCGCTCCAGCAGCTTCTGGATCTCGCCCAGCCGCTGCTGTGGCGAATCGAGGGTCAGCAGGTCCAGCTTGTCCTCTTCCATGAACGGCAACAGGTACGCCAGCTGATTGGCCAGCGCCTGACGCCCGTCCACCGGTCGCGGCATGCCCAGCGCTTCGACCATGGGGTGCTCACCCAGAGCTACCAGCAGCGCCAATAGGTCGTCATCGGCTTCCAGCAACGGGCTGTCGGCCTGCTCCGGCAGCCATTGCACCTGGCCCACCAGCAACTGGTCCTTCTGCACCTCGGAGCTTTCCAGATTGAAGCGCCGCACGCCCTCGACGCGGATACCCAGCAAGCCGTTATCCTGCTGCACGAAGTCGCGGATCACCGCTTCACAGCCGATCGAGGCGACCACCGGCGGCGCCTTGCCGACTTGCTCGCCCTCAAGGATGCACACCACACCAAACCCTTCGCCCTGCTTCATGCAGCGCCCGATCATGTCCAGGTAGCGCGCCTCGAAAATCTGCAAATCGAGAAAGCAGCCAGGAAACAGCACGGTATTGAGCGGAAACAGCGGTAGCGTCATCACAATTCCTCAAGCCACCAGGCTGACTGCCAGCGGCAGGAACACCGCTGTAGCCACTCCCATCAGGCTCATCGCCAGCGCGGCAAAGGCGCCGCATTCGTCACTTTCCTGCAGGGCCACCGAAGTGCCCACTGCGTGTGCGGTCACGCCCAGCGACATGCCGCGCGCCTCAGGGCTGTGCACGCCGAAGCGGCTCAGCAACGCCGGGCCGAAGATCGCCCCGATCACCCCGGTAATCAACACGAACACTGCCGCCAGGGCTGCCACGCCACCAATCTGCTCAGCCACCAGCATGGCGATCGGCGAGGTGACGGACTTCGGCGCCATGGTCATCAGGATCATGTGCTCGGCACCGAACCACCAACCCAGCACCAGGCAGCAGAGCGTGGCGAACAGGCCTCCGACTACCAGCGTAGTAAATGTAGGCCAGAACAGCTGGCGGATACGCCGCAGGTTGAGATAGAGCGGCACAGCCAGGGCCACCGTAGCGGGCCCCAGCAGGATGTTCATGATTTCGGTGCTTTTGCGGTACTCGCTGTAATCGATGCCGCACAGCAGCAACACACCGATCACCAGCAGCATCGATACCAATACAGGTTGCAGGAAGATCCAGCGGGTTTTCTCGTAGGCTGCCAGCACTACCTGATAGGCCCCCAGCGTGATGCCGATACCGAACAATGGGTGATGAATGACCGCATCGAGTGCGCCCTGCCAGTCGAGCATCATGGCTGCTCCTCACGCTTGCCCTGGCGCTGGATGAGCTTTTGCATCAGCACACCGACGAACACCAGGGTCACCAGACAGGAGATCAGCAAGGCCCCGGCAATCGCCCAGAAGTCGGCGGCAATGTCCTTGGCATATACCATCACCCCGACTGCCGGCGGCACCAGCAGTAGCGGGAGATAGCGCAGCAAGCTGCTGGCGGCCTCGTTCAGCGGCTTGCCGACCTCACCGCGGGCCATGAGGAAGAGCAGCAGCAACAACAGGCCGATGATCGGCCCGGGTAAAAACGGCACGAACAGGTGATTGATCGCCGTCCCCAGCAGCTGGAACAGTACCAGCCAGGTCAAACCACGCAACAGCATAAGCATCTCCCTCGGGCATGGCCGCCATTATAAGCACGCTCGGCTGTAGACCGATATTCGCCGAAAAGCGGGCAACTTGACTGAAACGGTTCGCCGTGCTGATCTTGTACTTTCGTACCAACAGACAACCCGGAGAGTCCGCGATGCCCCATGTACCGGTTACAGAGCTTTCGCAGTACGTTGGCAAGGAGCTGGGCCACTCGGAGTGGTTGAAGATCGACCAGCAGCGCATCAACCTGTTCGCCGAGGCGACCGGCGATTTCCAGTTCATCCATGTCGACCCCGAGAAGGCGGCAAAAACCCCGTTTGGCGGCACGATCGCCCATGGTTTCCTGACCTTGTCGCTGATCCCCAAGCTGATCGAGGACATCCTCGTCCTGCCGCAAGGGCTGAAGATGGTGGTGAACTACGGGCTGGACAGCGTGCGCTTCATTCAGCCGGTCAAGGTCGACAGCCGGGTTCGGCTGAAGGTAAAGCTGGGCGAGGTGGTGGAGAAAAAGCCGGGGCAGTGGCTACTCAAGGCGATTGCCACACTGGAGATTGAGGGTGAAGAGAAACCTGCTTATATAGCCGAGTCGCTGTCGCTCTGTTTTGTCTGATACATGCCCGGGGGGCTGCTGTGCAGCCCCCGATCCACAAATCCCCCGCACTCGCGTAAACTGCCAGCCTTCGCGCAGCCTAGGGCTGCCCCTGTCGATTTATCAAAGGTGCCCGCCATGCCCTGGCTGCAAGTACGCCTGGCCATCAGCCCGGAACAAGCCGAAACCTATGAAGATGCGCTGCTTGAAGTAGGCGCCGTCTCGGTCACGTTCATGGATGCCGAAGATCAACCGATCTTCGAACCAGACCTCAACACCACCCCGCTGTGGTCGCACACTCACCTGCTGGCGCTGTTCGAGGCCGATGCCGACCCTGAACAGGTGTTCGCCCACCTGCGCCTGCTGACCGGCGCCGAGCTGCCCGAGCACCAGGCCGAGGTGATCGAGGACCAGGACTGGGAACGCAGCTGGATGGACAACTTCCAGCCGATGCGCTTCGGCCGCCGCCTGTGGATCGTGCCCAGCTGGCACGATGCCCCGGAAAAGGACGCCGTGAACCTGCTGCTCGACCCGGGCCTGGCCTTTGGCACCGGCACTCACCCCACCACGGCCCTGTGCCTGGAATGGCTCGACGGCCAGCAGCTTGAAGGCACCCAGGTGCTGGACTTTGGCTGCGGTTCGGGCATCCTGGCCATCGCTGCGCTGCTGCTGGGCGCCCGCGAAGCGGTAGGCACCGACATCGACGTGCAAGCCATCGAGGCTTCGCGCGACAACGCCCAACGCAACGGCATTGCCGACGAGAAACTGGCGCTGTACCTGCCCGAGCACATGCCGGCGATGCAGGCCGACGTGCTGGTTGCCAACATCCTCGCCGGCCCGCTGGTGTCGCTGGCGCCACAGTTGTCCGGCCTGGTTCGCCCAGGTGGCCTGCTGGCGCTTTCGGGCATCCTCGCCGAGCAAGGTGAAGACGTGGCCGCCGCTTATGCCGCCGACTTTGAACTGGACCCGATCGTCGTGCGCGACGGCTGGGTGCGCATCAGTGGTCGGCGTCGCTAAGCGGGCCTAGAATACTTTTCTGCACAGCTCCCGGATCGCCGCATGACCGACAGTTTCGTCACCCAGTGCCCGCATTGCCAGACCAGCTTTCGCGTCACCCACCACCAGTTGGGCGTGGCCCGTGGCGTGGTGCGCTGCGGTCACTGCCTGCAGGTATTCAATGCCGCCAAGCAGCTGCTGGAGCAAAACCGCGCCGCCACCACCAGCGCCCCCGTGGTGCCGGCACCGGTACCTACAGTGCCTGCCGAGCCGCTGGCCGAACCGGCGCAAGAGCCTGCCACCAGCGTACGCGGTACCCCCCCTGACCAGGACTGGGCGCTGACTGCCCAGGCGCTGGACGAGCTCGACCTCGACAAGGAACTGGAGCGCCTGGAGCGTCGCGGCCAACCGGCCCCGACCCACCCGCCCAGCCAGGATGACAAGCTGCAGGCACGGCGCGATGAACTTCACCCGGACGAGCACGCAGAAGACCTTTTCGGCACGGCTACCGATGAGCCCTACGTGCCGCAGGAACCGGCAGAGCCTACCCCGGTGCTGCTGGAACCGGAACCTTTGGAGCTCGACCTGGAGCCTGCACCCGGCGAACGCACCGAGCCTACCCTGGGCAGCAACCTTGACCTGGACATCGATGGCGAGCCGCCCGTGCACCGTGCGGCCGAACGCGATGACCAGCCCGCATTCAGCGAACCGCTGCGTATCAGCGATGACGAAACCCCGGAAACGGGCCTGAGCGCCCGCGACGACGAGCCACTGGCGCTGCGCCTGTCGGCGCATGACGACGAGCCCGTCGAGCCGCTGCCCGGAGAGCGCCTGGAACCAGGCCTTGCCGGCAAACCCGAGCGCCCCTCGCGCAAGGAGCCGCTGGTCGATGTGGTCGACGACCCCTTGCAGCTAGGCTGGGAAAAACCCGCACCCAACTGGGGCAAGCGCCTGCTGTGGGGCTTTCTGACCCTGCTGGCTGCCGGCCTGCTCGCGTTCCAGTACGTGTGGTTCCACTTCGACGAAATGGCCCGCCAGGACCAGTATCGGCCGATTTTCCAGCAGATCTGCCCGATGGTCGGTTGCCAGGTGCCAACCCGCGTCGATATTGCACGCATCAAGAGCAGCAATCTGGTGGTACGCAGCCACCCGGACTTCAAGGGCGCGCTGATTGTCGACGCAATCATCTACAACCGCGCGCCGTTCGCCCAGCCATTCCCGTTGCTGGAACTGCGTTTCGCCGACCTCAATGGCCAACTGATCGCCAGCCGTCGCTTCAAGCCCAGCGAGTACCTGTCGGGCGAACTGGCAGGGCGTGGCGAAATGCCCAGCCAGACGCCAATCCACATTGCCCTGGACATCCTCGACCCTGGCCCGAAGGCCGTGAATTACAGCCTGAGCTTCCGTTCGCCGGAGTAGGCGACAAGCGGCCAGCAGCGAGCGACAAGACAAGAAGCCCCAACCGCGACCGCTTTTCGTCCTGTCGCCTGCTGCTTGAAGCGCAAAGGCATAAGCCGACAACTGTTCAGATTTTATCCAAATCCATCTTTATCCAGTCATCGAGAGCGGGTATCATGCCAACCCTTTTTCGAACTCCAAGATTCGGCCCCACAACAGGGATCACCTATGTCGGCGGTACGCATCGGCCAATACACACTACGTAACAACCTGATCCTCGCGCCCATGGCCGGGGTCACGGACCAGCCTTTCCGTACACTTTGCCAGCGCCTGGGCGCCGGTATGGTGGTGTCGGAAATGGTTAGCAGCGACATGAGCCTGTGGAACAGCCGCAAGTCGAGCCTGCGCCGCATCCATGAAGGTGATCCCGAGCCACGCTCGGTGCAGATCGCCGGCGGCGATGCGCAGATGATGGCTGCGGCGGCAAAGGCCAATGTAGAGGCGGGTGCCCAGATCATCGATATCAACATGGGCTGTCCGGCAAAAAAAGTCTGCAACAAAGCCGCAGGCTCTGCTTTATTGAGAGATGAAGCCTTGGTCAGCGAGATCCTCCACGCCGTGGTCAGCGCCGTGGACGTACCGGTGACCCTGAAAATCCGCACCGGATGGGACCGGGCGAACAAGAACGGCCTGAACGTGGCGAAGATCGCCGAACAGGCTGGCATCCAGGCGCTGGCGGTGCATGGCCGCACACGTGCCGACCTGTACACCGGCGAAGCCGAGTACGACACCATCGCTGCCATCAAGCAGGCGGTGTCAATCCCGGTTTTTGCCAACGGCGATATCACCTCGCCAGAAAAGGCCCGGGCGGTGCTGGAAACCACCGGGGTCGATGGCCTGTTGATTGGCCGGGCTGCCCAGGGGCGGCCATGGATCTTTCGCGAGATCGAGCATTACCTGCGCACTGGCGAACATCTGCCAGCGCCGCAACTGGACGAAGTGGAACGCATCCTGCTGGAGCATCTGGCCGCGCTGCATGCCTTCTATGGCGATGTGATGGGCGTACGTATCGCCCGCAAGCACGTTGGCTGGTACCTGGCAACACGACCCGGCGGCAAGGAGTTTCGCGCCCGGTTCAACGCTTTGGAAGACACACAAGCGCAGTGCGCCAACGTTCGCGCGTTTTTCAGCGAACGTCGACAGAGCCTTGAGACAGAGGACGGACAAGGGGTGGCCGCATGACGATGATGACCGAGACATTTGTGAGTGGAACAACGCCCGTGAGCGACAACGCCAACCTGAAACAGCACCTCAACACGCCGAGCGAAGAGGGCCAGACCCTTCGCGACAGCGTCGAGAAGGCGCTGCACAACTACTTCGCCCACCTGGAAGGCGCGACCGTGACGGACGTGTACAACCTGGTGCTCTCCGAAGTCGAGGCGCCCCTGCTCGAAAGCGTGATGAACTACGTGAAGGGCAACCAGACCAAGGCCAGCGAGATGCTCGGGCTGAACCGAGGCACCCTGCGCAAGAAGCTCAAGCAGTACGACTTGTTGTAAGCCAGAATCCCATCCAGAAAAGGCGACTCCCTGAACAGAGGCGCCTTTTTTGCTGACTCCACCGCGTTATTGGAACCCGAAATGACCGACCAGACTACCCGCCTGCCAGTCCGCCGCGCCCTGATCAGCGTCTCCGACAAGACCGGTATCCTCGAATTCGCCCGTGAGCTGCAGCAGCTCGGTGTCGAGATCCTGTCCACCGGCGGCACCTACAAGCTGCTCAAGGACAACGGCGTAAACGCGGTGGAAGTGGCCGACTACACCGGCTTCGCCGAAATGATGGATGGCCGGGTCAAAACCCTGCACCCGAAGATCCACGGCGGTATCCTCGGCCGTCGTGGCACCGACGACGCCATCATGAACGAGCACGGCATCAAGCCGATCGACCTGGTTGCGGTCAACCTGTACCCGTTCGAAGCCACCATTTCCAAGCCAGGCTGTGACCTGCCGACCGCCATCGAGAACATCGACATCGGCGGCCCGACCATGGTCCGTTCGGCAGCCAAGAACCACAAGGACGTGGCCATCGTGGTCAACGCCAGCGACTACGCCGGCATCGTCGAAGGCCTCAAGGCCGGTGGCCTGACCTATGCCCAGCGCTTCGATCTGATGCTCAAGGCGTTCGAGCACACTGCCGCCTACGACGGCATGATCGCCAACTACATGGGCACCATCGACCAGGCCAAGGACACCCTGAGCACCGAGGCGCGCAGCGAATTCCCGCGCACCTTCAACAGCCAGTTCGTCAAGGCACAGGAAATGCGTTATGGCGAGAACCCGCACCAGAGCGCGGCGTTCTATGTAGAAGCCAAGAAAGGCGAAGCCAGCATTTCCACCGCTGTCCAGCTGCAAGGCAAGGAACTGTCATTCAACAACGTGGCCGACACTGACGCCGCGCTGGAATGCGTAAAGAGCTTCGTCAAGCCGGCCTGCGTCATCGTCAAGCACGCCAACCCGTGCGGCGTGGCGGTAGTACCGGAAGACGAAGGCGGCATCCGCAAAGCCTACGACCTGGCTTACGCGACCGACACCGAATCGGCGTTCGGCGGCATCATCGCATTCAACCGTGAACTGGACGGCGAAACCGCCAAGGCCATTGTCGACCGCCAGTTCGTCGAAGTGATCATCGCCCCGAAAATCTCCCAGGCCGCCCGCGACGTGGTGGCTGCCAAACAGAACGTACGTCTGCTGGAGTGCGGCGAGTGGCCAGCCGAGCGCGCTGCCGGTTGGGACTTCAAGCGCGTCAACGGTGGCCTGCTGGTGCAAAGCCGCGATATCGGCATGATCACCGCCGATGACCTGAAGATCGTCACCAAGCGTGCCCCGACCGAGCAAGAGATCCACGACCTGGTATTCGCCTGGAAAGTGGCCAAGTTCGTCAAGTCCAACGCCATTGTCTACGCCAAGCAGCGCCAGACCATCGGCGTCGGCGCCGGCCAGATGAGCCGCGTCAACTCCGCCCGCATCGCTGCAATCAAGGCCGAGCACGCTGGCCTGCAGGTGCAGGGCGCGGTCATGGCGTCGGATGCATTCTTCCCGTTCCGTGACGGCATCGACAATGCAGCTAAAGTGGGTATCAGCGCCGTGATCCAGCCGGGTGGTTCGATGCGTGATGCTGAAGTCATCGCTGCTGCCGACGAGGCCGGCATCGCGATGGTCTTCACTGGCATGCGCCACTTCCGCCACTAATTACGCGGATCCCGAGGCGAGTCGAGATCCTGTGGGAGCGGGCTTGCCCGCGAATACGATGGTGGATTCACCGCCGCATTCGCGGGCAAGCCCGCTCCCACAGTGTTCGGCGCAAGCCACGGGATCACTTGAATCGAGGTTTTGACATGAAAGTTTTGATCATCGGCAGCGGCGGCCGTGAGCACGCCCTGGCCTGGAAAGTCGCCCAGGACCCACGCGTCGAGAAAGTCTTCGTTGCCCCGGGCAACGCCGGTACCGCCATTGAAGCCAAGTGCGAGAACGTCGCCATCGACGTGTGTGCCCTGGAGCAACTGGCCGACTTCGCCGAGAAAAACGTCGACCTGACCATCGTCGGCCCGGAAGCACCGCTGGTTATCGGCGTGGTCGACCTGTTCCGCAGCCGCGGCCTGGACTGCTTCGGCCCAACCAAGGGCGCGGCCCAGCTGGAAGGCTCCAAGGCCTTCACCAAGGATTTCCTGGCACGTCACAAGATCCCGACCGCCGACTACCAGAATTTCACCGAGATCGAGCCAGCGCTGGCCTATCTGCAGGAAAAAGGCGCGCCAATCGTGATCAAGGCCGATGGCCTGGCGGCAGGCAAGGGCGTGATCGTCGCCATGACGCTGGAAGAAGCCGAAGCCGCCGTGCGTGACATGCTGGCTGGCAACGCCTTCGGTGAAGCAGGTTCGCGTGTCGTGATCGAAGAGTTTCTCGATGGCGAAGAAGCCAGCTTCATCGTCATGGTCGACGGCCACAATGTGCTGCCCATGGCCACCAGCCAGGACCACAAGCGCGTCGGCGACCAGGATACCGGCCCGAACACGGGCGGCATGGGCGCCTACTCCCCTGCCCCGGTGGTTACCGCCGACGTGCACCAGCGCGTGATGGACCAGGTGATCTGGCCAACCGTGCGCGGCATGGCCGAGGAAGGCAACGTCTACACCGGCTTCCTCTACGCCGGCCTGATGATCGACAAGGCGGGCAACCCCAAGGTCATCGAGTTCAACTGCCGCTTCGGCGACCCGGAAACCCAGCCGGTCATGCTGCGCCTGGAGTCGAGCCTGGTACTGCTGGTGGAAGCTGCGTTCGCCAAGGCACTGGACAAGGTCGAAGCACAGTGGGACCCGCGCCCGAGCCTGGGCGTGGTCCTGGCAGCGGGCGGTTACCCGGGCGACTACGCCAAGGGCGACGTGATCAACGGCCTGGACGCTGCCGCCAAGATCGAAGGCAAGGTATTCCATGCCGGTACTGCGCTCAAGGATGGCAAGGTAACCACCAACGGCGGGCGCGTGCTGTGTGCCACCGCCATGGGCAGCACCGTTGCCGACGCGCAGCAGCAGGCTTATCGCCTGGCCAAGGAAGTCAGCTGGAACGGCAGCTTCTACCGTTCCGACATCGGCTATCGGGCCATTGCCCGCGAGCGCGGTGAGCACCAGCAGTAAGTACTACCGGTATGCCGTAGCGGTTTCAGCCTGCGGCATCCGGCTCGTCGACAGGGCCCGGAATGGGCCTTGCCTTCGACTTGGCGCGCCGCGCATAGTGAGTACCCGGCACATCGGCCAAGAAGGGATTTCGTAGTGCGTCGGCTTCGGATTGCCTCAGCTCTGATCGTCAGCTTGCTGACCCTGCTCTGCATGTTTCCGGCTGCGGCCGAACATGACGGTGGCTGGACCGTTCTGTTCGACGAACAGGCCAACCTGCAACTGAGCGATGTGCGCTCCGAGCGCTATCGCAACCAGTTCAGCCCACTGCCTCTCGCCGACCTTGATGCTGCCCCGGCTGGACAGGCCTTGTGGCTGCACTATCGTCTGGCACCAGGTGACCAGGAGCAACTGCTGCGGGTATTTGCCCCGGACCTTTCTGGCCTGGACCTCTACGCCCTCGAAGGCGAACAACTTCTGCGTCAGCTGCACCACGGGCGCCAGGCCGGCAATGCCAGCCCGACCCTGCGAGGCAGCGACCATGTATTGCCCCTGCCCAACAGCAGGCAACCGCTGGACATCTACTTGCGCCTGGCCTCAGAGCACCAGCTGCGTCCGGCCATCAGCCTTGAACCTGCGGCCGAGGCAGCTTCGGACCAACGCCAGCCGCTGCTGTTCGGCATGCTGTTCGGCGGCCTGATCATGCTGATCATGCACAACCTGATCCGCTTCCTCTACACCCGCTCCAGCACCACCCTGATCCTGGCGCTCTACCACGGCCTGATGCTGCTCAGCGGCCTGATCCTGCTGAACCTCAGCGGCCCTTGGTGGCATGTGTGGCACAGTGCGCAAACGCCTGCCGCCTATCTGACACTGGTCCTGGCCGGCCTGTCCGGGTTGTATTTCACCCAACATTTCTTTTCGCCGTGCAATTCGCCACGGCTTAACCGCCTGCTGCAGGGTGAGATGCTGATTGTCGGGCTCAGTGGCCTGGTGCTGCTGTTCGTCGATACCCTGCCATTGAACCTGATGACCTACGCCCTGATGGCGCTGGGCAGCGTGAGCATGCTGCTGGTCAGCAGCTACCACTGGTACAAGGGTTATGCGCCCGGACGCCTGTTCAGCCTGGCAATGGTGGTGTTCAACCTCGGAGGCCTGGTACTGCTGCCAGCCCTGCTGGGCCTGACACGCACCTCGACACCCTGGCTGCTGTGTATCCTGCTGGGCCTGACCGTGGTCAGTGGCCTGCTGCTCAACCTGGCGGTCAGTGAACGGCTGCGGCGCATAAGCGAGGAGCGTTTCAGCGCCAGCCGCGCGCTGGCCGCCAGCGATGCAGAAATCAACGCCAAAGCCGAGTTCCTGGCCAAGATCAGCCACGAAATCCGCACCCCGATGAACGGCGTGCTCGGCATGACTGAACTGCTGCTGGGCACACCGCTGTCGGTGAAGCAGCGAGATTATGTGCAGACCATCCACAGCGCGGGCAACGAGCTGCTGACGCTGATCAACGAAATTCTGGACATTTCCAAGCTGGAATCCCGGCAGATCGAGCTGGATGACGTGCAGTTCGACCTTAACGCGCTGATCGAGGATTGCCTGAACATCTTCCGCGCCAAGGCCGAGCAACAGAACATCGAGCTGATCAGTTTCACCCAGCCACAAGTACCACGGGTCATCAGCGGAGACCCGACGCGCCTGCGCCAGGCCTTGTCGAGCCTGCTGGAAAACGCCCTGAAAAACACCGACCAGGGCGAGATCCTGCTGGTGGTGGCGCTGGATCAACGCGGCGAGGTGCCACGCCTGCGTATCGCCGTGCAGGACAGCGGCGAGCCGTTGCCCGCCGCCGACCGTGAAGCCTTGCTGCAGGCTGAGTTGCACAGCCACCACTTCCTTTCCAGCAACAAGCTGGGCGGCCATCTGGGGCTGGTCATCGCCAAACAGCTGATCGGTCTGATGCAGGGCGAGTTCGGCATCAAGAGCAGCACCGGCATGGGCAACACCTTGTGGCTGACCTTGCCGCTGGACCCTTCCCGTCTGGAACAGCCACCGGCGGACCTCGACAGCCCGCTGCGCGATGCCCGCGTGCTGGTGGTCGACGACAACGACACGTGCCGCAAGGTGCTTGTACAGCAGTGCAGCGCCTGGGGCATGAACGTCAGCGCGGTGCCGTCAGGCAAGGAGGCTCTGGCCCTTTTGCGCACCAAGGCACACCTGCGCGACTACTTCGACGCGGTGCTGCTGGACCAGAACATGCCCGGCATGACCGGCATGCAGCTGGCCGCCAAGATCAAGGAAGACCCGAGCCTGAACCACGACATCCTGGTGGTGATGCTCACCGGCATCAGCAATGCGCCGAGCAAAGTCATCGCGCGCAACGCCGGGGTCAAGCGAATACTGGCCAAACCGGTGGCCGGTTATACATTGAAGACCACCCTGGCCGAGGAGCTGGCCCAGCGCGGCCGCGAACAGGCGATGCCTGCCAGCCTGCCTGGCATCCCGCAGGCGCTGGACCTGCCAGGCGACTTCCGCGTGCTGGTCGCCGAAGACAACAGCATCTCGACCAAGGTGATCCGCAGCATGCTCGGCAAGCTCAACCTCAAGCCCGATACCGCCTGCAATGGCGAAGAGGCCTTGCAGGCAATGAAAGCGCAGCATTATGACCTGGTGTTGATGGACTGCGAGATGCCGATACTGGACGGTTTCTCGGCCACCCAGCAGTTGCGGGCCTGGGAAGCAGAAAACCAGCGCCAGCGCACGCCGGTGGTGGCACTGACAGCGCACATACTCGCCGAACACAAGGAGCGTGCGCGGCTGGCAGGCATGGACGGACACATGGCCAAGCCGGTGGAGTTGTCGCAGTTGCGTGAGCTGATTCAATACTGGGCCAATCACCGGGAAGCCAAGGTGGACCCGGCACATACGTCCTGACCGATATCCAATGCTCTTGCAGGAGCGGCCTCGCGACACAAGGCCGCGCCGGCATAAACCCAAGGAACACTGCTCATGCTCCATGAGTTGTTCAGCGTCTACCTGAAAATGCTCGTGCTCTACAGCCCGTTCTTCGTGCTGTCGTGTTTCATCAGCCTGACCCGTGGCCACTCCAGCAAGGAGCGCAAGCAACTGGCCTGGAAGGTCGCGTTCGCAGCCTTGGTCGCCAGCGTGACGCTCTACCTGTTCGGGCGCGCGATCTTCGGAATTTTCGGCATCACCGCCGATGCCTTCCGCATCGGTGCCGGCAGCGTGCTATTCATTTCGGCCCTGGGCATGGCCCAGGGCAAGCCGGCGGTACAGGCCGACAACGTGCAGCAGGATGTGACCATCGTACCGCTGACCATTCCGCTGACCGTTGGCCCCGGTACCATCGGTGCCCTGCTGGTGATGGGGGTGAGCCAGCCGCACTGGGATGAAAAACTGCTGGCCATCGTCAGCATTGCCCTGGCCAGTTTCACTGTCGGCCTAGTGCTTTACCTGTCCCACGGTATCGAGCGAATCCTGGGCGACCAGGGCCTGCAGATCGTCAGCCGTTTGATGGGGCTGTTCGTCTGTGCCCTGGCGGCGCAGATCATTTTTACAGGGATCAAAGGGTACCTGGTGCCTTAGATGGCATAGTCATGAATGCGCGCCAGGGATACCTTGACGACGCTTTCCTGCACTTTTGGCATTACGCTGTTCTCGAAGGCCAGAATATTGAACCGGACCAGCTCCGCACGCACATTCTTGTAACTGCGCTTGCGGCTGATGAACCCTGCACTGAAAACAGACTGCTTGTCCGTTTCGTGGTAAATCACCATGTCGACACGGTTATTACCGGCCGGCGCACAGGCCAACACTTGAAAGTGCTGCATCTCGAATGCCTTTTTCTCAAGTTCCTTCAGCACCGACGGCTTGGTCAGCAACGCTTGAATGGACACTTTGACCGACGATGCAAAGCTGTCCCCGGCAGTTTTGGACAGGGTCTGCAGCACCTGATCCGTCTGTTGCGTACGCGTCTTGTCCGGCCAATGGATCTGCTCAGCCGTCACCGCATCCCACCCCATGAATTTGAGTTGGTTACGGTAATAAGCGAACCAGTCTTTAATCAGCCCCTCTTTGAAAGCGGCCTCGGTGGCTCTTTCGGCCATTGCCAAGGCCAGCTTCACCTTGTTTTTCTGCGCGGCGTCGACGCCCGGCAAGAACGAAACAATCCCAGCGCCGATCACGGCAGACGTGGCTTCACTCATGATGCTGCTCCTGTAGGTTGTGCGTAAGGGTCGAACCGGTAAACGGCCTGTGCATCCTTGGTTTTCATCAAGGCCTGCAATTCATCACGCTGGCGTTGGAAGCGTCCTTCATCCAATGCCAGGGAAACGCCGTTGAACTCGGCCTCGCCCTCAAGTACTTGTTCGCCCAGAAATGTCTCCAGCGAAACTAGCGAGAGTGGCTTGTCGATTTGCAGCGAGATGCTGCACAAGTCCAGCGCCGGGCCCGGCTTGAGTACGCCAAGTTCGATGACCAGGGTGGAGCACTGCGCCTGATCATGCGCGCAGAAACTCAGCAAGTGCCTGAAGCCTTCAGCAGACTGGCCAAGGCCCGTCTTTATCGCCGCCAGCACGGCCTCATGGCGAAGCGAACGCATCTTCAGCCACGCTTCAAGTGGCTGTATATGCGCGTTGCGCACAGGTCGCCCCAACGGTTTCAGGTCATGAGTACTGGCCAGCTTGATCCAGCCCAGTTGGCGGTAGGCCTCCCGATACGCGGCATACCAGTTTTCATAATTGTCCACGCGTGAACCGGCGTGCTTGTTGGCTACCAACTGCGCGTACAGGACTGAATCGAAAGCGGCCTGGCGTTGTGCCTCGACTGCGCCTGGCGAATACAGCAATGCTGTTCCGCCAATCAACATCAGTTGCTCATCTGCTCTATCCATCGTGTTACCTCGTCACAAAGAACCGAACAAGGCGGCGTTGCGACTACGCCGCCGAGCAATCAGATGTCGTACTCGAGCACGTTCTCGACACTGCGCACGCCGAGTTTGTTTTCTACGGTTTCGCGGACTTTGTCGTAGACAAAGTTATTGAGGGTGAGCACTGCCGTGCCGGCGTAGTAAGCGGACCTGTCCAGCTTCCACTGGATGCCGAGCACATCGTCGTCCAGTGCTGGGGCAGATGCCTGGATGCAGCTCACCACCATGACCACATCGTTTTTTGAGGTTTCAATGCAGGAGGCCAGGCCGACCAGGCCCCTGGCTTTGTTCTTGCGCTTGTGGTGGAGCACCTTGGCGTCGTTTTCGACTGTGGTCATTTTGTCAAACGCCCGCTTTGCCACTTCACCCAGCTTGGTGCCGCCCAGCATCGCATTGCCGACCACACCTATCGCGCGGATGGCCACGGCGCCTACGGTGACGGACAGTTCCACCGAGGTTTCAAGTTCGAAGGTACGGCGTGGGATGGTAAAGCCAAGGTCTCGCATGACATCGATGAATTTGTCGTACCACTCCCGGCTCTGCTTTTCGGCGTCAAAAGCTTTGTCGGCGACCAACGTGGCGAAGTGGAAGGCATTCTTCACATCATGACGGCTTTGCGCAGACATGCCCGCGCCGAAGGCAAGCAGGTTGCCGTCTACCAGGATGGCGGCATCGGTGGTGGTGATTTGGGTTGCATCGGACATTGGAAACTCCTTGATGGTTGCCCCTTGAGTCAAGGGCAATCACCTTAGCCAGCGCGCTGGCCACAAAGCGCGCTGAAGAGTTTCCGACGCAACTAGTTGGCGGTGGGGTACCAACGCGGCGTGTAGGCCCACACCCCACCCGACAGGCGAGGGAATACACAGGTTGTAGAGGAGCCAACCAGAACCATGGTGCGCATATCGACCATTTCCGGCAGCAGCTCGGCCAAGGTGACTACCTTAAGCGTCTGCCCCGGCCTACCGATGTCACGGCCTAGGACTACAGGCGTGTTCCCGTCACGATGTCGGCGCACAACCTCCAGGGCCACACCGAGCTGGTGCGGCCTGGCCTTGGAGATCGGGTTGTAGAAGGCCAGCACCAGGTCGGCCTGGGCAGCCAGGTCCAGGCGCTTTTCAATGATCGACCAGGGCTTGAGGTTGTCCGACAGCGACATCACGCAGAAGTCATGCCCCAGCGGTGCACCTGCCTGGGCGGCGGTTGCCAGCGAGGCTGATACCCCCGGCAAGATCTGCAGGTCAACGCGATGCCAAGTGGGGTCGCTGGATTCGTGCAATGCTTCGAGCACCGCAGCGGCCATGGCGAAAACGCCCGGGTCGCCCGACGAGACCACCACCACCGAACGGCCTTGGGCCGCCAGTTCGAAGGCATGTCGGGCGCGCTGCATCTCTTCGCGGTTGTCGGTGCAGTGCAGCACCTGGTCGCTGCGGAACGGGCCAGCCATGCGCACGTAAGTTTCATAACCGAGCACATCTTCGGCCTGCGCCAGTTCGGCCTTGACCGCCGGCACCATCAGTTCCGCCGCACCTGGGCCAAGGCCGATGACCGCCAGGCGACCGCGACGGCGGCCGACCTGCGCTACG
This sequence comes from Pseudomonas sp. GD03862, assembly GCF_029840855.1. Classification (NCBI taxonomy): domain Bacteria; kingdom Pseudomonadati; phylum Pseudomonadota; class Gammaproteobacteria; order Pseudomonadales; family Pseudomonadaceae; genus Pseudomonas; species Pseudomonas sp. GD03862. The sequence continues at coordinate 67,418 of NZ_JAOCDI010000022.1, forward strand.
TCGACCGGGGCAGGCGCCACCGCGACCACGACTTCTCCAAGCGCTATCAACTCGCTATCGGGCACCGCCGCAGCGACCATGCTGGCCACATCGCCTGGGCGGGTGGCGAAGCGCAAGGGGACACCCAGGGCCTGCGCAGCTTCGTGCAACGCGCTGTCGGCCATGGTTCGCTCGTCTGCCAGCACGCAGGCTACCGAGGGCTCGGCGATGCCGGCCTGCTGCAGGGCTGCGCGAATACTGTGCAGATTGCCACCTGCAACGCCCACCACCACCAGGCGCGGGTGGATCAGCAGCTCGTCGCGGTTGGCCGGGCGCGCCTGATGCCCCACATGGATGGTGCGCTGCGCCGCTTCGCTGGCGGGCAACTGCGCCAGCTGCAGCCACGGGGCGTTACCTTCGATGCGCACAGGCTCACCCGCCAGCAGGTCGGATACAAAGCGCTTGCCTTGCTCGATGTCGGCCAATGCATAGCCCTGCGGCGGGTTCAGCAGGCAAGTCCCGAAGCGCAGCTCGCCACTGGTGGTGATGGCAGCGGAAACGCCCAGCGCGTCAGCGATTTCGCGCGCCATCACGTTCACCCCACCGAGGCCGCCGAGCAACGGCACTACCGCGCTACCATCCTCGGCCACGGCCAGGACCGGCGGCTCGCTGCCCTTCTCGCTGAGCAGGCTGGCCAGACTGCGGATGACGATACCCGCGGCGCACAACGCGATGATCGGCGTGTCTTGCTGGTACAACCCGCGCAGGGTATCGCCAAACGACGCGTACGACTGGTCCGCACCCTCGACACGCCCCTCGAGGCCATGGATCGTGGCCTGTGGATAACAGGCCTGGATACGCTGCGCCGTCGCCAGGCTGCCCGGCCCAAGAATGATGATCGCCGGCGCCTTGTGCATGTTCAGCCCTGCCATTTTTCCCCCGGCACGATGATCAACGAGAAGTAGGGTGACGACTGCGGGTCGACCTGGTCCAGCGGCACGATCTTCTGGTTGGCCATGGTCGCCCGTTCCACATACAGCGCACGCCCGTCCAGGCCCAGTTCGGCCAGCACTTCGCGCACCTTGGGGAAGTTGCGCCCAAGTTTCATGATCACCGCTGCATCGGCGTCGGCCAGACGGCGCTTGAGCTCTTGAGCGGGCAACACGCCGGACAACACCGACAGGCTCTGGTTGCGGTACACCAGCGGCGCCCCCAGCACCGAAGCGCCACCGAGCATGGAGCAGACACCGGGAATCACTTCTGCCTCGTAGCGCTGCGCCAGGCGGTCATGCAAGTACATGTAGGAGCCATAGAAGAACGGGTCGCCTTCGCAAATCACCGCCACGTCGCGGCCGGCATCCAGGTGCTCGGCCACCTGTACGCTGGCTTCGTCGTAGAAGTCGCTGATCACTTGCTCATAGGACAGCGGCGCCGGCAGCACTTCGGTGGTGACCGGGTAGACCAGCGGCAGCAGGGTCTGCTCGGGCTGCAGGTGCGCCTCGATAATGCCGAAGGCATTGCCACGCTTGCCCTTGGCCACGAAGTAGCCGACCACCGGCGCCTCACGCAACAGGCGCAGGGCCTTGAGGGTAATCAGTTCAGGATCGCCAGGGCCCACGCCCAGGCCAAGCAGTCGTCCGCGCGGCGCCATCATTCCACCTCCGTGGCCAGGGCGTTGACCGCCGCGGCGGCCATCGCGCTACCGCCCAGGCGGCCTTGCATGATCACGAACGGCACGCCACGGCTGTCGGCGGCGAGCATGGCCTTGGACTCGGCAGCGCCGACGAAACCGACCGGGAAACCGAGGATCAGCGCCGGCTTGGGCGCACCGGCATCGAGCATCTCCAACAGGTAGAACAACGCGGTAGGGGCATTGCCGATGACCACCACGCTGCCCTCCAGGTAAGGGCGCCACAGCTCCAGGGCTACGGCGGAGCGTGTGTTGCCGGCGTCTTTGGCCAGGCCCGGCACGCTGGGGTCACGCAGGGTGCAGATGACTTTGTTGTCAGCTGGCAAGCGCGCCCGGGTGATCCCTTCGGCCACCATGTGCGCATCGCACAGGATCGGCGCGCCGTTGAGCAGCGCCTCGCGCCCGGCCCGGCCGGCACCGTCTGAGAACTGCAGGCCATCGATGGCGTCGACCATGCCACAGGCGTGGATCACGCGCACGGCGAGCTTTTCAAGGTCTGCGGGGATCCGCTCGAGTCGGGCTTCCTCGCGGATGATCCGGAAGGAGTTGCGATAGATCTCCTGACCATCGCGGATGTAGTCAATCATCAAGGTGCTCCGTCGGCAGGTCGAGCATGGCGCCTGCTTCATTCAAGGTAAGGTCGGTGGCGCGCAGGGCACCGAAACCCGGCTGGCGCGCATCACGCAGGTACAGGTCGTAACGGCCCGGCGAACGGGCCAGCAAAGTGGCCGGGGCAACATGGGCCACGGCGCAGGAACGGGGGCAGCCGGACAGGTGCACGCTGGCCGGCACGCCAGGGCCCAGCAGCGCGGCCAGGACAACGGCGTCGGCCTTGGTCTCGGCAAGGGCCTTGGCGCAGCCGCTGGCACCGGTGCAGGCGCTGATACGCGCCAGGGGTTCATGGTCGTGGCACAGCAACCCCAGCGCAGACAGTTCGGCCAGGGCCTGATCGATGTGCTGCGCTTGCAGGTTGGTCAGCACCAGGCTTTGCCAAGGGCTAAGGCGCATGCTGGCATCGCCCAGTTCACGGGCAATACGTGCGGCGCCACGCAGCATCGCGGGGGTCAGGCGGCCTTGCGGCGGGGCAACGCCAAGGGCAATACCCTGCGCCTGGGGCAATCTGCCCAACCACGAGGCGCGGTGCTGTTCACGCCGCCATGTGAGCACGGCGGCATCGCGGCGGATGTCCAGACCGAGCCCAGCGACAAAATCAGCTGACGGGTACACCTCAAGCAGCTGGCGCATGCGCGCCTGCGTCGGGGATGCCAGATCGAGGAAGCGCTCCAGCACGGCGCGCACCAGCATCAGGCCCTGTGCCAGCGGCACCGCACCGAGCGCCTGGCCCTCTGCCGGGCAACCTGCCAGGCCAAACGCCAGCCAGGTCTGCTGATCCAGGTGCAGGGGCGACAGCCACAGGTCATGGGGGTGTTCGAGCATCGCCAGGCGCTCGCCTGCATCCAGCTGCACAGCGAACTTGGCCGACAGCTGGTGAAAGCGCGGGGTGCCTTCCAACAGGTCGAGGATCTGCCCGGCCAGCGGCCTGGCGTCCAGCAGCATGAGCGGGTCATGCCCGGCCAGTGGGCTGAGCATCACGTTGCGCACATCGTCACCCGCGGCGTCGCGTGGTCCCAGGCCGGCTGCGAGCAGTGCCTCGACCAAAGCGCGATGCTCGCTGCCAATGCCGCGAATCTGCAGGTTGCCACGGTTGGTGGCTTCGATCACGCCGCCAGCAAAGCGCTCGGCCGCCGCCGCCACGGCCTCGGCCTGCTCGGCCAGCAGCAGGCCACCCGGCAGCTTGATACGGCAGATGCCGCCATCACGGGCACTGACGATGCGCCACAACCCCGGGCAGGCCGAGGGACGAGGGATGACAGTGGGGGCTTCGGCCTGGGTCAATGGGGTGTCCGGCAATCTGTGAAAGTGCGCTTGAGTGTAGAAGGCGCGGTATTATGCCTGCTTTGTCCGGCGGCATGAAAAGCCGGTGGTCGAGCATCCTCGGCGATCAAGTAGAAATTCAGGACCGCGTCGCCTTCTTCGCGGGCTCGCCCGCTCCCACAGGATCACTGCAGGCTGCACATGCTGCACTGTACCTGTAGGAGCGGGCTTGCCCGCGAAGGGGCGCGAAGCGGCCCCAAAAATGGCGGATTGAAATACATGACACCCTGGCTGACAGTAGTAGGCATCGGCGAAGACGGCTTCAGCGGCCTGGGCAAACAGGCCCGGCGCGCCCTGCTGGGCGCTGGCCGGGTCTTCGGCAGCCCGCGCCAGCTGGCCTTGCTGCCACGTTGCGTGACCGCTGAACAGCTGGCCTGGCCCAGCCCGTTCTCGCTGGCCCCGGTGCTGGCCCGTCGCGGCGAGCCGGTGTGCGTGCTGGCCAGCGGTGACCCTATGTTCTACGGCGTCGGCGCCAGCCTGGCACGCCAGGTGCCTGCTGCAGAAATGCGCGTGTTGTCGCTGCCCTCTTCCTGCGCCCTGGCCGCTGCCCGCCTGGGCTGGCCGCTGCAGGACCTGCAGGTGGTGTCGCTGGTGGCCCGCCCCCTGGCGGCGCTCAATGCCCACTTGTACAGCGGCATGCGCCTGCTGGTGCTGAGTAACGATGGCGACAGTCCGGCGGCAATTGCCGCGCAACTGCGCGAGCACGGCTTCGGCCCTAGCCGCCTGCAGGTGTTCGAGCACCTGGGGGGCGTGGACGAACGTGCACTGGCCGGCACCGCCCAAGACTGGCCGCACACTGGTATCGCGGCGCTCAACCTGGTAGCCATCGAATGCCTGGCTACGCCCGATGCGCCCCGCCTGCACCGGCTGGCCGGGCTGCCAGACGCCGCATACCGGCACGATGGCCAGTTGACCAAGCGTGATGTCCGCGCCATCACCCTGGCGCGCCTGGCACCGCAGCCTGGCGAACTGTTGTGGGATGTGGGTGCGGGCTGCGGCTCGATCGGCATCGAATGGATGCGCGCCCACCCGGCATGCCGCGCCTTGGCCATCGAGGCCGACGAAGGCCGCCAGGGTTTGATCGAGCACAATCGCGATGCACTGGGTGTACCCGGCCTGCAACTGATTCGCGGCAAGGCGCCAGCGGCGCTGCAAGGCCTGGAACAACCGGATGCGATCTTCATCGGAGGCGGCGTAACCCGCACAGGTGTACTGGACCTGTGCTGGGCAAGCCTGCGCCCCGGCGGCCGCCTGGTGGCCAACGCCGTCACCCTGCAAAGCGAACTGGCCCTGGCACATTTTCGCGAACAGCACGGTGGTGAGCTGACCCGCATCCATGTCGCGCATGCCCAGCCCTTGGGTGCGTTCGACACTTGGCGCCAGGCGCTGCCGATCACCCTTCTGGAAGTACTGAAACCCGCCGATGCGTGAAGAAACCCGCGAACAGCCCGCACCTCTGCGCAGCGGCCTTACCACCGGCAGCTGCGCCACCGCCACCAGCCTGGCAGCGGCCAAGCTGCTGCTCACCGGGCAGCGTGACGATGCGGTGGACATCACCCTGCCCAAAGGCAAGGTCGTGCAGATGCGCCTGGAATTCTGCCGCCTGATCGGCGAGTGCGCCGAAGCCGGCACCCTCAAGGATGCGGGTGACGACCCGGACGTGACCCACGGTGCCCTGGTCTATAGCCAGGTGCGCCTGCTGGCGGAACCTGGCATTGGTTTTGTCGCCGGCAGCGGCGTGGGCACGGTGACCCGGCCGGGGCTGGTGCTGGCTGTGGGTGAACCGGCCATCAACCCGGTGCCTCGGCGCATGATCAGTGAACACCTGCAACACCTGGCCGACGCGTGTGGCTACCTTGGCGGCTTCGAGGTCACGGTCAATGTGCAAGGTGGCGAGCAGCTGGCCCTGAAAACCATGAACCCGCGTCTGGGCATTCTCGGTGGGCTGTCGATCCTCGGCACCAGCGGCATCGTGCGGCCGTTCTCCTGCGCGGCCTACATTGCCTCGATCCACCAAGGCATCGACGTGGCCCACACCAATGGCTACACGCACATAGCCGCGTGCACCGGCAATGCCAGCGAAGACACCATGCGCCGCGTCTACGGTCTGCCGGAAATCGCCCTGATCGAAATGGGCGATTTCGTCGGCGCGGTGCTCAAGCACCTGCGCAAGGTACCGGTGCCGCGCCTGACCCTGTGCGGCGGCTTCGGCAAGATCAGCAAACTGGCCGCCGGGCACATGGACCTGCACAGCCGTCACTCCAGCATCGACTTGCCGCAACTGGCCGGTTGGGCCGCAGACATTGGCGCTGACGAGGCGTTGCAGGCTGCCATCAGCGGCGCCAACACCAGCCAGCAAGCGCTCGCCCTGGCTCATGCGGCCGGCATTGCCCTGGGTGACGCGGTGTGTGCCCACGCCCTGGCCTTCGCCCGTAGCGTCGTGCCGGCGCAGGTGCACGTGGAAGTGTTCGCCATCGACCGCCAAGGCGGCATCGTCGGCCAGGCGGGTGTGCAATGACTGCGCGCATCCTGTTGCTGGGGGGTGTCACTGAAGCCCTGGCTATCGCCCGCCGGCTCGGGCCTCGACATGTCTACAGCCTGGCCGGTATCGGCCGCGTGCCACAGGGCTTGCAATGCCAGGTGCGGGTCGGGGGCTATGGCGGTGTCGAGGGCCTGACCCGTTACCTGCGCGAAGCGGGCATCACCCTGCTGATCGACGCCACCCATCCCTATGCCGCGCAAATCAGCCGCAATGCCGCCAGCGCCGCACGCAACGCCGGCATCCCGTGCTGGGCCTTGCGCCGCCCCGCCTGGCAGGCGCAAGCGGGGGACGACTGGCGTGAAGTCGAGGATTGGGCAGGGTTGATCGAAGCACTGAAGCCGTTCCGCAGGCCACTGTTCACGCTGGGGCGCGAGCCGCTTCAGCACCTGGACGAGATTCCGCCGGAGCAGTTCTGGACCTTGCGTGCGCTGGAGGCGTGCCCTGGCAACGAGCGCTGTGAAGTGATTGGCGCACGTGGGCCGTTCCATATCGAGGATGAGCGAGTGTTGTTCCAGCGCCGCCACATCGATGTGCTGATCAGCAAGAACAGCGGCAGTGTGGCGACCGAGCCGAAGCTGGAAGTGGCGCGGGAGCTTGGCGTGCCGGTGCTTGTCCTGAAACGTCCGACGCTGCCGGAGGTGGACAGGGCATTCGACTCACTGACGGATCTGGCCACAGCGCTCGCCCTTTAGGCGCTGCCCTTTCGCGACACAAAGGCACTCCTACAAGGATTTCAGACTTTTCTTCCAACCAACCCAGTGGCCCGTTGCCGATCTGCTGCCTTAAACTCGACGCCCCTCCCCCGGAAGGTTTCACCCATATGGAAATGCAATGGTGGATCTGGCTGGTCTTCGGCATTGCGCTGATCCTGCTTGAACTGGTCCTCCCAACGTTCTTCATACTCTGGTTCGGCATCGGCGCCGTGCTGGTCTCGCTTATCTCGCTCGCCGCACCCAGCCTGCAACTGGACATGCAGGTCCTGCTGTGGGTACTGCTGTCGTCGGCCACCACCGTGCTGTGGTTCAAAGTGTTCCGGCGCAAGCAGCCGGATGTGCGCTGGACCGCCGACAGCGTGATCGGCGAAGTGGGCCTGCTGACCGCTCCCGTGTCGGAGTTCCAGAAAGGCCGCGTACGCTTCCAGAAGCCGATCCTCGGCAACGAAGAGTGGACCTGCGTCGCCGATAGCCAGATCGCCGCCGGCGAGCGGGTACGCCTGACCGCCATCGAGGGGAACACCGCCCGCGTTATCCGGGCCTGAATCCGCATTAAAAGGAATTTTGCAGCATGACCAGCCTCATCGTCGTCGGCGCCATCGCCCTGTTCGTCCTGATCACCGTGTTCAAGGGGGTGCGCATCGTGCCCCAGGGCGAGGAGTGGATCGTCGAACGCCTGGGTCGCTACCACAGCACCCTCAAGCCGGGCCTGAACATTGTCATCCCCTACATGGACGTGGTCGCCTACCGCCTGCCGACCAAGGACATCATCCTCGATGTGCAGCAGCAGGAAATCATCACCAAGGACAACGCGGTAATCGTCGCCAACGCCCTGTGTTTCGCCAAGGTAGTCGACCCGCAGAAAGCCTCGTATGGCGTGCAGGACTTCTCGTTCGCCGTCACCAGCCTGACCATGACCTCGCTGCGCGCCATCGTCGGTGCAATGGACCTCGACGAGGCGCTGTCCAGCCGCGAGCAGATCAAGGCCCGCCTGCGCGATGCAATGTCCGAGCAGACCGAAGACTGGGGCGTGACGGTGCGCTCGGTGGAGATTCAAGACATCAAACCTTCGGAAAACATGCAACTGGCCATGGAACGCCAGGCCGCGGCCGAACGTGAGCGCAAGGCCGACGTTACCCGCGCCGAAGGGGCCAAGCAGGCGGCGATCCTCGAAGCAGAGGCGCGCCTGCAGGCGGCCAGGCTGGATGCCGAGGCACAGATCAGCCTGGCCGAGGCCTCGGCGCGGTCGATTTCGCTGGTGAAGGAAGCGGTGGGCAACGAGACCGTACCGGCGATGTACCTATTGGGCGAACGCTATGTGGGCGCGATGGAGAACCTGGCGGGGAGCAGCAATGCCAAAGTGGTGGTGTTGCCGGCTGACCTGCAAGAAACCGTGCGCGGGTTGATGGGCCGCAACAAGATTTGAGAGTGTCGGGGGCGCTTTGCGCCCCTATCGCGACACAAGGCCCCACAGGACAGCGCAGTATTCGAGGCTGCCGCAATTCTGTGGGAGCGGCCTTGTGTCGCGATGGGCTGCACAGCAGCCCCCATTACCAGACCACCTGCGTCACTTCACCGCACCCCGGCATTTTTACCTATACTCCGCCGTACAATAGCCACCACGATTCCTGACCGGATCTCTCCATGCCCCCACGTCGGCACATTGCCTGGATAGCCTGCCTTGCAGTGCTGTTCAACCTGCTGGCCATGCCGCTGTCTTCTGCTGCGCCCAAGGGCACGGCCGAGCAGCTGCTGTGGGGGGCTTTCTGTTCCAGCATGGCCAACAAGGCCAACGTCGACGTTCAGGCCCTGGCCAAGATCGACCTCGGCCCGCAAAGTGACGACAGCGTCGGCATGATGAACTGCTGGTGCTGCTCCGGTGCCGTGCCGCTGCTGGCCCTGCCCGGCTACCCGCCACAGTTGCACAACCCGCCGACACTGCTCAGCGGGCTGCTGCCGCCACCTGCCAAGTACACACCCACGCCCCGCCAGCTCTGGCCTGGGCTAAACCCTCGTGCCTCTCCGCTAGCCTGAGTTCATCATGCTGTCTGCCTGAACCAGAATTGAAACGGAGATTCACCATGCTCAAGCACGCCCTCGTCATGGCCGCCCTGCTGCTGCCTGGCGCCTTTGCCAATGCCCACGAATACAGCGTGGGTGACCTGCACATTGCCCACCCGTGGTCGCTGCAGTTGCCACCCAACGCGCCTAACGTCGCCGCGTATTTCGTGGTGCACAATAATGGCCAGGCTGATGACCGCCTGCTCAGCGTCGACAGCCCCATCAGCGATGACGCGCAACTTCACGAGCATGCCATGAGCGCCACTGGCGCCATGAAGATGCAACAGGTGCCCAGCGTGGTAGTGCCTGCCGGCAAGGACCTGACCTTTGCCCCCGGTGCCTACCATGTGATGCTGATGCAGCCCAAGGACCGCAGCCTGCTCAGCGACGGCAAACGCTTCCCGTTGACCCTGCACTTCGAAAAGGCCGGCGACATCACCGTCGAAGTGGCCGTGCAGAAGCAGGCGCCTGCGGACCAGCCGCAAGCCCACGAACACGCGCACTGATACCTGCTGACAGGCACGCGCCATGAGCCTGCCGCGCCACAGCATCGGCCGTACCACCCGCCCTGACCTCAGGCGCGCCGGTGGCGGATGGCTGAGCCTGTTCGCCATGTGGATGATCTTCATCGGCCCGCTGATTTCCCAGTCGATGCCGATGGACCACCACGCGGGCATGAACATGCCGATGAACATGCCGATGGCGGCTGCCCATCAGCATGGCGGCGACGCCCATCACGGCCACGGCAGCGATGGCCAGTTGCATGTGATGTGGGAAAAGTGCGGTTACTGCAGCCTGTTGTTCAACTGCCCGGCCCTGCCCCAGGCCCTCAGCCCGCTCAGCGCCGACAGCATCGTCCCCACCACCCACCTGCTTGCGCCAACGCACCAGGGCCATGCCCGGCAGGCTGTATTCCCTGGTGCGCGCAGCCGCGCCCCGCCTTCTTCGATCAACGTCTGAAACCACATTTTGCGCACGAAGCCAGGAGGCTTCGCGCTAACTCATGACTGATCGACTGGAATCATTATGTCCGGCTGCACCCCTGTTTTTGCCTTGTCCCTGCGTGGGACCATCGCCGCCCTGTGCGGCTCGCTGCTCGCGCCCATGGCCCTGGCTGCCGACCCTGGCCATGAAGACCATGTGCACGACGCACCCGAGTTGAGCCCGACGGTGATCACCGCCGTGGCCCCGAGTTCGCCGCTGACTGTGGTCACCAACCCGAAAGACCCGCGCCAGCCAGTGCCGGCCAGCGACGGCGCCGACTACCTGAAGACCATCCCCGGCTTCTCGGCAATCCGTGCCGGCGGTACCAACGGCGACCCGGTATTGCGCGGCATGTTCGGCTCGCGCCTGAACATCCTCACCAACGGCGGCTTGATGCTTGGAGCCTGCCCCAATCGCATGGACGCGCCCACGTCCTATATCTCGCCAGAAACCTACGACCGCCTGACCGTGATCAAAGGCCCGCAGAGCGTCATCTGGGGGCCCGGCGGCTCGGCCGGCACCATCCTCTTCGAGCGCGAACCTGAGAAATTCGGCACCCTCGGCAGCCGCGTCAACGCAAGCCTGCTGGCCGGCTCCAACGGCCGCTTCGACAAGGTGCTGGATGCCGCGGCCGGCAACAGTCAGGGCTATGCCCGCTTCGTCGGCAACCAGTCACGCTCGGACGACTACCACGACGGCAACGACGACACCGTGCCGTCGCGCTGGGAAAAGTGGAACGGCGATGTCGCCCTCGGCTGGACACCCGACCAGGACACCTTGCTGGAACTGACTGCCGGCAAGGGTGACGGCGAAGCCCGCTACGCCGGGCGCGGCATGGACGGCTCGCAGTTCAAGCGCGAAAGCCTGGGCCTGCGCTTTGAAAAGTCCAACCTCGGCGAGGTGCTCGACAAGGTCGAGGCGCAGGTCTACTACAACTACGCCGACCATGTGATGGACAACTACAGCCTGCGCACGCCGTCGGGTAGCGGAATGATGGGCATGCCGATGGTCAGCAACGTCGACCGCCGCACCATGGGTGCACGCATCAAAGCCACCTGGCGCTGGGCCGATGTGCAACTGATCAGCGGCATCGACGCGCAAACCAACGAACATCGCCAGCGTGGCGGTATGGGTGTGGACGCACACAAGGGCAAGGCCTGGACCAAGGACGCCGACTTCCACAACTACGGCGCCTTCAGCGAACTGACCTGGTACGTCAGCGGTGAGGACCGCTTGATTACCGGCGCCCGCCTTGACCGCGCCTCGGCGCGTGACTTCCGCAAAACCAGCGCCACCGAAGGCGACACCCGCGCCGATACCCTGCCAAGCGGCTTCATCCGTTACGAGCACGACCTGGCGGCCATCCCGGCCACCACCTACATCGGCCTCGGCCATGCCCAGCGCTTCCCCGACTACTGGGAGCTGTTCTCACCCAAGCTGGCACCACCCGGCTCGGCCAATGCCTTCGACGGCATCAAGCCAGAAAAAACCACCCAGCTCGACTTCGGCATCCAGTACCGCACTGAACGCCTGGAGGCCTGGGCTTCGGGCTATGTCGGGCAGATTCGCGACTACATCCTGTTCGACTATCGCACTGGCATGATGGGCATGAGCACCTCGCAGGCGCAGAACATCGATGCCCGCATCATGGGTGGCGAACTGGGCGCCGCCTACCAGCTGACTGAAAACTGGAAGGCCGACGCCACGCTTGCCTACGCTTGGGGCAAGAACAGCAGCGATGGCAAAGCGCTACCTCAAATGCCTCCCCTGGAAAGCCGCATGGGCCTGACGTACAGCCGCGATGTGTGGAGCGTCGGCGCACTGTGGCGGCTGGTGGCGGCGCAAAACCGCATTGCCGAAAACCAAGGGAACGTCGTTGGCAAGGACTACGACAAGAGCGCCGGCTTCGGCGTGTTCTCCCTGAACGGCGCCTACAAGGTGAACAACAACCTCAAGCTCAGCGCAGGGGTCGACAACCTGTTCGACAAAACCTACGCCGAGCACTTGAACCTGGCCGGGAACGCCGGGTTTGGCTACCCGGCTACAGATCCACAGCCGGTCAACGAGCCAGGCAGGACCTTCTGGACCAAGGTCGACTTCAGCTTCTGACAACAACGGGCGCAGCTTCGGTTGCGCCCCTCAGCTGGTCAAAAAGGAGGTTCCCATGAGAGGAACACGCGTCTCATTCTATAACCTGGCCTGGCGTTGGCATTTCTATGCAGGGCTGTTCGTGGCCCCGTTCATGATCCTGCTGGCAATCACCGGCATCATCTACCTGTTCAAGCCCCAGCTCGACCCGCTGCTGTACCGCGATCTGATGGTGGTCGAGGCCGGCCACCACCGCCAGGGCGCAGACATGATGCTGGCTGAAGTGCGCCAGGCCTACCCCAAGGGCCACATCAGCCAATACCTGCCGCCACTGAATGCAGAGCGTAGTGCGCAGTTCGTGGTGCAGGACGGCGGGCGTGAACTGAACGTGTTCGTCGACCCATACAGCGGCAAGGTACTCGGTGAGCAGGATGGCAAGCAGAACCTGCAGGCCGTCGCCCGCGCCCTGCACGGCGAACTGATGGTCGGCACGGTCGGCGACCGGCTGGTGGAACTGGCTGCGGGCTGGGGCATCGTGCTGGTGGTATCGGGCCTGTACCTGTGGTGGTCGCGCGGGCGCAATGGCGCCGGCGTACTTTGGCCGCGGCTGTCGGCACGCGGCCGACTGCTGTGGCGTGACCTGCACGCGGTAACCGGCTTTTGGGGTTCGGCCTTGCTGTTGTTGATGCTGCTCAGCGGCATGACCTGGACCGGCCTGTGGGGCAAGCAGTACGCTGATTTGTGGAACCGCTTCCCGGCAGCCATGTGGAACGACGTGCCCAAGTCGGACCAGCAGGCGCGTGAGTTGAACAGCGCACACCGCCAGACCGTGCCCTGGGCCATGGAAAACACGCCGATGCCACAGTCCGGTGCACACGCCGAGCACGCCGGGCACCACATGATGTCGGACATGCCCGCAGCGCCCCAGGTGAGCGTGCAGCAAGTCGAAGACATTGCCACTTCGCGTCAGGTCGAGCCGGGCTACAGCATTACCCTGCCCACCACTGCCGACGGGGTGTTCACCATTGCCGTGTTCGCCGACGACCCGCGCAACGACGCCACCCTGCATGTCGACCAATACACCGGCAAGGTTCTGGCCGATGTGCGCTGGCACGACTACAGCCCGGTCGCCCGCGCCACCGAGCTGGGCGTGATGCTGCACGAAGGCAAGATGTTCGGGGCGCTGAACCAGATCATCATCCTGCTGGTGTGCCTGATGATTCTGCTGGGGTCGGTGAGCGGGCTGGTGATGTGGTGGAAGCGCCGGCCTGAAGGCGGCCTGGGCGTACCGCCTCTGCGTCATGACCTGCCACGCTGGAAGGCGGCGGTGGCCGTGATGCTGGTGCTGGGGGTGATGTTCCCGCTGGTGGGGGTGTCGATGGTGGTGATGTGGGGAGTGGATAGTTTGGTGGTGAGGCGCCGCCGGGTCTTGGCCAGCGCTTGAGCCTTGTGTTGCCTGTGCTGGCCTCTTCGCGGGTAAACCCGCTCCTACGAGGGACCGCGTTGCCTTTGTAGGAGCGGGTTTACCCGCGAAGAGGCCAGCACAGGCGAAATGCTGAGCCGAAAATGCAGAGTCGATCTGTCGCGCCCCGATCTGGAACGCGCGTGTTAGCCTAGCCGGCTACCTCTGACAAGAAGACTGCAGCCTATGACGCAAACCTCACCCATAGCGACAGATGAACCGCACCTGCAACGCAACCTGACCAACCGCCACATCCAGCTGATCGCCATCGGCGGCGCGATCGGTACCGGTCTGTTCATGGGCTCAGGCAAGACCATCAGCCTGGCCGGGCCATCGATCATCTTCGTCTACATGATTATCGGCTTCATGCTGTTCTTCGTCATGCGCGCCATGGGCGAACTGCTGCTGTCGAACCTGAACTACAAGTCGTTCATCGACTTTTCCGCCGACCTGCTCGGCCCCTGGGCCGGCTACTTTACTGGCTGGACCTACTGGTTCTGCTGGGTGGTCACTGGCATTGCCGACGTGGTCGCGATCGCCGCCTACACGCAGTTCTGGTTCCCCGACCTGCCGCAGTGGATACCGGCGCTAACCTGCGTAGGGCTGCTGCTGTCGCTGAACCTGGTCACCGTGAAAATGTTCGGCGAACTGGAGTTCTGGTTCGCCCTGGTCAAGATCGTTGCCATCCTCGGCCTGGTCGCTACCGGCCTGTACATGGTCATCACCGGCTTCACCTCGCCCAGCGGGCGCACCGCCCAGCTGGCCAACCTGTGGAATGACGGCGGCATGTTCCCCCATGGCCTGATGGGCTTCTTCGCCGGTTTCCAGATCGCCGTGTTCGCCTTCGTCGGCATCGAGCTGGTGGGTACCACCGCCGCCGAAGCGAAGAACCCGGAACGCACCCTGCCGCGGGCGATCAACTCGATCCCGGTCCGTATCATCGTGTTCTATGTGCTGGCGCTGATCGCGATCATGGCCGTGACCCCGTGGCGCGATGTGGTGCCCGGCAAAAGCCCGTTCGTTGAGTTGTTCGTGCTGGCAGGTCTGCCGGCGGCGGCAAGCATCATCAACTTCGTGGTGCTGACCTCGGCGGCTTCGTCGGCCAACAGCGGCGTGTTCTCCACCAGCCGCATGCTCTACGGCCTGTCGCAGGAAGGCGACGCGCCCAAGGCCTTCGAAAAGCTGTCCAGCCGTTCGGTGCCGGCCAACGGCCTGTATTTCTCGTGCACCTGCCTGTTGCTCGGTGCGGTGCTGATCTACCTGGTGCCGAACGTGGTCGAGGCATTCACCCTGGTCACCACCGTGTCGGCGGTACTGTTCATGTTCGTGTGGACGCTGATCCTGCTGTCATACCTGAAGTACCGCAAAGACCGCGCGGGGCTGCATCAGGCGTCGAACTACAAGATGCCGGGCGGGCGCTTCATGTGCTACGTGTGCCTGTCGTTCTTTGCGTTCATCCTGGTGTTGCTGAGCCTGGAAGCGGATACGCGTTCAGCACTGGTAGTGACACCGATCTGGTTTGTCGTGCTGGCGGTGACCTACCAGCTCGTACGCAGCAGGCGCCATCCCCGCACGGCTGTGCATAACGGCTGATCGCCTCGGGGGCTGTTCCCACGAAGGCAACGGTGTACGCCGTCCGCTGTGGGAACAGCCTTGTGTCGCGATGGGCCGCACCGCGGCCCCAATCCTGTGCACACAAATCCATCAGGCACCAACCTGGATCCAACCAACGCCCCAACACCTCGCACAGCCCCTCTAAACCGTACCTTTCGCCACTAGGCACAGCCCTTGCAACGCCCTCCCCGCTTGCCCAACACCATAAAAAACTCAGCGGAGAGAGCACATGAAGCGTCGCAGTCTGATCAAGGCCCTTACCCTCAGCGCATCGATCGCGGCGATGGGCCTGAGCTGGAGTATCCAGGCCGCCGAGACCATCAAGGTCGGTATCCTGCATTCGCTTTCCGGGACCATGGCCATTTCCGAGACATCGCTCAAGGACATGGCGCTGATGACCATCGAGCAGATCAACGCCAAGGGTGGCGTGAACGGCAAGATGCTGGAACCGGTGGTGGTCGACCCGGCGTCCAACTGGCCGCTGTTCGCTGAAAAGAGCCGTCAACTGCTGACCCAGGACAAAGTGGCCGTGGTGTTCGGTTGCTGGACCTCCGTGTCGCGCAAGTCCGTTCTGCCGGTGTTCGAAGAACTCAACGGCCTGCTGTTCTACCCGGTGCAGTATGAGGGCGAAGAGATGTCGCCGAACGTGTTCTACACAGGCGCCGCCCCGAACCAGCAAGCCATCCCGGCCGTGGAATACCTGATGAGCGAGGACGGCGGCAGCGCCAAGCGCTTCTTCCTGCTGGGCACCGACTACGTCTACCCACGCACCACCAACAAGATCCTGCGCGCATTCCTGCACAGCAAAGGCGTGGCCGACAAGGACATCGAAGAGGTGTACACGCCGTTTGGCCACGCTGATTACCAGACCATTGTCGCCAGCATCAAAAAGTTCTCCGCCGGCGGCAAGACCGCGGTCATTTCCACAGTCAATGGTGACTCCAACGTGCCCTTCTACAAGGAACTGGCCAACCAGGGCCTGAAGGCCACCGACGTGCCGGTGGTGGCCTTCTCGGTGGGCGAGGAGGAACTGCGCGGCATCGACACCAAACCGCTGGTGGGCCACCTGGCGGCGTGGAACTACTTCGAATCGGTGGATAACCCGGTCAACCAGAAGTTTGTCGCCGACTGGAAGGCCTACGCCAAGGCCAAGGGCCTGCCAGGTGCCGACAAGGCCGTGACCAACGACCCCATGGAAGCCACCTATGTAGGCATCCACATGTGGGCGCAAGCGGTGGAGAAAGCCAAGTCCACCGACGTCGACAAGGTGCGTGAAGCACTGGCCGGGCAGAGCTTCGAAGCCCCGTCGGGCTTCACCCTGACCATGGACAAGACCAACCACCACCTGCACAAGCCGGTGATGATCGGCGAGATTCAGGATGACGGGCAGTTCAGCGTGGTGTGGGAAACCGAGCAGCCACTGCGGGCGCAGCCATGGAGCCCGTTCATTCCGGGCAATGACAAGCGGCCAGATTACGCCGTGAAAGGTAACTGAGTGCATGGGGCTGCTTTGCAGCCCATTCGCGGGTGAACCCGCTCCTACAAGGACCGCGCAGGTTTCAAACCTTGCACCGTCTGTGTGTAGGAGCGGGTTCACCCGCGAAGAATCCAACACCGATTTCCAGGATTGCCCGCATGCTCAGACTCCTGCTCACCCTCCTGCTGCTAATCCCCCTGGCAACCCACGCCAGCGAGGGCGAATTCTTTCTCACCGCCAAGCCCGCCGAGCAGGCCGGCCTGCTCGAAGGCTGGGCAGCACAACCCGATGCCGCGCGCCTGCCACTGCTGGAAAACCTGCGCCAAGGCCGCATCGCCACCGATGACACGCGCAAGGTGCGCCTGAACAACCGCCTGCGCGGCCTGATCGACAACGCCCTGGCCAGCCACCAGTTGCTCAGCGACAACAGCGACACCCGCCTGGCCGCAGCCCAGCAATTACAGAAAAGCGCACAACCCGCGCAAATGGCCTTCCTCGACCGGCGCTTCGCCGCCGAGCCGGATGCCGCCGTACAGGCAGCCCTCGGCCTGGCCCTGGCCAACCTGCAACTGGGCGCCAGCGAGCCTGCGGTACGCCTGGCCGCCGTGCGCCTGCTGGGTGAAACCGGCGACCCGCTGGCCCGCACCCGCCTCGAAGCCCTGCTGCAGCCCGATGCAGAACTAGACCCGGGCGTGCGCACAGCCGCCGAAACGAGCCTGGCCCAGGTCAAGCGCAAACTGCTGGTAGGCGAACTGCTCGGCCAGGCCTTCAGCGGCCTGTCGCTGGGTTCGGTCCTGCTGCTGGCAGCGCTGGGCCTTGCGATCACCTTCGGCCTGCTTGGGGTGATCAACATGGCCCATGGCGAGATGTTGATGCTCGGCGCCTACAGCACCTACATGGTCCAGGTACTGCTGCAGCGCTTCGCCCCAGGCGCCATCGAGTTCTACCCGCTGATTGCCCTGCCGGTGGCCTTCGCCGTCAGTGCCGGGGTAGGCATGGCGCTGGAGCGCACGGTGATCCGCCACCTGTACGGCCGCCCACTGGAAACCCTGCTGGCCACCTGGGGCATCAGCCTGATCCTGATCCAGGCCATCCGCCTGCTGTTCGGCGCGCAGAACGTCGAGGTGAGCAACCCGGCCTGGCTGTCCGGCGGCATCCAGCTGCTGCCCAACCTGGTGCTGCCATACAACCGCCTGGTCATCATCGGCTTCGCCCTGGCCGTGGTGCTGCTCACCTGGCTGCTGCTCAACCGTACCCGGTTGGGTCTGAACGTGCGCGCAGTCACCCAGAACCGCAACATGGCCGCCTGCTGCGGCGTGTCCACCGGGCGCGTCGACATGCTCGCCTTTGGCCTTGGCTCGGGCATCGCCGGGCTCGGTGGCGTGGCTTTAAGCCAGGTGGGCAATGTCGGCCCGGACCTGGGCCAAAGCTACATCATCGATTCGTTCCTGGTGGTGGTACTCGGCGGCGTCGGGCAGCTGGCCGGTAGCCTCTGGGCCGCGTTCGGCCTGGGCATCGCCAACAAGCTGCTGGAGCCGCAGATCGGTGCCGTACTCGGCAAGATCCTCATCCTTGCGTTGATCATTCTGTTCATCCAGAAACGCCCGCAAGGCCTGTTCGCCCTCAAGGGACGGGTAATCGACTGATGAACCAGCCACTGCTTGTCACTGCTACGCAAAAGGCCGGCCCACGCCTGACCCTTGCCATCGGTGCCGTCGTCGTCCTGCTGCTGGTGGCTTTGCCACTGTGCTCACTGCTGCCGGCAGATCATGCCCTGCACGTGTCGGCCTACACCCTGACCCTGGTCGGCAAGATTCTTTGTTACGCCATCGTCGCCCTGGCCCTGGACCTGGTCTGGGGCTATGCCGGGCTGCTGTCCCTGGGCCATGGCCTGTTCTTCGCCCTGGGCGGCTATGCCATGGGCATGTACCTGATGCGGCAGGCCGCCGGCGACGGCCTGCCCGGGTTCATGACCTTCCTGTCGTGGACCGAGCTGCCCTGGTACTGGGCCGGTACCCAGCATTTCGCCTGGGCCCTGTGCCTGGTGGTGCTGGCGCCCGGGCTGCTGGCGCTGGTGTTCGGCTGGTTCGCTTTCCGCTCGCGGATCAAGGGCGTGTACTTCTCGATCATGACCCAGGCCCTGACCTTTGCCGGCATGCTGCTGTTCTTCCGCAACGAAACCGGCTTCGGCGGCAACAACGGCTTCACCAGCTTCCGCACCATCCTCGGCTTCGACATTGCAGCCCAGGGCACCCGCGCGGTGTTGTTCCTGCTGACCGTGGGCCTGCTGCTGGCCAGCCTGTACCTGTGCTGGCGCCTGACCCGCAGCAAGTTCGGCCGCCTGCTCACCGCCGTGCGTGACGCTGAAAACCGCATGATGTTCTGTGGCTACGACCCGCGCGGCTTCAAGCTGCTGGTGTGGGTACTGAGCGCCATGCTGTGCGGCCTGGCCGGTGCGCTGTACGTGCCGCAGGTGGGCATCATCAACCCCAGCGAGATGTCGCCGACCAACTCGATCGAAGCCGCCGTCTGGGTAGCCTTGGGCGGGCGCGGCACGCTGATCGGCCCGCTGCTCGGTGCCGGCCTGGTCAACGGCATGAAAAGCTGGTTCACCGTGGCCTTCCCCGAGTTCTGGCTGTTCTTCCTCGGCGCACTATTCATCCTCGTCACCCTGTACCTGCCCAAGGGCGTGGTCGGCCTGTTGAAGAAAAGGAGCCAGCCATGAGAGGCGTGCCCCCAGTCCACCCGGAGTTCATGCTGGAACCGGTATTCGACAACCTCGGCGCCGGGCGCGATGCCATCGGCCTGGGCCAAAGCCGCAAGGCCGGCCTGGATACCCGCCACGGTACGGTGCTGAGCCTTGAAGACATCAGCGTCAGCTTCGATGGCTTCAAGGCGCTCAACACGCTGAACCTGTACATCGGGGTGGGCGAGCTGCGCTGCATCATCGGCCCCAACGGCGCCGGCAAGACCACGATGATGGACGTAATCACCGGCAAGACCCGCCCCGACAGCGGCACGGCTTACTTCGGCGATACCCTCGACCTGACCCGCATGAGCGAATACCAGATCGCCCAAGCCGGCATTGGCCGCAAGTTCCAGAAGCCCACAGTGTTCGAGGCGCTGACCGTGTTCGAGAACCTGGAACTGGCGCTGAAGACCGACAAGTCGGTGTGGGCCAGCCTGGCCGCGCGCCTGAGCGGTGACCAGCGCCAGCGCATCGAGGACGTGCTGACCACCTTGCGCCTGCTGCCGCTGGCCCAGCGCCAGGCGGGTTTGCTGTCCCATGGGCAGAAGCAGTTTCTGGAGATCGGCATGCTGCTGGTGCAGGAACCGCAACTGCTGCTGCTGGATGAACCGGTGGCCGGCATGACTGATGCCGAGACCGAGTTTACCGCCGAGCTGTTCAAGGGCCTGGCCGGCAAGCATTCGCTGATGGTGGTGGAACATGACATGGGCTTCGTCGGCAGCATTGCCGACCATGTGACCGTGCTGCACCAGGGGAGCGTGCTGGCGGAAGGCTCGCTGGAGCAGGTGCAGGCAGATGAGCGGGTGGTCGAGGTGTATCTGGGCCGCTGACCGGATTTGAATTTTTGGCGCCTGTGCCGGCCTCTTCGCGGGTAAACCCGTTCCTACAGTGGGCGTAATGCCATGGGGCGGTTCCCGTCGTAGGAGCGGGCTTGCCCGCGAAGAGGCCGGCACAGGCACAGCATCCCTTTCAGGAACTCTCACATGCTCAAGATCGACACCCTGCACCAGTACTACGGCGGCAGCCACATCCTGCGCGGCCTGTCCTTCGAAGCCAAGATCGGCGAAGTGACCTGCCTGCTGGGCCGCAACGGCGTGGGCAAGACCACCTTGCTGCGCTGCCTGATGGGCCTGGTGCCCGCCCGCGACGGCAGCATCGAATGGGAAGGCAAGCCGATCACCGCGTTCAAACCGCAGCAACGGGTGCAGGCCGGCATCGCCTATGTGCCCCAGGGCCGCGAGATCTTCCCGCGCCTGACCGTCGAGGAAAACCTGCTGATGGGCCTGTCGCGCTTCCCCGCCCGTGAAGCCCGCGAGGTACCAGCCTTCATCTACGAACTGTTCCCTGTGCTGGAGCAGATGAAACAGCGCCGCGGTGGCGACCTGTCTGGCGGCCAGCAGCAACAGCTGGCCATCGGCCGCGCCCTCGCCAGCCGCCCGCGCCTGCTGATTCTCGACGAGCCGACCGAAGGCATCCAGCCCTCGGTGATCAAGGAAATCGGCGCGGTCATCCGCCGCCTGGCCGAGCGTGGCGACATGGCGATTTTGCTGGTGGAGCAGTTCTACGACTTTGCCGAAGCGCTGGCTGACCAGTACCTGGTCATGGCCCGTGGCGAAATCATCCAGCGCGGTCGCGGCGAAAACATGCAAGCCGAAGGTGTACGCGGTCTGGTAACCATTTAATCTGCGAGCAACGACCTTGCGAGACGCTGTCATGAGCTACGAAATTCGCGATGCCCTGCACACCGACGTGCCAGGCATACTCGACATCTACAACGACGCGGTGCTCAACACCACGGCGATCTGGAACGAAACCCCGGTGGACCTCGACAACCGCCAGGCCTGGTTTGAAGCGCGTGCGCAGCAGGGCTACCCGATTCTGGTGGCGGTCGATGAAACCGGCGTGCTGGGGTATGCCTCGTTTGGCGACTGGCGGCCTTTCGAGGGCTTTCGCCTGACCGTTGAGCACTCGGTGTACGTGCGCAGCGACCAGCGTGGCAAAGGGCTCGGGCCGGTGTTGATGGCGGCGCTGGTCGAACGCGCGCGCGGATGTGGCAAGCATGTGATGGTGGCAGCGATCGAGCGTGGCAATGCAGCTTCGGTGCGCCTGCATGAGCGGCTGGGCTTCGTGGTGACCGGCCAGATGCCGCAGGTGGGGGTTAAGTTTGGCCGCTGGCTTGATCTGACCTTCATGCAACTGGTGCTGAACCCGGGCGCCGAACCGACCTGAAATGCGGTCCATTGTGGGAGCGGCCTTGTGTCGCGAAAGGGCTGCAAAGCAGCCCCGGCAATTTTGCGGTGGAGCAAAGATCTCGGGCTGCTGCACAGCCCATCGCGACACAAGGCCTCTCCCACAGATGCCGGCAAGGCAACCTACATCTGAATAAACCGGCCCAGACGCTGCTTCAGCATGCTGTTCTCACTGCGCAACTGCTGCACTTCCTGCAACAGCTCCAGCGCCAGCGCCACCCCTTCCCACTCCAGTTCCAGCTCCTGGTGCAGCTTCACCGCTCGTTTGGTCACCAACGGCGCCTGATCGTCAAACAGCCAGTCCTCCGGCGT
This sequence comes from Pseudomonas sp. GD03862, assembly GCF_029840855.1. NCBI lineage: Bacteria > Pseudomonadati > Pseudomonadota > Gammaproteobacteria > Pseudomonadales > Pseudomonadaceae > Pseudomonas > Pseudomonas sp. GD03862. The sequence goes on from NZ_JAOCDI010000022.1 coordinate 89,273, forward strand.
TCGCCCGGAAGGTTCGACAATGCCGTGCTCGACGATTTCGATCACGCATTCAGCCGTGACATCGGCTTCCTGACACAGGGTACGCATGTCCAGTTGAACGATCAGGGTGCTGCTCATGATCACTTACTCCATTGTGTCCTCGGGTTGAACGCAGCTTTCTCGGAAAGCTTGGTCCAGAGTTCGCGGGCAGATTCGTCCGACGCTGGTGGCATGACCACCTTGAGCTGCGCATAAAGGTTGCCGCGCTCTCCCTGCTTGTTCGCCAGGCCCTTGCCCGGTACACGCAGGCGCTGGCCGCTCTGGCTGTCAGGACGGATGGTCAGGTTGATCTTGCCATCCAGGGTCGGAACCGCCACCTTGGCGCCCAGGGCCGCCTCCCACGGTGCCAACGGCACAGTGATGATCAGGTCATGACCTTCGACATCGAACAGCGGGTGCGGTGCCATGCGGATGGTCAGGAACAGGTCACCGTTGGCCCCGCCACCGCTGCCGGGCGCGCCCTGGCCCTTGAGGCGGATGCGCTCGCCGTCGGTCACCCCAGCCGGAATCCTCACGTTCAAGGTCTTGGTGGTGAAGCCGGTGCGCTGGCCCATGGCATTGGTTTGCGGCACCTGGAAGCTGATCTGCTTGGACTCCTTGCTCAGGGTCTCTTCAAGGAACACTGCCAGTTCAAGCTCCACGTCCTGCCCCCGCCTGCCAGCACTGCGTTGCTGCTGCCGGGCGCCACCGAAGGGGTTGCCACCCGCACTGCGCCCACCGAAGATCGAGCTGAAGAAGTCGGAGAAGTCGCCGCCTTCGAAGCCGCCGCCACCGCCACGGTTTTCCCAACCCGGTGGTGCCTGGAACGGCCGGCCATGCTGGCCGCCGTACTTGCGAATTTCGTCGAACTCGGCACGTTTCTGCGCGTCGCCCAGCACCTCATAGGCCTCGTTGGCCTCCTTGAATTTTTCCTCGGCGTCGCGCTCCTTGCTGACATCCGGGTGATACTTGCGCGCCAGTTTGCGGTACGCGGCCTTGATCGCCTTGTCGTCCGCAGTGGGCTCTACGCCGAGTATCTTGTAATAGTCTTTGAAGTCCATTTATGGATCACCAATGTGAATGTGCATGTTGCAACTGAAGATAGGGGTCAAGCATAGCCTTTCAAGACCGACTTGGGTTTGCCTCAAGGCAGACGACTGGTCTTGATTCTGTAGCCAACTGGCATACACTGCGCGGCCGTTTTGCCTCCGGAAGCCCATTTCCCATGTCTGACGTATCCCCGGCCCGCGCCCTGGGCATCGACTTTGGCACCTCCAACTCCACGGTCGGCTGGCATCGGCCTGGCGTCGAGTCGCTGATTGCCCTGGAAGACGGCAAGATCACCTTGCCCTCGGTGGTGTTCTTCAATATCGAAGAGCGGCGCCCGGTGTATGGCCGCCTGGCGCTGCACGAGTACCTGGAAGGCTACGAAGGCCGCCTGATGCGCTCGCTGAAAAGCCTGCTGGGCTCGAAGCTGATCAAGCACGACACCAGCGTGCTGGGCAGCGCCCTGCCGTTCAAGGACCTGCTGGGCATGTTCATCGGCGAGCTCAAGAAGCGCGCTGAGGCGGCCGCTGGCCGAGAATTCGACCAGGTGGTGCTGGGCCGCCCGGTGTTCTTCGTCGACGAAGACCCGGCTGCCGACCAGGAGGCCGAGGACACCTTGGCCGAAGTGGCGCGCAAAATCGGCTTCAAGGACGTGTCGTTCCAGTACGAACCGATTGCCGCGGCCTTCGACTATGAGTCGAGCATCAGCCGCGAAGAGCTGGTGCTGATCGTCGACATCGGCGGTGGTACCTCGGACTTCACCCTGATCCGCCTGTCGCCCGAGCGCCATCTGGTCGCCGAGCGCCAAAGCGACATCCTCGCCACCGGCGGTGTGCACATTGGCGGTACCGACTTCGACAAGCAACTGAGCCTTCAGGGCGTGATGCCGTTGTTTGGCTATGGCAGCCGCATGAAGAGCGGTGCGCTGATGCCGACCAGCTACCACCTCAACCTGGCCACCTGGCACACCATCAACGCCTTGTATTCGCAGAAGTCACAGTTGGCGCTGGGCAGCATGCGCTATGACATCGAGGACAGCTTCGGCATCGATCGCCTGTTCAAATTGATCGAACAGCGCGCCGGGCACTGGCTGGCGATGGAAGTGGAAGCCAGCAAGATCGAGCTGACCGAGCATGACAGCCGCCACATCGACCTGCGCCGCGTCGAGCCCGAGCTGACTGCGGAACTGACCCGCACGCTGTTCGAAGAGGCGATCGAAGGACTGCTGGAGCGCGTGCGCGGTAGCGTGACCGAACTGCTGGCCAAGGCTGGGGTAAGCGAAGGCCAGGTCGATACGGTGTTCTTCACCGGTGGCTCCAGCGGCATTCCGGCGCTGCGCAACAGTGTTTCGGCGATGCTGCCGAATGCACGGCATGTGGAAGGCAATATCTTTGGCAGCATTGGTAGCGGGCTGGCCATCGAGGCGCGCAAGCGTTACGGCGCGGCCTGATTTGTCGATTAGCCTGTAGCCGCGAACGGGCTGGGGCTGCTGGCCAATCTCCACCAGTCGTTCACCGTTGCCGCCGCTACCGTATTCGCGGGTAAACCCG
>NZ_JAOCDI010000023.1:0-88953 GCF_029840855.1 Pseudomonas sp. GD03862
CACGCAACGCCTGGCACTCCTCGCGGCACCCTTGCACCTCCGCCGCCGTCTCACGCGCCAAATCGGAAATCCCCTGCACCGTCCGGTTGATTTCCTCGGTCACCGCCGACTGCTCCTCGGTAGCCGTGGCCACCTGGTGGTTCATGTCACTGATGTGCTCTACCTGGTCGGTAATCGCGCTCAGTGATGCCCCGGTGCGCTGGCTCGATTCCACGCCACTGCCGGTCGCCTGCTGCCCTGCCTGCATTGAACTCACCGCCGAACCTGCACCTAGCTTCAGGCGCTGGATCATCTGCTGCACTTCATCGGTGGACAGTTGTGTGCGCCGGGCCAGCGTACGTACTTCATCGGCCACCACAGCGAACCCGCGCCCCATCTCCCCTGCCCGCGCGGCCTCGATGGCAGCGTTCAACGCGAGCAGGTTGGTTTGCTCGGAAATGCTGCGGATTACCGCGAGCACTTCATCGACCGAGGCGACTTCGTCGGCCAGCTGGCTAACCGCATCGGCCGCCTTGCCGATGTCGCCCGACATGCCCTCGATGCCACGAATGGATCGTTGCACCACCTCGCGGGCCTGCAACGCCTCGTCTCGTGCCGACTGCGACGCCTGGGCCGCATCGCCGGCATTGCGGGCGATGTCCTGCACGGTCAGGCCCATCTCGTGTACAGCAGTGGCGACCATTTCGGTCATCTCCTGCTGGCGCCCGGAGCGCTCGGCGGTGTTGTCCACCACCTGGGTTACCTGCTCCACGGCCCGCCGCAGCCGCTCGGAGGTATTCAACACCTCGCCGATCAGGCTGCGTTGGCTGTCCAGGAAGCGGTTGAAACCACGGGCCAGGTCACCCAGCTCATCCTGACGCGAATCGTCCAGGCGGTGGCTGAGATCACCCGCTCCACTGCCAATCTGAACCAATGCGGCGGTAACGCGGCGGATCGGCCGCACCAGGCCACGCGCCAGCAGTACCACCAACAGCAGCGACACCAACGCGACGGCGCCACCGATCAGGCTGGTCAGCCAGACGGCCTGATGCATTTGCGCGTAAATTTCCGACTCTGGCACTTCGGCCACAAGGGTCCAGTTGAGGTCGCGCAGCGGCAGGCCCAGCGCCAGGTAGCGCTCACCGTCACGGCTGAAGCGGCTGCTACGCAGGCTCTCGCCTCCGGTCATGACGCCTTTGGCTGCGTCCGCGCCAAGCTGCTCGGCAAGCTGGCGCTTGCCACTGAAGGCAGCATCGGGATGCACCTGGATCAGGCCATCGTTGCGCACCAGGAACACCTTGCCGTGCTCGCCAAAGCTGAAGTCGTGGATCAGCTTCGATAACTCGGTCATGCGCAGGCCCATGCCGGCCACACCCACCAGCTTGCCTTCCTTTTCCACGCGATAGTCGATGAACAGAGCCAGTTCGCCGGTGGCACCATCGATGTCGATGTTGATGAAGCGCTCGGCGCCGCTGTCGATGTAACCGTAAAACCACTTGTCCTTGGGGTTGCTGCGGCTGAGGGTGCGGTCCAGGCCGTTCTCGTTGTAGTAGTGGCCGGTTTCGGTCGAGGCGAACAGCGCAGTGAAGGCGTGGTTGCGCTGTTTGGCGGCGGTCAGGTATTCGATGAATTGGGGCGCCTGCGCGGGATCTTCACCGGCAGCAAGCCAGTCGCGCAGCAGGGTGTTACCGGCAATGTCCGCGGCAGCGACCAACGGTTGGCCCAGCATACGCTCGATGTCGTTGCGGATGGCTTCGATGCTGGCTGGCAGGGCAGTGTCGACCAGGTAGCGGTCGGTGAGGCGGTTGAGCGCCACGGTGAAGATAATGACCACCACCAGGATGCTCGCCAGCAGGGCAGCGCCCATGCTGGTGATCAATTGCAACTGGATGCTCTTACGCCAGATACGCATGCCCCTACTCCCCGCACATTATTGTTTTGCGGAAAGTGTATACACTTGCGTATCCAGTTAATCCAGTGATCTGAGGCAATCAGATGCACCCTGTAGGAGCGGGTTTACCCGCGAATGCGGTGTTGAAGCCACTGACGCATTCGCGGGTGAACCCGCTCCTACGGGGGGACGGTGTAAGGCCGTGGCGTCGATCTGCGCTTGAGTTCGCGCAAGGGTCTGCTGATGCCTGTAGGAGCGGGTTTACCCGCGAATGCGATGTTGAAGCCACTGACGCATTCGCGGGTGAACCCGCTCCTACGGGGGGACGGTGTAAGGCCTTATTGCTCAGCGATGGTCCGCACGATGGCATCCACCGTGGCGTCGATCTGCGCTTGAGTTCGCGCAAGGGTCTGCTGATGCTCCTTCTGCAGTTCAACCTGTTTGGAGCACAGGTTAAGGGCAGCCAGCACCAGCAGTTTGTCACCGATCAAGGTCGGGTACTGACGCTTGGTCTCGTTAAGGGCTTTGTTGAGCATCCGTACCGCCTGGGCCAGGGTTTCTTCCTGGCCTTCGGGCGCCTTGATCGAATAGTCGATGCCGAGGATCGACACGACATTGATCGGCTGCTCCTGCAGTCTCATGCGCCAACAACGCCCGCGCTGGCGCGCTCGACCAGGGCCTGGATGCGTGCTGCGGTAGCGCCGTTCTTCTCTTCCTGCTCCATCAGCGACAGCTGCAGGGTTTCGTTCTCTTCCTTGGCCTGGGCCAGTTCCTGGCCAAGGGCGGTGTTCTGCTCGATGAGTTGAGCGTTTTTCTGCATCAGGTCGCTGACCAGTTGCTCGATTTGATTCAGGGAAGCTTCCAGCATGGGTCTATCTCAGGTTGTTGCGAGGGGCACACACGATAAAGAAAAGTGCGCCCTATCGCCATTAAATATCGGATTCATAAGGTGTCGAACCCGCAGATTGACAGGGTAATCGACCCCTTGTTCCGACCTGGATCAACCGCCGGTCAGGAAAAGGTCAGCGGTTGCACCATTTTCCCCGAACGCATTCAAGACTGGCCAGTCACGACCGATAGCCCGGCAAGTCATGTTTTGTCGCTCTTTCCCCACTTGCCTGGATCCTCCTCTCCATGTCCCTACGCAACATGAATATCGCCCCGCGCGCGCTTCTCGGCTTCGCGCTCATCGGCCTGCTGATGCTCGGCCTTGGTATCTTCTCCCTGGTGCAGATGGGCAACATCCGCCAGGCGGGCGTTGCCATCGAGCAAGTCAGCGTGCCCAGCATCAAGATCCTCGACGAACTCACCGCGCTGAACCTGCGCATGCGCACGCTTTCCTACCGCCTGCTGCTCAACCGCGAGCCGGCAACCCAACGCGATACCCTCGATCTGCTGGACCAGCGCAACAGCCAGATCGACCGTGCACGCCAGGCCTACCTGCCAATGATCGTCGCCGCCGACGAACAGGCAGCATTCGACCAGTACGGTCAGTTGCTCAACCAGTACCGCCAGTTGGAATCGCGCATGCGCACACTGAGCCAGGCCGACCGCCTGGATGAATTGCGTGACCTGCTCAACCGCGACCTGCTGGCCAACTCCGAGCAGATCAACAAGGTCATGGACACCTTGGTACGCATCAACACTGACCAGACTCGCGCCACCAACGAAAAAGCCGCCAACCAGTATGCCGGCGCTTTCGCTCTGGTGATCGGCCTGCTGGTTGCCGCCACCGTACTGACCTTCGCCTGTGCTTTCCTGCTGACCCGCAGTATCGTCAAGCCGATCGAAGAAGCGCTCAAATGCGCCGAGCAAGTCGCCGACGGCGACCTGACCCACGTCATCCGCGCAGAGGGCACCGACGAAGCCGCCCGGCTGTTGCGCGCCATGGCGCGCATGCAGGACAAGCTGCGCGACACCTTGCAGCAGATCGCCGGCTCCGCCACCCAGCTGGCCTCGGCGGCAGAAGAGTTGAATGCCGTCACCGACGAAAGTGCCCGTGGCCTGCAGCAGCAGAACAATGAGATTGAACAGGCCGCCACAGCAGTCACCGAAATGACCAGTGCGGTGGAAGAAGTGGCGCGCAATGCCGTGAGCACTTCAGAAGCCTCCAGTGAAGCCAGCCGCTCCACCGGTGATGGTCGTGACCTGGTGATGGAAACCGTGGGTGCGATCGAGCGCATGAGTGGTGATGTGCAGGCCACCGCCAAGCTGATTACCCACCTGGCAGAACAGTCGCGCGACATTGGCAAGGTGCTCGACGTGATCCGTGGCCTGGCCGACCAGACCAACCTGCTGGCACTCAACGCAGCCATCGAAGCCGCGCGGGCCGGTGAAGCGGGCCGTGGTTTTGCCGTGGTCGCCGATGAAGTGCGGGCATTGGCCCATCGTACCCAACAGTCGACCAGCGAAATCGAGCGCATGATCGGCAGCATCCAGGGCGGTACGGAAGAGGCGGTAGAATCGATGCGCACCAGCACCGAGCGTGCGGAGTCGACACTGAACATCGCCCGGGGCGCAGGCATGGCACTGGACACCATCGCCGGCGCGGTGGCGCAGATCAACGAACGCAACCTGGTGATTGCCAGTGCGGCGGAAGAGCAGGCCCAGGTAGCGCGGGAAGTGGACCGCAACCTAGTGAACATCAATGACCTGTCGGTGCAGAGCGCTACCGGGGCGCATCAGACCAGCGCAGCGAGTGCCGAGCTGTCGCGCCTGGCGGTAGACCTCAATGGTCTGGTAGCCCGGTTCCGCACCTAGAAGCAGTCGCGGGTACGCCCGCTCCCACAAGGTTCACCGCAGTCCTGAAGATAGCGATGACCCTGTGGGAGCGGGCGTGTCCGCGAAGAAGCCAGACTGGCCACTGGATCAGTAATCGATCCGCACATCCCCTTTCGGCACGCTGCAGCACGACAGGATGTAGCCCTCGGCTTCGTCCTCTTCGGTAATCCCGCCGTTGTGCTCCATCTCCACCTCGCCGCCCAGCTTGAGCACCTTGCAGGTGCCGCAGATGCCCATGCCGCAGGCTTTCGGGATCATCAGGCCAACCTTGGCTGCCGCCGCATGCACGGTCTCGCCCGGGGCGATGCGGATGCTCTTCTCGCTGCCGATGAACTCCACCAGATTGAGGTCGGAAACGTCCAGCTCCGGTGCATCGGCCGCCTGCTCGGCGTGCTCCACGGCATCGGCCTTGGCTTCCGCCGGCGTCGCGCCGAACGACTCCTCGTGGTAATTCGCCATGTCGAAACCGACCGCTTCGAGCAGGCGCTTGACCGCTGTCATGTACGGCGTCGGGCCGCAGCAGAACACCACGCGCTCCATGTAGTCCGGCGCGATCAGTTCCATCAGCCGCTGGTTCAGGTAACCGCGGTAACCCGCCCACGGCTCGCCCAGGCCGTGCTTTTCGCAAATGATGTGCAGGCTGAAGTTGGGGATGCGCGAAGCCATCTGCTCCAGCTCGCGGTGATAGATGATGTCCTTCGGCGAACGGGCGCTGTGCACGAACACCATGTCGACATTGGCGTTGGTGTCGTAGAACCAGCGCGCCATCGACATCACCGGGGTAATGCCCACGCCACCCGACAGGTACAGCACCTTGCCCGACGGGAAGTCGATGGCGTTGAACAGGCCCACAGGGCCGTGCACCGGCAGCTCGAGGCCTTCGTGCATGGTGTCGTGCAGGAAGTTGGAGACCAGGCCGCCCGGCACGCGCTTGACGGTGATCGAGAAGCTGTAGGGCACTGACGGCGAACTGGAGATGGTGTAGGACCGCATCACGGGCTTGCCTTCGATCTCCAGCTCCAGGGTGACGAACTGCCCTGGCTTGAAGAAGAACATGATCGGCTGGTCGGCCATGAAGCAGAAGGTGCGCACGTCCCAGGTCTCCTGGATGACCTTGACGCAGCGCACAATGTGGCGGCCGTTGGCCCAGGTCTGGGTAGTGACCGGATTGAGGAAGGTATCGGACATGTTCATCTCCAGCGGCCGACTATGGCCCTTTTCATGGCTGCGATAATGCGCAAGCTGAAGACGACGCACATTCCTGCCTGCGACATCGACGTGCTTATCGCGACCAGCCCCGTGGCACAAGGGCTGGCGCGTCGTTATTCAAATCGGCCATGTCGCCCATGGATACGGTTCGCGGCGTCTTCGGACGCACACTCCACGGCAAAAGAACTAGCTGTTTTATCTGAAGCAGCCTTGCGGCACCACAACAACGATTAGCCACCTTTTGCCGGCCGCATACGGCCCCGAGGAATACACGATGGACGTCACCGCAACCCTGAGCCTGGGCGATCCACTTGAACCTGCACGCAAGGCTACCGCCGAGATGTTGCAGACCCGCGAGCGCACCTACTCGCTGCCCCAGCCTTTCTACACCGACGAGCGTCTGTTCCAGATCGACATGCAGGAGATCTTCCATAAAGAATGGTTGATCGCCGGCATGACCTGCGAGATCCCGGCCAAGGGCAACTACATCACCCTGCAGATCGGCAAGAACCCGATCATTGTGGTGCGCGGTGCCGAAGGCAAGGTGCATGCCTTCCACAACGTCTGCCGCCACCGCGGTTCGCGCCTGTGCGTCAGCGAGAAAGGCAAGGTGGCCAAACTGGTGTGCCCATATCACCAGTGGACTTACGAGCTGGACGGCCGCCTGCTGTTCGCGGGCACCGAGATGGGTGCTGACTTCGATATGAACCAGTACGGCCTCAAGCCCGTGAACGTGAAGGTGGCCGGCGGCTACATCTTCATCAGCCTGGCGGAAAACCCGCCTGCCATCGACGAGTTCCTGGCCACGCTGGACCATTACATGGAACCGTACGACATGGAGAACACCAAGGTGGCGGTGCAAACCACCTTGATGGAAAAGGCCAACTGGAAACTGGTGCTGGAAAACAACCGCGAGTGCTACCACTGCAACGGTTCGCACCCGGAACTGCTGCAAACCCTGCTGGAGTGGGACGACACCAACGACCCGCGCGCCAGCCAGGAATTCAAGGACCATGTGGCCGCCTCCGCCGCTGCCTGGGAAGCCGAGAAGATCCCGTACCTGCACAAGAGCCACGGCCTGCGTAACCGCATCGTGCGTATGCCGCTGCTCAAGGGCACCGTGTCGATGACCATGGACGGCAAGCAGGCCTGCCAGAAGCTGATGGGTCGCATCAAGAACCCGGACCTTGGCTCGATGCGCATCCTGCACCTGCCGCACTCGTGGAACCACTGCATGGGCGACCACATGATCGTGTTCACCGTGTGGCCGATCAGCGCCCAGGAGACCATGGTCACCACCAAGTGGCTGGTGCACAAGGATGCCGTCGAAGGTGTGGACTACAACCCCGAGAACATGCGCAAGGTATGGGACGCCACCAACGACCAGGACCGCCGTCTGGCCGAAGAGAACCAGCGCGGGATCAACTCCACGGCGTACCAGCCTGGCCCGTATTCGAAGACTTACGAGTTTGGTGTGGTGAACTTCATTGACTGGTACAGCGGGCGGCTACTGAACAACCTGGGAGCAGAGCCTGCGCCGTATCTGAAGGAAGTGCAGGCGCAGTAACCCGTACCACCCACTGGCACGGCAAATTGCCGTGCCAGTGGGTTTATGGTCGCCTTATGTCCCGATTCGGAGACGGAGGCGGCGCACTGGGTTCAGTACCCCAGCGACGCCATGCATCAATAGCTGCTCGACCTGCCGAAGCGATCCTGGCCCCGAGTGCCGTGCCTCTGCCCCACACGTACGAAGCCCCTTCGACAACCATGCGCACACCGGTGACTTCATAGAATGTCTCCCAGGCTACCCTTACCCCCGACACTCCGGGCTGTCCTACCCCCCTCCACACAGCCTGTGCCGCCTCGGCGTTGGAGAACAAGCCACCGCTGATGTTCCCAATTGCGTTGCCCAGCCCCAGGCGACGGCCGTGACTGGTCAGTACATTACCAATCCACCCTTGTTCGACTCCGCTCATTGCGGTGCCTGCAACCCCCATTACTCCTGTGTAGAAAAGGCTAGTATTACCAATCCGGGATCTTAGGCTCGGCGCGGTATATTCCGGACCGGAATGCGGTCTTTGCAAGTCGGCGACCACGTTTCTGGCCGTTCGCGCGATAGCCCCGCCCAGCGTCACCGAACTTGAAAACATGCTTATGCCACTGATCGCCGGGCTAATCACGTCGACCTGGGGGCGGGCGGACCGGATGGCCGGGACGGCGCCACTGGGGTCGACCCGGTTGATCGGGTCGCCACCGCAGTAGGCATAGGCATTCAGCCCACCCTCCGAGAAAGGGCTGAGTGAGTCGGCAGAGTGAAAGCGCATCAGCACAGGGTTGTAGGTTCGCCGGCCATTGCCCAGGTGATAGCAACCCGTCAGGCGATCGACCATCTGCCCGGCGAAGGCAATATTTCTTGCACCAGCATAGGCCCCGTATGCTGAATACGACCTTGGAATCCCGCCCATGTGGGTAGGGATAACGGGTTGCAGCATGCCATGCATGATGAACGCTCAGCCGATAGTGATCGCTCATTCTACTCGCCTGAAACAGGACTGCTAACTGATAGAAATGATAGGTTCTTGGTACTTATTCACAGGTTTTGACTCAGGTGATCCTGAATTTTTACCTGCCCTCAGGGTTCAAGCGTGTGTGAGCCCCGATTGGCTGTTTTCTGATCAAAGCACTCGAAGACAGGAACGGCGGGGCCTACAGCCGGTATCAAACAGATTATCCACAGACCGGCTCACAGAGATTGTGGGAAAATCCTGGCAAAAAGCAGCATGCCCGCATCAGGCGATGCCAAGGGAAGCTGATCATTTTATGATCTAAACCGTGTAAGCGCCGTTATATAAGGCTTCCAGCCATGCACCAACAATTTATCCACACCTTGGCGAACAGATTCCGTGGGCAAAACGGAGCGTACCTGACATTCGGCCAGTTTGCTGGAATCCAGGCATGTGAGGGGGGAAGTGAATAACTTATACACAGGGGACTGGGCTATGAATTGTGTCGCAGGGGCCGCAGCGGGCCCCAGGATCTCGAGTCTGGCTCAGGATTGTCAGGGCTGCTAAGCGGCCCATCGCGTCACACAGGCCGCTCCCACGGGACTCAGCGCAATACGCCCTCTTCCACCAGCAGCTTGAGGATCGCCTCAGCGCCTTCCTGCGGCGAAACGTCCTTCAGCACCTTGCCACCACCGCCACTGGCCTTGGCCGTCGCGGCCTTCATGCGGTCGGCGCCGCTCTTGGCCTTGATCACCTTCAAACGCTTGGGCCTTGGACGGGCCGGTTGCAGCTCGGCTTCAGCCAACAGCTCATCTTCGACAATGGCCACGTTACGCGCCGCCAATACCCCCCGGCGCGCAGGCCCAAAAGCGCTCTGGCGCGGCTTGGGCGCAGCGTTATCCACAGTCGCCAGCAATGGCAGACGTACCTTCAGCCGACGCCGCTGACCACGCGGCAGGGCCTGCAATACCTGCGCGGTGCCGTTGTCGATCGACTCCACCTCAGCCAGCCCGACAATCAGCGGCCAGCCGAGCTTTTCGGCCAGCAGGAACGGCAACATGCCCGATCCCTCGCCAGTCTCGGCCTGGCTGCCGGTCAGCACCAGTTGGGCCCCGGCGTCGCGCAGATAATCGCCCAGCACGCCCAGCACATCGGCCCCGGCCGGTTGCTCCAGCACGTCGAGGTGGTCCAGGCCCATGCCCAGGTAAGCGCGCAAGGCCTCTTCCTGTGGATCGCCCGCATGCACCACCTGCAAGTTATCCCCAGCCAGCTGCAAACCCAACTCCACGGCACGGGCATCCTGCTCGGCGCGGCGGGCGCGGCCAGAGCTGGGGTGGGCACCAATGGAAACCAGGCTGATCACTTTCGTACTCATGCTCGTGCCCTTATACCGCGTCGCGCTGGCCGCCGCTGCGGTAGTTGTCCACAGCCTCGATCAGCGCCTTGAGAATCGCCGAGCTGTCGCCAATCACCGACAGGTCAGCCCGTTTGATCATGTCGCAGCCCGGATCCATGTTGATCGCCACCACCTTGTCGCAGGCACCGATACCCTGCAGGTGCTGGATCGCACCCGAGATACCCACAGCCACGTAGACACGCGCGGTAACCCAGGTGCCGGTAGCCCCCACCTGGCGGTTGCGCGGCATGAAGCCGTCGTCCACCGCCACCCGCGAGGCACCTTCGGTAGCGCCGAGGGCTGCGGTGGCCTTGTGGTACAGGTCCCAGTCCTTGACACCGTTGCCGCCCGAGACGATGAACTCCGCTTCGGCCATGGCAATGGTGGCCGGGTCGACGGCCACCGAGCCAAGGTCTTCGATGCGCGGCAGGCTGCGTGCCACGCTTGTGGACAACTCCACCGGCAGCGCTTCGTGACGGGTTTCGCTGACCGGTTCGGCGCACTCGGCCGCCGCCAGGATCAGGCGCGGCACAGTGCGTTGCAGGTCTTGCTGGCCGGCACCGGCGCGGCCGATGCACTGGCCGTCCTTGACCTGCCATACCCGCGTTGCCGGGCGCTCGCCCAGCGCGGCGCCCAGGCGCCGACCCAGTTCGCCGCCACCGGTGCGGCTGTCAGGCAGCAGCCAGTGGCGCGGCGCGAACTGGTTATCCACAGCCCGCAGGCCTTGCACCAGTTGCTCCGGTGCATAACCTTCAAAGGCCTCGCCTTCGATAACCAGCAGGCGATCGACACCGGCTGTGGAAAAGTTGCTTTCCTTGTGCTCGTTGAACACCACGGCCAGCACCGCCCCGTCGCTGCCGGCCAGGCTGTGGGCCAGGCCAAGCAGGTCGCGGTCGTGGCTGCTCAGGCGGCCGCCGACCATGTCCGGCACGACGGCAATGTAGAACGCCGGCGCCGCCACCTGGTGCAGTGGCAACTTGACCTCGGCTGCTGCCGTGCGCCGCCCGCCCGCGCCGGTGCCCTGCTGGGCGCCGCTGCGGTCGATGCGCTTGATGCCGGCCGGGCCGACAAAGCCTGCGGCAATCGCATGTGGGTTCTTGCGGATGATGCCGTTGGGCCCCATCCAGCTGGTCTGTTGCGTCTGCATCGCGGCATGCAGCGGGTGCAGACGGTTACGGGCGATCCACTCGGCGCGTGGATCGCGGCGGATAATGTCGCTCATCAGTGCACCTCCGCAGGTTCACGTTTAGCCGTTTGCGGCTTTGGGACAGTGGATGCGTCCTCCTCGATCAGCACGTCGGCCACCAGTTCGGCCAAGTCCTTGATCTGTGGGCGCGGCTCGACCACGCCTTCAAGCATGGCGGTGCACTGCGGGCAACCCACGGCTACCAGCTCGGCCTCGGTCTCACGGATGTCGTCCATGCGCATATCGGGAATACGCTGCTTGCCAGGGATGTCAGTGATCGGCGCACCGCCACCACCACCGCAGCAACGGGAACGGAAGCCCGAGCGCTGCATCTCGCGCACCTCGATACCCAGCGCCTTGAGCACTTCGCGCGGGGCTTCGTACTCGCCGTTGTAGCGGCCCAGGTAGCACGGATCGTGGTAGGTGACGCTGCCGCCCTTGTGCTGGCCCAGGTTCAGCTTCTTGGCCGCGATCAGTTCGGCGATGTAGGTGCTGTGGTGCTGCACCTGGTAGTCACCGCCCAGGGCGCCGTATTCGTTCTTCAGCACATGGAAGCTGTGCGGATCGCAGGTGACGATACGCTGGAACTTGTACTTGGCCAGGGTCTGGATGTTGCGCTTGGCCAGTTGCTGGAAGGTTGCCTCATCGCCCAGGCGGCGCGCCACGTCGCCGCTGTCGCGCTCTTCCAGGCCGAGTACGGCGAAGTCCACGCCCGAGGCTTTCAATACTTTGACAAACGAACGCAAAGTGCGCTGGTTACGCATGTCGAAGGCACCATCACCGACCCAGAACAACACTTCGGTCGCTTTCACTTCAGACAGCAGCTGCAGGTTAAGGTCGGCAGCCCAGTTCATGCGCCCGCCGGGGGCGAAGCCGCCGGGGTTGTCGGTGGCGATCAGGTTGTCCAGCACCTCGGCGCCCTTGTTCGGGGTGGCGCCCTTTTCCAGGGTGAGGTGGCGGCGCATGTCGACGATGGCATCGACGTGCTCGATCATCATCGGGCACTCCTCGACGCAGGCACGGCAGGTGGTGCAGGACCACAGCGTCTCGGCGTCGACCAGGCCATTGACGATCGGCTGGTGTGGATTGCCGCCGTGTTCGCCGATTGGTTTGCCAGGGTATGGGCTACCGGCGAATTGCGCGTCAGTGCCACCGGCAAGGCCGATGACCATGTCCTGGATGAGTTTTTTCGGGTTCAACGGCTGGCCAGCGGCAAAGGCCGGGCACATGGCTTCACATTTACCGCACTGCACGCAGGCATCGAAGCCCAGCAGCTGGTTCCAGGTGAAGTCCACCGGCTTTTCCACGCCAAGGGGCGCGTTCGGGTCTTCCAGGTCCAGCGGCTTGAGGCCGGTGGAGCGGCCGCCGCCGAAGCGTTCGGCACGGCGGTGCCAGGCCAGGTGCAAGGCACCGGCGAAGGCGTGCTTCATCGGGCCGCCCCAGGTCATGCCAAAGAACAGCTCCGACACACCCCACAACACGCCCAGGCCCAGAACGGCGACCATCACCCAACCACCGGTGTTGGCCGGCAGGATTCCGGCGACCGGCAGGGTGGCAATGAAGAAGCTCACGGCGAACGCCAGCAAACTCTTCGGCAGGCGCATCCACGGGCCCTTGGACAGGCGAGAGGGCGGGTTGAGGCGGCGTTTGAAGACAAAGATGGCACCGGTGAACATGATCACCGTGGCGATCAGCAGTGCGTAGCCGAGGATCTTGCTCTGCAGGCCAAAACCATGCACCAGAATGGCCAGGACAGCAGACAGCACAAAGCCGCCCGCAGTGGCCACGTGGGTCTTGGACATGTATTTGTCGCGCTCAACCACGTGGTGCAGGTCCACCAAGTAGCGGCGCGGCATGGCCAGCAGGCCGCCGATCAGGTTGACCTTGGACGGCCGGCCACGGCGCCACATGCGCACCCGGCGCAAGGCACCGAGCACTGCCAGGCCAAGGGCAGCGAACAGCAGGATGGGTAGAAGGGTGTTCAACATGGGAGGCTCCCACAAACAGCTGGATTCTTGCGCCGACCAGAGGGCGAGACTGGCCCCATGTAAGAGCGGGTTCACCCGCGAATGCGTCCGGTCAGGCAACAGTGTTGTCAGTGCTGACGCATTCGCGGGTAAACCCGCTCCTACAGGGATCGCGCCCGATGGCGGCGACTGTTAACGATCAGAAGTCCTTGCACAGGCGCAAGGCGTCGTAGATCGCCGCATGCACGTTGCGCTGGGCCACGCAGTCGCCGATGCGGTACAGCAGGTAGCCTTCGCCCGGCTGGCTGAGGATCGGCTGTGGCTTGATGGCGAACAGCGCCTCCACGTCGATCTGGCCCTTGTTGCGCGAACCTTCCTTGAGCGCGTAGTACAGCTCTTCGTCAGGACGCACGCCGTTTTCAACCACGACTTGATCGACCACGCGCTCTTCCTTGGCGCCGGTGTATTCGTTCTCCAGTACCGCCACCAGCTTGTCGCCTTCGCGGTAGACCTTTTCCAGCATCATGTCGCCGGTCATAATCACTTCTTTGGGGTACATGCTGCGGTAGTAGGTGGGGAAGGTGGTACCACCCATGGCCACACCTGGCTTGATGTCGTCGGTGACGATCTCGACCTGGCTACCCTTGTCGGCGATGAAGTCGGCGACCGACATACCGGTGAATTCGCAGATGGTGTCGTACACCAGCACGTTCTTGCCCGGCGCTACCTTGCCATCGAGCACATCCCAGCTGCTGACCACCAGCCCTTCAGCGGCGCCCCAGTGCTCGTTCTGCTCCAGGAACGAGTGTCCACCTACGGCCAGCACGATGACGTCCGGGCGCAGGTCCTGGATGGCGGCCACATCAGCGGCAGTGCCCAGGCGCAAGTCGACTTTCAGGCGAGCCAGCTCAAGCTGGTACCAGCGTGTGATACCGGCAATCTGGTCACGCTGCGGGGCCTTGGCGGCAATGGTGATCTGCCCGCCAATCTGGTCCCTCTTCTCGAACAGGGTCACGTCGTGGCCGCGTTCAGCAGCCACGCGGGCCGCTTCCATGCCGGCAGGGCCTGCGCCAACCACCACCACCTTGCGCTTGACGCCGGTGGTCTTCTCGATGATGTGCGGCACACCCATGTACTCACGGGAGGTCGCGGCGTTCTGGATGCACAGCACATCCAGGCCCTGGTACTGGCGGTCGATGCAGTAGTTGGCACCGACGCACTGCTTGATCTGGTCGATCTGGCCCATCTTGATCTTGGCGATCAGGTGCGGGTCGGCCATGTGCGCACGGGTCATGCCGACCATGTCCACGTAGCCGCCTTCAAGGATGCGCGTGGCCTGGTTCGGGTCTTTGATGTTCTGCGCGTGCAGCACCGGGACCTTGACCACTTCCTTGATACCGGCCGCCAGGTGCAGGAACGGCTCCGGCGGGTAGCTCATGTTGGGGATGACGTTGGCCAGGGTGTTGTGGGTATCGCAACCCGAGCCGACCACGCCGATGAAGTCGAGCATGCCAGTGGCGTCGTAGTAGGCAGCGATCTGCTTCATGTCCTCGTGGCTGAGGCCATCAGGGTGGAACTCGTCACCGCAGATACGCATGCCCACGCAGAAGTCGTCACCCACTTCGGCGCGCACGGCTTTCAGTACTTCCAGGCCGAATTTCATGCGGCCTTCAAAGGTGCCGCCCCATTCGTCGGTACGCTTGTTGACCCGCGGGCTCCAGAACTGGTCGATCATGTGCTGGTGCACCGCCGACAATTCCACGCCGTCCAGGCCACCCTCTTTGGCGCGACGCGCAGCCTGCGCGTAGTTGCCGATTACCCGCCAGATCTCTTCCACCTCGATGGTTTTGCAGGTGGCGCGGTGTACAGGTTCGCGAATGCCCGATGGCGACATCAGCGTCGGCCAGTTGAAGCCGTCCCAACGCGAGCGACGGCCCATGTGGGTAATCTGGATCATGATCTTGGCGCCATGCTTGTGCATGGCGTCGGCAAGGTTCTGGAAGTGCGGGATGATGCGGTCGGTCGACAGGTTGACCGATGCCCACCATTCCTGCGGGCTGTCGATGGCCACCACCGACGAGCCGCCACAGATGGCCAGGCCGATGCCGCCCTTGGCCTTCTCTTCGTAGTACTTCACATAGCGGTCGGTAGTCATGCCGCCGTCAGTGGCGTAGACCTCGGCATGCGCGGTGCTGAGCACACGGTTGCGGATGGTCAGTTTGCCGATCTGGATCGGCTGGAACATTGCTTCGAATGCCATGACGCTATCTCCGGCTTACAACGGCTTTGTAACGAACAGGCCATCTTCGTGGCCTTCTTCCGACCCGCCATAGACCTGCTCGGCCACGGTGCGGATCTTGCTGCCGCGGGCAGCGAGAATCTGGTCCATCGCGCCAGCGAACCAGCCGGTGAACATGTAGTCGACCTTGCGGCCGCACTTGCCATAGACGTACACGAACGCAGAGTGCTTGAGCTTGACGCTGCAGGTACCTTTATCCAGGTCGATATCCTGGATCTCGAACAGGCCCCAGCCACGCTGGCTCAGGCGCTTCATGTAGTGCTCGAACACCGCCACGCCTTCCAGGCCATGGCACTCGGCCTCTTTTTCACACCAGTGCCAGGCAGACTTGTAGCCAGCCTTGTAGAGGATCTCGGCATAGGCGTCGGCGCCCAGCACTTCCTCGATGCCCATATGGTTATTGACGAAGAAATGCCGAGGCACATACAGCATCGGCAAGGCGTCGCTGGTCCAGACACCGGTCTCGCTGTCGACTTCGATTGGCAATTGCGGGGCGATTTTGGCCATGGAAACTCAACTCCATAAAATTTTTTGTGGGTGCCCCGGCGTTGCTGGCAGGGGCTATCAGGCTTGGAGAGCGGCTTACTCGCCCCAGACATCCTTGAGGACGTTTACCCAGTTCTCGCCCATGATCTTGCGCACCACGCGCTCGGAATGGCCGCGTTTGAGCAAGGTCTCGGTGAGGTTGGGGAATTCGCCGACGGTGCGAATGCCCAGCGGGTTGATGATCTTGCCGAAGTTGGTCAGACGGCGGGCGTAGCCCTTGTCATGGGTCAGGTATTCGAAGAAGTCCTGGCCGTGACCCTGGGTGAAGTCGGTACCGATACCGATGGCGTCTTCACCGACGATATTCATGGTGTACTCGATGGCCTCGGCGTAGTCATCGATGGTCGAGTCAATGCCTTTGGCCAGGAACGGCGCGAACATGGTGACGCCGACGAAACCGCCGTGATCGGCGATGAACTTCAGCTCTTCGTCCGACTTGTTGCGCGGGTGCTCTTTCAGGCCCGAGGGCAGGCAGTGCGAGTAGCACACCGGCTTTTTCGATTCGAGGATGACTTCTTCGGAAGTCTTGGAGCCGACGTGGGACAGGTCGCACATGATGCCGACACGGTTCATCTCGGCAACGATCTCGCGACCGAAGCCGGACAGCCCGCCGTCACGCTCGTAGCAGCCGGTGCCCACCAGGTTCTGGGTGTTGTAGCACATCTGCACGATGCCCACGCCCAGCTGCTTGAACACGTCCACATAAGCAATCTGGTCCTCGAACGCATGGGCGTTCTGGAAGCCGAAGAGGATGCCGGTCTTGCCCAGCTCCTTGGCCTTGCGGATGTCGGCGGTGGTGCGCACCGGCATCACCAGGTCGCTGTTGTCGCGGATCAGCTTCTGGCTGGACGCGATGTTGTCGACGGTAGCCTTGAACCCTTCCCAGACCGACACCGTGCAGTTGGCCGCAGTGAGACCGCCTTTGCGCATGTCTTCGAACAGCTCGCGGTTCCATTTGGCGATGATCAGGCCATCGATGACGATGCTGTCGGCGTGTAGTTCGGCTGGGCTCATCAGGCTGTCCCCTTTTATAGAGTTGGGTCGCGCCAAACCTTCTGCCGGCGCTTTGAGGCCAGCATATGCCTGTGCCCCGAGGCGCCCCGGTGCAAAAACGACAGGGGGTTTGCCGAAAGCGTCAATGCGCGACAAGAGCGCGTCTGGCGCGTGTTCCGGGGATGAGAGACAGTCTCGATAACGACATTCGCGGCCGGTACATGAACATTTGGTCAGGGAGCTACCACCTGACCTCTGGCTGAGCGAGAATCCCTGCGATTCGACAGCCTGTTGAGGAGAAAACGGATGAAATCAATGGCATGGCTGGTGCTGCTGGCCATCGTGAGCGGGGCCCAGGCCGGTGAGGAAGAAAGCACACCTTGCGACAATGTGGAGACCGACCAGCAAACCTTCGCCTGTGCAGCATTCAACAAGCAGGTCGCCGAGCGTGAGCTGCAGTCGGCCTATGACGACCTGATCGAGCGCATGCGTGATCAGTTTGGCGACGAGGCAGGCCTGATGTCGCGAATAGAGGCAGCCGAGAAAGTCTGGAGCCAACTGCGCGATGCAGACTGCAAGGTCGAAACCCATGCTGAACAACCCGGCAGCAACGCCTACCAGATCGCCTGGAACAGCTGCATTGCACAGCGCAGCGATGAGCGGGCGGAGTATTTGCGCAGCCTGGGCTCGCAAAACAGTGACGAGCCGGCACCCGAAGATTGATCAGCACGCGCGAGTGAAGGATCAACTCCAGAGGAACAACATGCCGCTGATGCCCCCTGCGTAATTGCTCGATAGTGCCCTCAGACCACGTGCTCACCATGTGTGTCTTGGAACTCACAACTATCAAGGAATTACAAAGTGGCTGACATCAAAGTTGAAATGGAAAAAATCCGCAAAGAGGGTCAAGAGCGCGTAGCCGCTACCGGCCAGACCATCTGCATCTTCGCTGACAATGTGCCTGCCAACATTGCAGAAGACATCCTGGCCGGCATGCGCTTGATGACCGAACTGGCCAACAAGAAGTTCGACAAGGAAACCCAGCAGCGCGAGTGGTACAACTTCTACAACGATGGCCTGATCAAGTTTGGCTGGACCATGACGGGCGCAGCACATGCCGAAGATGCCATTGATGAGGACAACCTGACCCTGGCAGAGCTGATCACCAAGTCCGTCACCATCAGCGTCTCCGCGGACCCTCGT
Organism: Pseudomonas sp. GD03862; assembly: GCF_029840855.1. Lineage (NCBI taxonomy): Bacteria > Pseudomonadati > Pseudomonadota > Gammaproteobacteria > Pseudomonadales > Pseudomonadaceae > Pseudomonas > Pseudomonas sp. GD03862. Next base: position 17,955 of record NZ_JAOCDI010000023.1, read on the forward strand.
CGCGCCGCCTGCGCCCGGCGTGTTCTGCAAATTGTCGTGCAGAAACCGGAAGTCAAGGCGCACCTGGAAAAGCACAGCCATAGCGAAACCGGCAAATCGAGCAACTTCGTGGTCGCCCAGTGCGAAATGACGCCACAAGGCCTGCCTGCGATGCACATGACCAGCTTCCAGGCCAGCTACGACTCGAAAGTCGAGCGTGAAGGCGCCCTGACCCGCAAGGTGGACAAAACCTCTACCCGCGTCTATCGCGCTTCGCAACAAGGCACGTTCAGCGTTCGTCACTTCGACGCTGCGCGTGACCTTGTGAATGAGAAGATCAAAGGCGACCTCGGCGCGTTTCTCGCTATCTGATTAGCGAGGCCGGGTACCAGAGCGCGCTGGTACCCGGTTCTGGTCATCTGCATCCATCGAGGAGCAATGCCACATGGACGATACGAGCCTGGACACCCGAATATTCGAGGAGCGGCTAAGCATCAAGCCTGCGCCCTGGCTGACACTCGATACATGGGAAGATTTGCAGCTATGCCTGCGTTATTCGCAAGCAGTAGCCAATGAAAAATACTCGATGGAAACCCAGCCTCAGCAATGGTTCACTGTCGCTATCGCCACCTTGCAATCATTGAAATTCACCCTGCTCGAACATACACATAAAACCATTGTGTATGAGCCGCACTTGCTTGCATTAAGCGATGTGTACAGTGGCTTTCTACCCCCACCGCGCGAAAAAGGGCCTTGGTTCAAGAGCCTCGACGAAAATGTTCAAGCCGCTCTGCAGTCGGCAGGTACGCGTACCTTCACCGTCATGAACGCCTCTTCACATCTCAGTATCGAAATGGACCATGAAGGGGACCAGGTCCCGGTTGCGATCCTGTTCTATGCCTACTGCATTACCGACCCGATCGAGCCCACCAGAAAGTTGAACCTGATATTCGATCACCTGGGTGCACGCTTCAATGCAGCGGGTTTCGCCCCGCTTCGCAAGGATCTGCAAGCAAGGAATCGCGAAAAGCTAAGGGCCATTCTCGAGCGTGAACTGGATTGAAGCTCACTTTGTACCGCTGGGCCGTCGCTCTTCCCGCGGGCACCGTCCAAACCTCAGCTTGTAGCGCCGCGTGAAATAGGATGGCAGTTCAAACCCGCACGCAAGGCTGACTTCAGTCACCGACATGTCGGTCTGGGCCAACAGCTGGCGCGCCTTGTCCAGCCGTAACCCGAGATAGAAACCGCTCGGTGTTGCATCCAGGTGCATGCGAAACAAACGCTCCAGTTGACGCCTTGTCACCTTGATCGCGGCAGCCAGTTCCAGCGTACTCAGCGGTGGCTCGATGTGTTTTTCCATTTCGCCAATGGCATGGACCAGCTTCTTGTTACTGATGCCATAACGTGCACCGATCTGCATGCGCTGGTGGTCCTGGCGCTGACGGATACGACCCAGCACGAACTGCTCGGACACCTTGACCGCCAGTTCGCTGCCGTGAGACTGGGCAATCAGGTGCAGCATCAAATCGATCGAGGCCGTTCCGCCGGCACAGGTGATGCGGCTGCGGTCAATCTCGAACAGCTCCTGGGTGGCTTGAAGGCCTGGATAGCGTTCCTTGAATGCCTCAAGCGCCTCCCAATGCAATGTCGCCCGGTAGCCCTCGAGCAGCCCTGCCTCGGCCAGCACCATCGCGCCCGTATCGATGCCACCGAGCATGACAGCTTCGTGGTTGAGCCGGCGCAACGCATGCAGCAGTTTGGGTGCGACATTGGCCAGTGGTTCGAAGCCCGCGACCACCAGCAGGATGTTGGCCGGCTCGCCCTCCCCCAAGGCGGCATCGGCATTGATCGACATGCCATTGCTCGCCAGCACCGCCTCACCGTCCAGGCTAAGCACCTGCCACCGGTACAACTGCCCCCCAAAACGATTGGCCACCCGCAGTGGCTCCACCGCCGAAATGAACCCCATGGCAGAAAAGCCGGGCACCAACAGAAAGGCAATCGTCTCCATCATCCCCTCCTCCACAGAAACTGGTCGCCCCGGTGCTAATTCCTGTCGCTAGCGTGCGCTTGGGCAAGGTAGCGCCAGCGTAGCGTATTCACACGGTCCGCAGAGGCCGCCCTCAATAACAATATGCACTGCCGATGGAGAGCCACCATGCACAGCTTGATCCGCCGCAGCCTGTTGCCCCTTGCCCTGAGCAGCATCGTCGCCACCCCGCTTTTCGCCGCCGAGCCCGCCGCCTGCAAAAACGTGCGCCTTGGCGTGGTCAACTGGACCGACGTCATTGCCACCAGCGCCATGGCCCAGGTACTGCTCGACGGCCTGGGGTACCAGACCAAACAGACCAGTGCCTCGCAACAGATCATCTTCGCCGGCATACGCGACAAACGCCTGGACATGTTCCTGGGTTACTGGAACCCGATCATGACCCAGACCATTACCCCGTTCGTCGATGCCAACCAGGTCAAGGTGCTGGACAAGCCAAGCCTGGAGGACGCGCGCGCCACCTTGGCCGTGCCGAAATACCTCTACGACAAGGGCCTGAAGACCTTCGCCGACATCCACAAGTTCGAGAAAGAGCTGGGCGGCAAGATCTATGGCATCGAACCGGGCTCCGGCGCCAACACCCAGATCAAGGCAATGATCACCAAGAACCAGTTCGACCTGGGCAAGTTCCAGCTGGTCGAGTCCAGCGAGGCCGGCATGCTCGCCGCCGTCGACCGCGCGGTGCGGCGCAAGGAGGCCGTGGTGTTCTTCGGCTGGGCGCCGCATCCGATGAACGTGAACATCGACATGGCCTACCTGGGTGACAGCCAGGATGCGCTTGGGCCTGACGAAGGCCGTGCGACGGTGTGGACGGTGACGGCGCCGGACTATGCCGAACGCTGCCCCAATGCCCACCGCCTGCTGGCCAACCTGAAGTTCAGCGCCGAGGACGAGAGCCGCATGATGCAGCCACTGCTCGACCACAAGGATGCGCTGGAATCGGCCCGCCAGTGGCTCAAGGACCACCCCGAGGACAAAGCCCGCTGGCTTGAGGGTGTGACCACCTTCGATGGCAAGCCGGCTGCGGACAACCTCAAGCTTACCGCCAACTGACAGGGCCCTTTCGCGGGCACGCCCGCTCCCACAGGTACAGCGCCACACTCGGGATCACATTGATCCTGTGGGAGCGGGCATGCCCGCGAAAAAGCCAACACAGACATCACAAGGAACTGCACCATGAACCACGACGTCATCATCACCTGCGCCCTCACCGGTGCCGGCGACACCGCCTCGAAAAGCCACCTGGTCCCGGTCACCCCCAAACAGATCGCCGAATCCGCCGTAGAGGCTGCCAAGGCCGGCGCCACCGTGGTCCACTGCCACGTCCGCGACCCGCAGACCGGCCGTTTCAGCCGTGATGTAAACCTCTACCGCGAAGTCATGGAGCGTATCCGCGAAGCCGACGTGGACATCATCGTCAACCTCACCGCCGGCATGGGCGGCGACCTGGAAATCGGCCCGGGGGAAACGCCGCTGGCGTTCGGTTCGGGCACCGACCTGATCGGCCCGCTGGAGCGCCTGGCCCATGTCGAAGCACTGTTGCCGGAAATCTGCACCCTCGACTGCGGCACCCTCAACTTCGGCGATGGCAACTCGATCTACGTGTCCACCCCGGCCCAACTGCGCGCCGGCGCCAAGCGCATTACCGAACTGGGGGTGAAGGCCGAGCTGGAAATCTTCGACACCGGCCACCTGTGGTTCGCCAAGCAAATGATGAAGGAAGGCCTGCTCGAAGACCCGTTGTTCCAGCTGTGCCTGGGCATCCCGTGGGGCGCACCTGCCGACACCACCACCATGAAGGCTATGGTCGACAACCTGCCTGCCAACGTCACCTGGGCCGGCTTCGGCATCGGCCGCATGCAGATGCCCATGGCCGCGCAGGCCGTGTTGCTCGGCGGGAATGTGCGGGTGGGCCTGGAAGACAACTTGTATCTGGACCGTGGCGTGCTGGCCAGCAATGGCCAACTGGTGGAACGCGCAAGCGAGATCATCACCCGCATGGGTGGCCGCGTGCTCAGCCCGGCAGAAGGCCGGGAAAAAATGAACCTCAAGCGCCGCTGATTCAACGATCGCAAATGCGCCGAAGACCCTGTGGGAGCGGGCGTGCCCGCGAAGCAGGCAACGCGATGGATGGCACCGGCCGTGCCGGTGTTCGCGGGCATGCCCGCTCCCACAGGGTTAGCCATGAACCCTGATGACTGTGTTTTACCCTGAGGACTAGCTATGCCCTTTATCACTGAAATCAAAACCTTCGCCGCCCTGGGTAGCGGCGTGATCGGCAGCGGCTGGGTCGCCCGCGCCCTGGCCCATGGCCTGGATGTGGTGGCCTGGGACCCGGCGCCCGGCGCCGAACAGGCACTGCGCAAACGTGTCGCCAACGCCTGGCCGGCACTGGAAAAACAAGGCCTGGCCCCTGGCGCATCGCAAGACCGCCTGAAGTTCGTGGCAACCATCGAGGAATGCGTGCGCAACGCCGATTTCATCCAGGAAAGCGCACCAGAGCGCCTGGACCTCAAGCTCGACCTGCACGCCAAAATCAGCGCCGCAGCCAAGCCTGATGCAATCATCGGCTCAAGCACTTCGGGCCTGTTGCCCAGCGAGTTCTACGAGTCGTCGACTCACCCTGAACGCTGCGTCGTCGGCCACCCGTTCAACCCGGTGTACCTGCTGCCGCTGGTCGAGATCGTCGGCGGTAGCCGCACCTCACCCGAGGCCATTGAAGCTGCCAAAACCATCTACACCGCACTCGGCATGCGCCCACTGCATGTGCGCAAGGAAGTGCCAGGCTTCATCGCCGACCGCCTGCTCGAAGCGCTCTGGCGCGAGGCCTTGCACCTGGTCAACGACGGCGTTGCCACCACGGGCGAAATCGACGACGCGATTCGCTTCGGCGCAGGCTTGCGCTGGTCGTTCATGGGCACGTTTCTGACCTATACCCTGGCCGGTGGCGATGCCGGCATGCGCCACTTCATGTCACAGTTCGGCCCTGCCCTGAAGCTGCCCTGGACGTACCTGCCAGCACCGGAACTGACCGACAAGCTGATCGACGATGTGGTGAGCGGCACCTCGGAGCAACAGGGCGAGCGCAGTATCGCTGCACTGGAACGCTACCGTGACGATACCTTGTTGGCGGTGCTCGAAGCGGTGAAAACCAGCAAGGCCAGCCACGGCCTGTCATTCAGCGATTAAGGAGGCCAAGATGCCCGCTCTGATCACCTACCGCACCACGGTCCAAGAGGACTGGGTCGATTACAACGGGCACCTTCGCGATGCCTTCTACCTGCTGATCTTCAGCTACGCCACCGATGCCCTGATGGAGCGCATTGGCCTGGACGCCGATAGCCGCGGGCAAAGCGGTAATTCGCTGTTCACGCTGGAGGCGCATATCAATTATCTGCACGAGGTGAAGCTGGGCACCGAGGTGTGGGTGCAGACACAGATCCTCGGCTTTGATCGTAAGCGTCTTCACGTGTATCACAGCCTGCACCGGGCAGGGTTCGACGAGGTGCTGGCGGCGAGCGAGCAGATGTTACTGCACGTGGACCTGGCGGGGCCGCAGTCAGCGCCTTTTGGGCACGCGACTGTTTGCCAATTGAATCACTTGGTAGAGCAACAGGAGGGGACGCCGGCGCCGCAATACATCGGGCGCACCCTAAAACTTCCTTCTTGAAGGATCAGGGAGCTGGCGCCAAGGTCTCCATAGATACGAAGCACCCTGGCGCCTTCACTCGCAACTATCAGACAGAACAGAAGCGAACAACCAAAACGATCACTCGTATGACACTCTATAGACTGGCCCTATCAGCCTTCTTGTAAATTTGAACCCTTCTGGTTTCCCACCGCCAGAATGCACACTCGTGATGAGGAAATCCCCAGAAAAGTTACTTCCCGTATAGCAGCTCTTTACCGTATACAAAATGTTGGCGAAGCATAATTTTCTCGGGGTTGAGCCACTGTAAAAGTCTTTTACCTCAACCCGTACGGGATCGACATTATTATCTTTGCATTCGGTATACCATGAGAGCAGGGCTTGTTCACCCGGTGTCAAATCAATGAAGCAACCCCGGTTCGCCCCATACAACCACAAACGAACGCGATGAGCAGGGTCCGGATAAAAATTGGCAACAGTGTCCCGATTTTCATTCAAAGTCCGCGCTACATCATTTTTATCTACCGTACCCATAGGAACCCCTTGATACTGCAACCGCGGGTTTGAATGATAGGGGATGGCGCCATGCGACGTTCGCATCTGCGTATGAAAATTTGGCGATGTATGCTTGTACCCATAAGCGTAAGCGGGTATGTCCTTATCGGGAAACTCGTCACTATGCATAGCCCCCATGTTATGCCCTAATTCGTGGCCTAACGCACCAAAGCAACTAATGGACGAGAAAGCCGTCTCCCTGTACGCTGGCATCTTCGCTATACCGCAGTAAATACTATACGTAGAAAGCATAGATACCAGATCGGCGCGCACTTTTTCACGTTCGATATGAATTTTCGCCCCTAATGGTCTATCGGCTATCATATCATTAAGCTGAGTACTGGGTTCTTTGCCTGTTTCATCGTAGTCGGAGTCGTAAATATTCGACAGCTCGTACACGGCATCGACTTTACTATTGATCAAGTATTGGTTGGCGTTCTGTAACGCCTGAGCCAATTCGAGCTTGTAATTCGGAAACGTGGCCCTCGACTGCTGCGTTGTAACGAATAGCACCCTAATAGTGCTTTTTGGCGACTGAGACGTACTGAGTGACTTGGTTTTTGCCTGCGCTTGCACAGGAACAGCTATCGGCGCTGCTTCTGGTGGTAATTTAGATTCATCCACCTTGACCAAGACTTGCTGGCCTTTGCCAACCGCCGTTAACCGGTAGAGCTGCCCATCCACCCGGACATCCCCAACGACCAGGTTGCCGTCACTCACTAACGAAACCCAGTTGAGCGGATCCATATCGATTTCCGCAGGTGAGGGGTAGAGTTGTCTGCGATTGGAAGGCAAATCGCCAACCCACCCTACCATTCCCGAAGCAACACTATCGCTTCTTGACAACTTGAAACTCACCGTTCGGCCGTCAGTCAGAGGCATTGATAGCATCGCCGTATCTTTCGATACAAGCCCAGGATTGACCTGCACTTCCTTAACTTCAGCGTCTTCTGCCACATTCAACAAAAGCTTCAAAAACTGGTCAGTACCCGATTGCCGCTCAAGGGCGGCGAGGTTCTGGTCTGGCTTGATCTGAAACAGCGTATCCGCCGAACTGTCGAGATAGTTTGTAGGGTCCGAAGCGGTGCATCCTCCAAAAAGAAACACAGCACCTAGCAAGCAGAATTTCAATTGTTTCCGGTTCATGTTCATGCTCCAGCTATCGGAGCTTTACTGGACCACGGGCATCGATTCCCAACAACTGACATAAATAACAGTTGCAAAAAAATAACCCCGGAAAGCCGTGAGCTACCGGGGCCAAGAGCGAGCAACATCCACTGCGTGTGAGCGAGGGTGACCAAACCCTCTGTACCGTGAATGGCTTCAGTGTGCGTGCTTGCCTGGCAGGGGATTTAGTCGTAAACGACCTGTTCTTAGCCAAAGCAGCCATGGCGACATTCTGTCCTTGCGAGGCTGTCGCGCACGTCACAGAATCGGTCGTAAATCACAGCAGCACTCTCTTAGCGATAAAAGGGACAACAGCCATGATGCATGCGGATTTGATTGATCAGGACGACCTCGCCGGCCACCTGCGCGCGCGCGGTTTCGATATTCCTGCCGGGGCCAGTGCCGAACAGGCGTGTGAAGCGGTGGTTCGTGGGCTGACCGAGCCCAATGCGCGGGCGCTGAAGGGGATGGTGGAGCAGATGTACACCGGTAGTGCGACGATCCTGCCTGCGGTGCGCCAGGCCATCGACAAGCAACTGTTGCCAGCGTTGGCGCAGTTCAACAAACGCGCGTAATTCTTTTACCCAGGCCCGGCCCCTTCGCGGAACAAGCCCGCCCCCACAGATCACCGCTGGCTCAGTTCAGCGGGTGACCTGTGGGAGCGGGCGTGCCCGCGAAGAGGCCGGCGCGGTATCAGAGCCTTACACTGGCAAATGTCGACTCATTGCGCGCCTGGCTCAGGGCCGCCATCGGCCCGCTGTGTGGCGACAGGGTCATGGCCTGCGGAATCGGCATCATGGCTACCTGCTGTGCGGTGTTGGAGCCCACACGCTCGTCACGCGGCGGAATACCGAAGTACTCGCGATAGCACTTGGAGAAGTGCGGGGTCGACACGAAGCCGCACACCGATGCCACTTCGATGATCGACATCGGCGTCTGCTTCAGCAGCTGCCGCGCCCGGATCAGGCGCAACTTCAGGTAGTAGCGCGACGGCGAGCAGTGCAGGTACTTCTGGAACAGGCGCTCCAGCTGACGTCGCGAAACCGACACATAGACCGCCAGTTCGTCCAGGTCGATCGGTTCCTCAAGATTGGCCTCCATCAGCGCGACGATTTCCTGCAACTTCGGCTGGTTGGTGCCAAGCATGTGCTTGAGCGGCACACGCTGGTGGTCCTGCTCGTTGCGAATACGCTCGTAGACGAACATCTCGGAGATCGCCGCCGACAGCTCGCGGCCGTGATCACGGCTGATCAGGTGCAGCATCATGTCCAGCGGCGCGGTGCCACCGGAGCTGGTGAAGCGGTTGCGGTCAAGGGTGAACAGGCGGGTGCTCATGTTCACCCGCGGGAAGGCTTCCTGCATTGCGGCCAGGCATTCCCAGTGCACGCTGCAATCGAAGCCGTCGAGCAGGCCGGCGCAGGCCAGTGCCCAACTGCCGGTGCACACGGCGCCCAGCCTGCGCGACTGACGGGCCTGGGCTTGCAGCCAGGTGACGTGTTCACGGGTGACGGAGCGCTGGATGCCAACACCACCACAGACAATCACGGTGTCGATAGGCGGAGCATTGCTGATGGCAGCATCCGGTGTGATTTGCAGACCATCGCTGGCCCACACCTGGCCGCCATCGATGGTCAGCGTGTGCCAGCGATACAGCTCACGACCAGACAGCTGGTTGGCCATGCGCAGCGGCTCGACCGCCGATGCCAGGGAAATCAGGGTGAAATTGTCCAATAGAAGAAACCCGATGGACTGGGGTGCTGTGCGGTTCTGGGTTGGATTCCCGGAGGTGTACGACGTCATCGCGATTTCTCCTCACACAAATGCAGGGTGTGCCTCAGGCGGGCACTTACTTCTTGTTATGACCCCTCGGTCATTTTCCGGGGGTAGGCTTGCCAATCTCAACGCAAACGCCGTGCCTAAACTTGAACGGCCATCCAAAAAAACCTGAAAACGACGCCTTTATGGGGCAATTCAAGTGCTTGCATCGTGTTGGCCAGTCGTCCAGAACAGGCGAGCTAGCGCGTTGCCTGTAACGGTTGAGCAGTTTAGTGACACGCGCCGCGTGGGTTTCCCAGAAGCGACACCTTTAAGTGTCACCGACAACGCCTACACTGATCGCGACATCCGACGATCGGTAGGCGGGCCGCCCATCACCGCACCATAAAGAGGCATAGGCGGTTGTGTTGCACCTGCATCAGCCTCAAGGGCCTCTTCGCGGGCAAGCCCGCTCCTACAGGGATTTGCACAGTTCCTGTAGGAGCGGGCTTGCCCGTGAAGAGGCCCAGAAGGTCAGTTCAGGAAATCAGCACTCGATAGCGCTGACCGCCAGGCCGCCGCGCGAGGTCTCTTTGTACTTGTCGTGCATATCGGCGCCGGTATCGCGCATGGTGCGGATTACCTGGTCGAGGGAAATGAAGTGCTCACCATCGCCGCGCAACGCCATCTGCACCGCGTTGATGGCCTTCACCGCAGCAATCGCGTTGCGCTCGATGCAGGGCACTTGCACCAACCCGCCCACCGGGTCGCAGGTCAGGCCAAGGTTGTGTTCCAGGGCAATTTCAGCGGCGTTCTCAACCTGTGGCGGGGTGGCGCCGAGCACTTCGGCAAGCCCCGCTGCGGCCATCGCGCAGGCCGAGCCGACTTCCCCCTGGCAGCCCACTTCGGCACCAGAGATCGAAGCGTTCTTCTTGCACAGGATGCCCACAGCGGCGGCAGCCAGGAAGTAATCGACAACGCTGGACTCATCCACCGCATCGCTAAATCGCATGTAGTAATGCAGCACTGCCGGGATGATGCCCGCCGCGCCGTTGGTAGGCGCGGTCACCATGCGCCCACCGGCGGCGTTTTCTTCATTGACCGCCAAGGCGAACAGGTTGACCCATTCCATGGCACTCATGGTCGAGCCGATCACGTTGGGCTTGCCGATTTCCTGCAGGCTGCGGTGCAGCTTGGCGGCGCGGCGGCGCACGTTCAGCCCGCCGGGTAGCGTGCCCTCGTACTTGAGGCCGTTGTTGACGCATTCCTGCATGGCTTCCCAGAGCTTGTGCAGGCCAGCGCGGATGTCTTCCTCGCTGCGCCAGACCTTCTCGTTGGCCATCATCAATTGCGACACGCTGAGGTCGTTTTGCTTGCACAGGCGCAGCAGTTCGGCGGCGCTGTTGAAGTCGTACGGCAACACTGTCTGGTCAGCATCCAGCACACCGCTGGCGGCTTGGGCTGCATCGACCACAAAACCGCCGCCCACCGAGTAATAGGTGTCGCGGTGCAACTCGCCCTGCTCGCCTTCGGCAATCAGGGTCATGGCGTTGGGGTGATAGGGCAGGTTCTCGTCCAGCAGCAGCATGTCGCGGGCCCAGACGAACTCGATGGGCAAGCGGCTATCCAGCTGCAGGGTGTTGGTTTCGCGCAGGTCGGCGATACGCGGCACGATCTGGGTCGGGTCAATGGCGTCAGGCCACTCGCCCATCAGGCCCATGATGGTGGCGTTGTCGGTGCCATGACCGATACCGGTGGCCGACAGCGAGCCATACAGGCGCACTTCGATCCGCTTTACACGTTCCAGCTCGCCGCGTTCTCGCAGGCCCTGAACGAACAGGGCGCCAGCACGCATGGGGCCGACGGTGTGGGAGCTGGAGGGCCCGACACCGATCTTGAACAGGTCGAACACGCTGATGGCCATTGTCGAATCACCTCTTGCTGGGCTTGTCTCTGCGCGCCATGCGCAGGGCGGGGTAGCTGCTAGTCTCAAACAGCGGGCCGCCTTGAATGCCAGCATCATCGGGCTTTTACCGCCCACCTCGCCGTCTGCAACCGACGTACTTTTGTCCAGCAGCGCCGCGCTGTTTTCAACCAGGAACTGCGCCCACCGCGCCGTTTTCCAGCGGCCTGGTGACGCAAAAATGCGCGCGAGGGGGTGGAAAAATCCATAAGCGACATCGCCCATACTGGATACGACCCGTTCCGTACTGGATACGACCCCACCAGTAGGCGATTGCCCGGCGCTGGAGGATTATCGAAAGCGACTCGTAAAGCACGGCCACGCATCCTGCCCTCTGCAGGCCTGGTCGACCGGACCCTCAGAAAGCCCGGCGACCCACGCGAACCCGAAGACAATATCTCAGGAGTCCATCCATGAAAGGTTCACCCTCGCTGTTGCTGGTTGCGTTACTGTCCGCGCCATTGCTGGCCCAAGCAGCCGAACCCGAGCAATGTCAGACTGTACGCTTCTCCGATGTCGGCTGGACCGACATCACAGTCACGACCGCGACCACCAGCGTTGTGCTCGAAGCCCTGGGTTACAAAACCCACACCACCATGATCTCGGTACCGGTGACCTACAAGTCGCTGGCCACCGGCAAGGACCTGGACGTGTTTCTCGGCAACTGGATGCCGACCATGGAGAACGACATCAAGCAGTACCGCGATGCCGGCACGGTAGAAACCGTGCGCGCCAACCTGGAAAACGCCAAGTACACCCTGGCAGTCCCCCAGGCGCTGTACGACAAGGGCCTGAAGGATTTCAGCGACATTGCCAAGTTCAAGAAGGAACTGAACGGCAAGATCTACGGCATCGAACCGGGTAACGACGGCAACCGCACCATCCAGAGCATGATCGACAAGAACGCCTTTGGCTTGAAGGACGCCGGTTTCAAGATCGTGCAGTCCAGCGAGGCGGGCATGCTGTCGCAGGTTGATCGCGCGCAGAAACGCGGCGAGGCCTTGGTGTTCCTGGGCTGGGAGCCACACCCGATGAACACCCGCTTCAAGATGCAGTACCTGACCGGCGGGGACGAATTCTTCGGCCCCGACTTCGGCAAGGCGACCGTGCTGACAAACACCCGCAAGGGATATACGCAGGAATGCAGCAACGTTGGCCAACTGCTTAAGAACCTGTCGTTCGAGCTCAAGGATGAAAGCACCATGATGGGCTATGTCCTGGACGACAAGATGAAACCCGAAGCCGCCGCCAAGAAATGGATCAAGGACAACCCAGGCAAGCTGGATGCCTGGCTGGCCGGCGTTACCACCGTGGATGGCAAACCTGGCCTGGAGGCGGTCAAGGCCAAGCTTACGCAATAACGAACTACGCAGTAGCGCTACCTCGGGGCAGGACCGTGCCTGCCCCGGGTTGATTTCAATCTATGCAGGTGGAAGCTCGCTATCATGCTTATCGATCAGAAAATACCCCTGGGCCAGTACATCGCGTCGTTCGTCGAATGGCTGACCCAGAACGGCGCGAATTACTTCGACGCCATCGCGCAAGGCCTGGAGTTCATGATCCATGGCGTCACCAGCGCCCTGACTTTCTTCAACCCGTTCGTGCTTATCGCCCTGTTCGCCGCCCTGGCGCATTTCATCCAGCGCAAGTGGGCACTGACCGCATTTGTCGCCCTGTCGTTCCTGCTGATCCTCAACCTGGGTTACTGGCAGGAAACCATGGAGACCCTGGCGCAGGTGACCTTCGCCACGGTGGTATGTGTGGTGATCGGCGTGCCACTGGGCATCCTCGCCGCGCACAAGCCGATGTTCTATACCGCCATGCGCCCGGTGCTCGACCTGATGCAGACGGTGCCCACCTTCGTCTACCTGATCCCTACCCTGACCCTGTTCGGCCTGGGCGTGGTGCCGGGGCTGATCTCCACCGTGGTGTTCGCCATTGCCGCGCCCATTCGCCTGACCTACCTGGGCATCTGCGACGTGCCGCAAGAGTTGATGGACGCCGGCAAGGCCTTTGGCTGCTCGCGTCGTCAGCTGCTTACCCGTATCGAACTGCCGCACGCGATGCCAAGCATCGCCGCCGGTGTCACTCAATGCATCATGCTGTCGCTGTCGATGGTGGTCATTGCCGCCCTGGTTGGCGCTGATGGCCTGGGCAAACCTGTGGTCAACGCACTGAACACCGCCGATATCTCCCTGGGCTTCGAAGCGGGCCTGGCGATCGTGCTGCTGGCAATCATGCTCGACCGTATCTGCAAGCAACCGGAACTGCCGGTAAGGGGTGAGGCATGAGCATCATTCGTTTCGAAGACGTCGACGTCATCTTCTCCAACAAGCCGCGCGAGGCACTGGCGATGCTGGACCAAGGCCAAACCCGCGAGCAGATCCTCAAGCAGACCGGCCTGGTGGTGGGTGTCGAAAAGGCCAACCTCGATATCAACAAAGGCGAGATCTGCGTGCTGATGGGCTTGTCCGGCTCGGGCAAGTCGAGCCTGCTGCGCTGCATCAACGGCCTCAACACCGTCAGCCGTGGCAAGTTGTTCGTCGAGCACGAAGGCAAGCACATCGACATTGCCAACTGCTCCGCGGCCGAGCTGAAGATGATGCGCACCAAGCGCATTGCCATGGTGTTCCAGAAGTTTGCCCTGATGCCTTGGCTGACGGTGCGCGAGAACATCAGCTTCGGCCTGGAAATGCAGGGTCGCCCGGAAAAGGAACGGCGCAAGCTGGTCGACGAGAAGCTTGAGCTGGTGGGCCTGACCCAGTGGCGCAACAAGAAGCCGGATGAGCTTTCTGGCGGCATGCAGCAGCGCGTGGGCCTGGCCCGGGCGCTGGCGATGGATGCCGACATCTTGCTGATGGACGAACCGTTCTCGGCCCTGGATCCACTGATCCGCCAGGGCCTGCAAGATGAGCTGCTTGGCCTGCAGGCCAAGCTGAGCAAAACCATCGTGTTCGTCAGCCATGACCTGGACGAGGCGCTGAAACTGGGTACCCGCATTGCGATCATGAAAGACGGTCGGATCATCCAGTACAGCAAGCCGGAGGAGATCGTGCTGAACCCGGCTGACGAATACGTGCGCACCTTCGTCGCCCATACCAACCCGCTGAACGTGCTGTGCGGGCGCAGCCTCATGCGCAGCCTGGACAACTGCAAGCGGGTCAATGGCTCGGTGTGCCTGGACCCAGGTATCGATTCGTGGCTGGACCTTGGCGAAGGCGGCGCGCTCAAGCGTGCACGCCAAGGCCAGAACGGGCTGGACATGCAGAAATGGGCACCGGGGCAAGATGTGGAGCTGCTGGAGCGCAGGCCGACCGTGGTGCACGCCGACATCGGCATGCGTGAGGCACTGCAGATTCGTTATCAAACCGGCAACAAGCTGGTGCTGCAGGATAACGACAGGGTGGTGGGGATACTCGGGGATACCGAGCTTTATCACGCGCTGCTCGGCAAGAACCACGGTTGAGGCAATTGGGGCCGCTTCGCGGCCCTTCGCGGGCACGCCCGCTCCCACAGGTTTGGACTGCCCCCAAGAAGTTGGACACCAATCCAACTCTTGGGGGGCAGTCCAGGTTTGCTGAGATCTCTGTGGGAGCGGGCGTGCCCGCGAAGGGCTGCAAAGCAGCCCCGATCAATGGATCAGCGAACGACAATCCCGCGCGAAGCCATGTAGGCCTTGGCCTCCGGCACTGTGTACTCGCCAAAGTGGAAGATGCTGGCCGCCAGCACCGCGCTGGCATGCCCTTCCAGAATGCCGTCTGCCAGGTGCTGCAGGTTACCCACACCCCCCGAGGCAATCACCGGAATCCCCAGCGCATCACTGATAGCGCGGGTAACGCCCAGGTCGAAGCCGTTCTTCATGCCGTCCTGGTCCATGCTGGTCAGCAGGATCTCGCCAGCGCCCAGGCCTTCCATCTTCTTCGCCCACTCGACTGCATCCAGCCCGGTCGGCTTGCGCCCGCCGTGAGTGAAAATCTCCCAGCGCGGCGCTTCACCTGGCCCGGACACCTTCTTGGCATCGATGGCGACAACGATGCACTGCGAACCGAAACGGTCCGCCGCCTCACCGACAAACTCTGGGTTGAACACCGCGGCGGTGTTGATCGAGACCTTGTCGGCACCGGCGTTGAGCAGGTTGCGGATGTCCTGCACGGTCCGCACGCCACCCCCTACCGTCAGCGGGATGAACACCTGGCTGGCCATGCGCTCGACGGTATGCAGCGTGGTGTCGCGCCCATCGACGCTGGCGGTGATGTCGAGAAAGGTGATTTCGTCGGCACCTTGCTCGTCGTAGCGACGGGCGATTTCCACCGGGTCGCCGGCATCACGGATGTTCTCGAACTTGACGCCCTTGACCACCCGGCCGTTGTCCACGTCCAGGCAAGGGATAATGCGCTTGGCCAGTGCCATGGTTCAGTCCTCAGCCTTGGTAGTTGTCACAGAAGGCCTGGGCCTCAGCGACATCCAGGGTGCCTTCGTAGATGGCACGGCCGGTGATGGCGCCGATGATGCCCGGGGCCTTGGCGTCCAGCAGGGCCTTGATGTCACCCAGGTTGTGAATGCCGCCCGAGGCGATCACCGGAATACGGGTGGCTTCAGCCAGTGCCTTGGTGAAGGGCACGTTGCAGCCCTGCATCATGCCGTCCTTGGCGATGTCGGTGTAGACGATCGCCGAGACGCCATCGGCCTCGAAACGCTTGGCCAGGTCGATGACCTGCACCGAGCTCACTTCGGCCCAACCGTCGGTGGCGACGAAACCGTCCTTGGCGTCCAGGCCGACGATGACCTTGCCCGGGAAGGCTTTGCACGCTTCAGCGACGAACTCGGGCTGCTTGACGGCCTTGGTGCCGATGATCACGTAGCTGACGCCAGCCTTGACGTAGTGTTCGATGGTTTCCAGCGAACGGATACCGCCGCCGATCTGGATCGGCAGGTTCGGGTAGCGCTTGGCGATGGCGGTAACCACTTCACCATTGACCGGCTGGCCTTCGAAGGCGCCGTTGAGGTCGACCAGGTGCAGGCGGCGGCAGCCACCTTCGACCCACTTGGCGGCCATGCTCACGGGGTCGTCGGAAAATACCGTAGAGTCTTCCATGCGGCCCTGGCGCAGGCGCACGCAAGCACCGTCCTTCAGATCGATAGCGGGGATAATCAGCATCTTGGGAACCTGTCTATTTGTTGGGTTTCAGGGCTTCTCGAGTGCCCACAGGTCGCTTTCGATGCTCTCGAACCGCTCCTTGAGGTGCAGCTGAACATCGGCAATCGCCCTGTTGTAGTAATGGGGTGCAATCTCTTTGCTGAACAGCTCGAGGACCTCGGCCACCTCGAACGACCCCAACTGCAGCTCGAAGCGGTCTTCGAGGAAGCGCTTCAAGGTGTCGAGCGCTTCGCGCTCCTGCTCGGGGGCCAGGGTGATGGTCGGGGCCTTGGTCTTCGACCTGCTCATTTACCAGCGCCCGTCCCAGGCGATGAAGTTCTGCAGCAGCTGCAGGCCATGGGTATGGCTCTTCTCCGGGTGGAACTGCACGGCAAAACGCGAACCGTCGGCCAGCGCTGCGGCGAAGTCGACGCCATAGTGACCGCGTCCCACCACTTGGCCCGGCTTGCCGGCATTGATGTAGTAGCTGTGCACGAAGTAGAAACGTGCGCGGTCAGGGATGTCGTGCCACAGCGGGTGGTCGATGGTCTGGCTGACTTCGTTCCAGCCCATGTGCGGCACCTTCAGGTGCTCGCCCTCTTCTTGCAGGTCTTTGCCGAAAAAGCGCACCTGGCCAGGGAACAGGCCAATGCAGTCGACGCCGGTGTTTTCCTCACTGTGCTCGAGCAGCGCCTGCATACCGACGCAGATGCCGAGGAACGGGCGGTCCTGGCTGACTTCGCGCACCAGGCTGTCGAAGCCGAGGCGGCGGATCTCGGCCATGCAGTCGCGAATCGCGCCCACGCCCGGGAACACCACACGGTCGGCCTCGCGGATCACTGAGGCATCGCTGGTAACCAGCACTTTACCTGCACCTACGTGCTCAAGCGCCTTGGCCACCGAGTGCAGGTTACCCATGCCATAGTCGATTACGGCTACCGTTTGCATTTACAGGCACCCTTTGGTGGAAGGCATCTGCCCGGCCATACGCTCGTCGAGGGTGATGGCCATGCGCAGAGCGCGGCCGAAAGCCTTGAATACGGTTTCGATCTGGTGGTGGGTGTTGTGGCCACGCAGGTTGTCGATATGCAGGGTTACCAGGGCGTGGTTGACGAAGCCCTGGAAAAACTCCTGGAACAGGTCGACGTCGAAGCCGCCAACGCTGGCACGGGTATACGGTACGTGCATCTGCAGGCCTGGGCGGCCAGAGAAGTCGATGACCACGCGTGACAGCGCTTCGTCCAGCGGCACGTAGGCGTGGCCGTAGCGGAAGATACCTTTCTTGTCACCGATAGCTTGGGCGAATGCCATGCCCAGGGTGATGCCGACGTCTTCGACGGTATGGTGATCGTCGATATGCGTGTCACCCTTGCACTCGATATCCAGATCGATCAACCCATGGCGGGCGATCTGGTCCAGCATGTGTTCAAGGAAGGGCACACCGATATCGAATCGGGCCTTGCCACTGCCATCGAGGTTGATCGAGCACTTGACCTGGGTTTCCAGGGTATTGCGCTCGACGGAAGCCTTACGTTCAACCATCACCAGCTCCGCAAAATCATTGGGCGAAAAGGGTTTCATTATAGGCCCAGAACGCGCCAGCTTGAAACGCGGATGACATATGGCAAAGCCAGGTTCTACGCGGGCTGGATACCGCTACAGGTCTATACAACCACAACGGCCCGCTCCTGCATCTGCGAAAGGGGCGCAGCGCCCCCCCCCTGCTGATCAATGGAACAGCACAGCAGTCTTCTGCAAGGTCACCCAGACACCCCAGGCCAACGGCACGACCACCACCGCCCAGGCCAGCAGCACCAGTGGCAGGCTGCCTGGCGCCGCTTTCCACTCCAGCGACCGAGCCCCATCGGCGCCCTTGTCATGGCTCAACGCCCGCTCGGCCGCCAGTTCGGCATCACTCATGAAGTGCTTGTCGGCTACCGGGCGCACCAGCATGTTGCAGATAAAGCCCAGCACCAGCAGACCCGCGAGGATGTACAAGGTCATGTCATAAGCCGCCGCCCGCTCCACGCCCGCTGCCAGTTGATACTCGCGCAGGTAGGTGATCAGCACCGGCCCCAGCACCCCCGCTGCCGCCCAGGCGGTCAGCAGGCGGCCATGGATGGCACCCACCATCTGCGTGCCGAACAGGTCGGCCAGGTAGGCCGGCACTGTTGCAAAACCACCGCCATACATCGAAAGGATGATGCAGAACGCTGCCACGAAAAGCGCCACGTTGCCCAGGTGCCCCATGTTCGGCACCAGGCTGTACAAGGCCACGCCCAAGGCGAAGAAGGCAAAGTAGGTGTTCTTGCGGCCGATGTAGTCAGAGAACGATGCCCAGAAGAACCGGCCGCCAATGTTGAACAGGCTCAGCAGGCCGGTAAAGCCGGCGGCGATCGCGGCAATCTGCGCCAGCTGCGCAGTGCTCAGCTGGCTGAAGGTCAGTTCGTTGCCCAGTAATTTACCGGCGAACACTTCCTGCAGCAGCGGTGACGCCATGCCCAAAATGCCGATGCCCGCCGACACGTTCAGGCACAGCACCAGCCAGATCAGCGCGAACTGCGGGGTCTTCCAGGCCACACTGACGTGCACATGACGGTCGGTGACCATGGCGTTACCGGCATTCTTCAACGGCGCAGCCCAGCCCTCAGGCTTCCAGCCGGTCGGTGGTACGCGATACGCCAGGGCGCCAGCGGTCATGAACACGAAGTAGATTGCCGCCATGGCGACAAAACTCTGCCATACGCCAACCTCGTGCTCATTGCCAAAATGCCCCATAAGCGCGGTGGCCAGCGGCGCCCCGACCATGGCCCCGCCGCCGAAGCCCATGATCGCCATACCGGTGGCCATGCCGCGTTTGTCCGGGAACCACTTGATCAAGGTCGACACGGGTGAGATGTAGCCCAGGCCCAGACCGATACCGCCAATCACGCCCGAGCCAAGCCACATCAGCCACAGCTGATGGGTTTTCACACCTATCGCCGAAAGCAGCATGCCACCGCACCAGCACAAGGCCGACACCAGGCCAGCCTTGCGCGGGCCGGCGTGCTCCAGCCAGCCGCCCAGCACCGCCGCCGAGCAGCCGAGGAAGACGAAGAACAGGGTATAGATCCAGCTCAGCATCGAGATTGGCCAGTCGCATTCGGCGCTGAACATCCGGGCCATGAAGCCCATGTCTGCCGCACAGGCGACGGGGGCGGTGATCCCCAGGGCTTGCGACAAAGGCAGCCAGAATACCGAGAAGCCGTAGGCCATACCGATGCACAGGTGAATGGCCAGGGCAGCTGGCGGGACCAGCCAGCGGTTGAAGCCCGGGCGGGCGATTATGCGTTCCTTCGACAGGAAGCCTGGCTCACTGGCCGAGCTTCCCGTCGCGACGGTACTGGTCATGAATCTGATCCTTGTTATAGGGAGGGTGCTCGCAAAGCGGCGCAAGGGTAGCAGCATCAAGCAGCATGAAAGCAATCTGCCATCGTTCATTTTTGCCTGACTGAAACGGTCATGTTCCCGGCAAAAGCTCAATATTAGGCTGTCGAAAGCCATACTCTCTGATACAGGCGTAGGAATTTCCTACATCTCTAGTCGTACAAGCGGGGGTAACCGCGACAGCGTTATACTCTGCCGCCTGAACTCACTAACGGACTAAAAGGACTCGCCCATGAAAGCGTTCGGCAAAATCCTGGGACTGGGGCTTCTCGGGTTACTGCTGATCATCGTGGCGCTGGGCTTCGCCCTGACCCACCTCTTTGATCCCAACGACTACAAAGACGAGATTCGCCAGCTGGCACGCGACAAGGCGCACGTCGAACTGACCCTCAACGGTGACATCGGCTGGAGCCTGTTCCCGTGGCTGGGCCTGGAGCTGCACGAAGCCAGCATCGCCACCTTGAACAAACCCAAGGAACCGTTCGCTGACCTGCAGATGCTTGGCCTTTCGGTCCGTGTGCTGCCGCTGCTGCGCCGCGAAGTGCAAATGAGCGACGTACGTGTCGAGGGCCTGAACCTGACCCTGGCGCGTGACGAACAGGGCCATGGCAACTGGGAGGACATCGGCAAGCCGCTGCCCGCGCAGAATGGCGCAAGCACCGATGCATCCGCACAGGCACCTGCCGAGCAGACGCCTGCGACCACCAACAGCAACGACCGCGCCATCAAGCTGGACATCGACAGCCTGACCGTGAACAACGCCCGCGTGCAGTACACCGATGCCAAGACCGGCCACAGCTACAGCGCCGAAAGCATCCAGCTGAGCACCGGCCCGATCCATGAAGGCGCAAACATTGCGCTCAAGGCCAGCGCCTTCATCAGCGCCAGCCAACCGAGCATCAAGGCCCGTACCGAGCTGGCCGGCGAATTGCGCTTCGACCGCAAGCTCAAGCGCTACAACTTCGAAGACATGCGCCTGTCGGGCGAGACCTCGGGTGAGCCTACCGGCGGCAAGACCGTGACCTTCGCCGCCCAAGGCCAACTGCTGGTCGACCTGGCCGCCAATGTCGCCTCATGGAACGGCCTGAAAGTCTCGGCCAACCAACTGCGCGCCCTCGGTGAGCTGAACGTGCGTGATCTGGACAAAGCACCCCAGCTGAGCGGCGGCCTGTCCATCGCCCAGTTCAACCTGCGCGCCTTCCTTGAAAGCATTGGCCACCCGCTGCCGGCCACCAACGACCCGGCCGCCTTCGCCAAGCTGGAGCTGGTGACTCGCCTGCAGGGCACGCCCAGCAGCCTGGCCCTGGAAGACCTGGCAGTGAAGCTGGACGACAGCACCTTCAGCGGCCGCGTGGCCGTCGAAGATTTCGCCAAACAAGCCCTGCGCCTGCAGCTTAAGGGCGACACCTTCGACGCCGACCGCTACCTGCCGGCCAAGAGCGAAGAAGCCAAGGGCGCCACCGCTGCGCGCCAGGCCGAGGTCAAGCAACAAGAGGCCAGCGCCGTAGCCGGTGCCGGCACCACACCACTGCCCAACGCCCCAACACAAGTGGCATGGAGCGACGACAAGCTGCTGCCGGTCGACCGTCTGCGCGCCCTCGACCTGCAGGCCGACCTGGCCTTCGGCTCGTTGACCCTGGACAAGCTGCCGATCGAGGGCGCCCAGCTCAAGGCCGTTGGCCAAGGCGGCCTGCTGACCCTGCAAACCCTGCGCGGAGAGCTGTACAACGGCACCTTCGAAGCCAAGGGCACGGTCGACGTGCGCCCTGCCGTGCCACAGCTGGGTGTGAACACCAATATCCAGCGGGTGCCGGTGGAACACTTCATCAAGACCGAAGGCAAGGAACAGACGCCACCGGTCAAGGGCCTGCTGACCCTGACCAGTGATCTGACAGCCACCGGTAACAGCCAGAAAGCACTGGTCGACACCCTGAACGGCAGCGCAAACTTCGCCATCAACGATGGCGTGCTGGTCAATGCCAACCTGGAACAGCAGCTGTGCCAGGCCATCGCCACGCTCAATCGCAAGACGCTGAGCAGCGAACCACGCGGCAAGGACACCCCGTTCCAGGAGCTGCGCGGCAGCCTGGTAGTACGCAACGGCGTCGCCAGCAACCCGGACCTCAAGGCGCGCATCCCGGGTCTGACCGTCAATGGCCATGGTGACCTCGACCTGCGCGTGCTGGGCATGGACTACAACATCGGCATAGTCGTCGAAGGCGACCAGCGTGCCATGCCGGACCCGGCCTGCCAGGTCAACGAACGTTATGTGGGTGTTGAAGTCCCCCTGCGCTGCCGTGGTCCGCTGGAACTCGGCGCAAAGGCCTGCCGCCTCGACCAGAACGGCCTGGGCAAGGTTGCCGCCAAGCTGGCCGGCAACCGCCTGAAAGACAAGATCGATGAAAAACTTGACGAAAAACTTGGAGACAAAGTGAGCCCGGAACTGAAAGACGCGCTCAAGGGGCTGTTCAACCGATGAGCCCCGAGCAGTTCTCCAGCGCAGTACTGGACTGGTATGACGAGCACGGCCGGCACGACCTGCCCTGGCAACAGGGCATCACGCCGTACCGGGTGTGGGTATCGGAAATCATGTTGCAGCAGACCCAGGTCAGCACCGTGCTCAATTACTTCGACCGCTTCATGCAGGCCCTGCCAACCGTGCAAGCCCTGGCCGAGGCACCGGAGGACGAAGTGCTGCACCTGTGGACGGGCCTTGGCTACTACACCCGCGCACGCAACCTGCAAAAGGCCGCCAAGGTCGTCGTCGAGCAACATGGCGGCGAATTCCCGCGCAGCGTCGAGCAGCTTACCGAGCTGCCCGGCATTGGCCGCTCCACTGCCGGCGCCATCGCCAGCATCAGCATGGGCATCCGCGCACCGATCCTCGACGGCAACGTCAAGCGCGTGCTGGCACGCTACACCGCCCAGGCCGGCTACCCCGGCGAACCCAAGGTTGCCAACCAGCTATGGGCCACTGCCGAGCGCTTTACCCCGCAACAACGCGCCAACCACTACACCCAGGCGATGATGGACATGGGCGCCACGCTGTGCACGCGCAGCAAGCCCAGTTGCCTGATCTGCCCGTTGCAGCGCGGCTGCGAAGCGCACCTGCACGGCGAAGAAACCCGCTACCCCGAGCCCAAACCGCGCAAGGCGCTGCCGCAACGGCGCACACTGATGCCACTGCTGGCCAACCACGAAGGCGCCATCCTGCTTTACCGCCGCCCTTCCAGCGGCCTGTGGGGTGGTTTGTGGAGCCTCCCGGAGCTGGACGACATCGCCCAGCTCGACGACCTGGCCTACCAGCACGGCCTGCGCCTCGCTGGCCGCCACGCCATGGACGGCCTGACCCATACCTTCAGCCACTTCCAGCTGGCGATTGAGCCCTGGCTCGTGCACGTCGACCCGGTCGGCGAGCACGTGGCCGAGGCCGACTGGCTCTGGTATAACCTCGCCACCCCGCCGCGCCTGGGCCTCGCCGCCCCGGTGAAAAAGCTGCTTGAACGCGCGGCCGACGAACTGATCGCAGGAGACGCCCGATGACCCGCACCGTGATGTGCCGCAAATACCAAGAAGAACTGCCAGGCCTGGAACGCCCGCCCTATCCCGGTGCCAAGGGCCAGGACATCTTCGAACACATCTCGCAGAAAGCCTGGGCCGACTGGCAGAAGCACCAGACCATGCTGATCAACGAGAAGCGCCTGAACATGATGAACGCCGAGGACCGCAAATTCCTCCAGGCTGAGATGGACAAGTTTTTCGCCGGCGAAGAATACGCCCAGGCCGAAGGCTACGTTCCACCGGCCGAATGACCCCAAAAATCGTAAGCGACGGAATTAATTTAAAATTTTTTCAAAAAGTCGTTGACGAGCGGTCCGGAAATCTATTTAATTCACCTCGTCGCCCAGATAGCTCAGTCGGTAGAGCAGAGGATTGAAAATCCTCGTGTCGGCGGTTCGACTCCGTCTCTGGGCACCACCTTCAAGCTTCTGGTGGTTGCAAAGTTACCCGAAGCGACAACAAGAAACCCGCCTAGTGCGGGTTTTTTGTTGTCTGTGATTTTTAACTTCAGGCGGCTTCGAAGAACACCAGATTTCACAACGCAACCTGAAGGCTCGCCATGCAATCGAGAAACCCGCAGCCTAAGCAGACTGCGGGCCAACCCTTACTCGTCCGACATGGAACGAAGATGATTGAATGCGTCCTCGGTCATGTGCCCCATGTAGGAGATGCTGTGCAACTGAAGGTGGCCGTGTTGCTTGCCTTTTTCGATAATGGCGGCGATGTCAGCCTTTGTAATCCTTTGCTCGTCGCAACCGGCGAAACCGGTTGGATAGTAAACCCTGCCATCGTCCGTGTAGCCGTACAGGGTGACCAGATAAAAGTGCTTCATGACTCCTCCTTTGTAGCGCAAACGTGCGCATCACTCACAGACGCCGAATTGGCGCAGTGACAGGCTGCCAGCCAACATGGCTGGCAGCAGGAGAGAAGCTACGCAGGGCCCACGGTCCGCATAATCTGGATATGTATCCCACAGACATCTCATGCTGCAGCGCCCAGGCGCACTGCTTGGGTTTATCGGGCAATTGCGCTTCAATACGCGCACTTTCAGACACACCCAAGGATTTCCCCATGGCCACCCCCACCAAGCAACAGAAACGCGCCAAGCGCGCCGCCAGCAAGGCCAAGCAGAACCGCATGGTACGCAGCGGCCAAGCGGTCAAGGCCAGCGCCGGCGACAGCGCCAGCGTCGAGCAGGTGTACAACAAGGCCATGGAGTCGGGCAGCTACGACGCGATGTTCAACAAGATGAAGGAAGCCCAGGAAGGCGGCCTGGTGCCAATGATCTCGGTGTTCCTGGTGGACCCGCTGCTCGCCCTGGTGCTCAAGGGGCACAAGGAAGAACACGCCACCGACTACATCGTGCTGGTGTTCAACGCCTACCGCAAATGGCTGGACGGCGCTGACGAAGAGACCACCATGGCCTGGCTGGAGAGTGATGAGTTCCAGGACGCCTATATCGCCGCTTCCGAACTCGTGGCCAAGCAGCAGCAACAGCAGAAGCAGTTCGGCTGACAGGGCCATATAACCTGTTGCGCCCCCTGTAGGAGCGGGTTTACCCGCGAATACGATGGCGGCTGCAACGGTGATTAGCCAAGGAAATTGGCCTGCAGCCCCGGCCCTTTCGCGGGTAAACCCGCGCCTACGGGCCTGTGGTGAACCTGCGGGCTTGCCCGCGAAAGGGCCATCACAGGCCACAAAAAAAGGCCGCACCCTTCACAAGGTGCGGCCTTTTCATTTCAGCCAGCGCCGATCAGCTGTCCAGCGCCGCCCGCCCGGCAGCCTCGCGCTTGCGGTGCACCAGCAAGCCAGCCGCCACCACACCAATACTCAGCAACGCAGTCGCAATGATCTCCGCACGGTGATCCTCACGCAGCGCCATGACCACCAGAATGGCAACGATGAAGGCAATGGTCGCCCAGGTCAGGCCCGGGAACAGCCACATCTTGAAGGTGATCTTCTCGCCGCGGGCTTCACGCTGGGCGCGCATGCGCAGCTGCGAAACGGCAATCACCAGGTACACCAGCAGCGCGATGGCGCCAGAGCTGGCCAGCAGGAACTCAAACACCTGGGCCGGTGCCACGAAGTTGGCGAACACGCAAAGGAATGCCGCTGCGGTGGACAGCAGTACCGCCACGTGCGGGGTCGCCGCCTTGGTGGTGCGCTGGGCGATGGCCGGGGCGTCGCCACGCTTGCTCAGCGAGAACAACATGCGCGAAGAAGTGTACAACGCCGAGTTCAGGCAGCTGGTCACGGCAATCAGCACGACAATGTCGACGATCAGCTTGGCATTCGGCACACCGATACGGCTCAGCACGGTCTGGTAGGAGCCCGTCTCGGCCAGGGCCGGGTCGTTCCACGGCACCAGGGCCACGACCAGGAAGATCGACACCAGGTAGAACAGGCAGATACGCCAGATTACCGAGTTGGTGGCACGGCTGATCTGCTTGCCCGGGTCCTTCGACTCGGCAGCGGCGATGGTGACGATTTCGGTACCCATGAACGAGAACATGGTGGTCAGCATGGCTGCCAGCACTGCGCCCAGGCCGTTGGGCATGAAGCCCTGGGTATCGAACAGGTGGCTGGCACCGCTCACCTGGCTGCTCGGTACAAAGCCGAACAAAGCAGCACAGCCCACGGCGATGAAGCCGATGATCGCCAGCACTTTGAGCAGGGCAAACCAGAACTCGAACTCACCGTAGTTCTTCACACTGCACAGGTTGGTAAGTGTCAGTGCCAAGGTAATGACGAGGGAGAACGCCCACAGGTCAACCGCCGGGAACCAGGCATGCAGAATGGCTGCGGCGGCGTTGGCCTCCAGCGGAATCACCAGCACCCAGAACCACCAGTACAGCCAGCCAATGGTGAAACCAGCCCAGCGCCCGATGGCGCGGTCGGCATACGTAGAGAACGAACCGGTGTCAGGCGAGGCGACTGCCATTTCACCCAACATACGCATCACCAGCACGACCAGCGTACCGGCGGCAGCGTAAGCCAGCAGCACGGCAGGGCCGGCCGCTGCGATGGCGTGGCCGGAGCCTACGAACAGGCCGGCACCGATGACGCCAGCGATGGACAGCATGGTCACATGCCGTTGTTTGAGCCCCTGAGCGAGGTCATTGGAATTGTTACCGCTCATTGAAACTACCTTTGTAAGGAGTGGACCACGCCGACTGCGGGTACAGAGCGCGCCAGGGGATGACCTAGGCGTCGCTGCAATCGGCGGTTTCCAACTGGCAATAAGCGCGCCATATGACGAATGCACTCGTCAGAAAATTCTGCAGGCCTTTTAGGATGCGGCCTGGAGGGCTTTCGGCCATTGCATGACCGAAAGGACATCAAATCAGCGGATTACTGAAATACCCACTTACAAATGCACCAAAGGTGCTCCTCGGTAACACCTGTGCACCACTGCAATGCCAAAAAGTGCAACCCATGGGTACAACCTTGTGACATCAACATGGCATTCCTGGGTGAACCCGTTTGCACTGGCAAAAGGTCGGGTTTACCCCTCCAATGGGTCAAAACAGCTTCCATGAGCCGGCCAAAGCTGGCACCATCGCGCCTTTTTTCATCAAGGCTCTGGTGCTGGGCGACACCTTCGCGGACATCTGCGCGACGTTACGCTGTAGCGATGCGACAAACTGCCCCACCAGCGCCCCCAGTCCCCGGCGACCCTGTTGGCCGTCATAATGCCGCTATGCTAGCTTGGCGCACGCCAGGAAGGCCGCCAACAGCTGGGAACGCACCCGAACACATGAGGACCGCACATGGCTCAGGCCACGCCCGCGCTGGAAATCCGCAATTTGCACAAACGCTACGGCGAGCAGGAAATTCTAAAGGGCATTTCGCTGACCGCTCGCGACGGTGACGTGATCTCCATCCTGGGGTCGTCCGGCTCCGGCAAGTCCACCCTGCTGCGCTGCATCAACCTGCTCGAGAACCCGCACCAGGGCGAAATCCTGGTCGCCGGCGAAGCCCTCAAGCTCAAGGCCGCCAAGAATGGCGACCTGATCGCAGCCGACAACCGCCAGATCAATCGCCTGCGCAGCGAAATCGGCTTTGTCTTCCAGAATTTCAACCTGTGGCCGCACATGTCGATCCTCGACAACATCATCGAGGCGCCACGCCGCGTGCTCGGCCAAAGCAAGGCCGAAGCCATCGAAGCCGCCGAAGCGCTGCTGAACAAGGTCGGCATCTACGACAAACGCCACAGCTACCCCGCCCAGCTTTCCGGTGGCCAGCAACAGCGCGCCGCCATTGCCCGTACCCTGGCCATGAAGCCCAAGGTCATCCTGTTCGACGAGCCCACTTCGGCCCTCGATCCGGAAATGGTCCAGGAAGTGCTTAACGTTATCCGCGCATTGGCCGAAGAAGGCCGTACCATGCTGCTGGTGACGCACGAGATGAGCTTTGCCCGCCATGTGTCCAGTGAAGTCGTCTTCCTGCACCAGGGCCTGGTCGAAGAGCAGGGATCGCCGCAGCAGGTCTTCGAAAACCCGACCTCGGCGCGTTGCAAGCAATTCATGTCCAGCCACCGCTAACGGAGCAATACATGCACACCTACAAGAAGTTTCTCCTGGCAGCTGCTGCCACGCTGGTGATGTCGGCAAACGCCATGGCCGCAGAAAAACTGCGCATGGGCATCGAAGCCGCCTACCCACCGTTCAACAACAAGGATGCCAGCGGTAACGTGGTTGGCTTCGACAAAGACATTGGCGACGCCCTGTGCGCCAAGATGAAAGTCGAGTGCTCGGTCGTTACCTCCGACTGGGACGGCATCATCCCGGCCCTGAACGCCAAGAAGTTCGACTTCCTGGTGTCGTCGCTGTCGATCACCGACGAACGCAAGCAGGCTGTGGACTTCACCGATCCGTACTACTCCAACAAGCTGCAGTTCATCGCGCCGAAAAACGTCGACTTCAAGACCGACAAAGCGTCGCTCAAGGGCAAGGTCATCGGCACCCAGCGCGCCACCCTGGCCGGCACCTACCTTGAAGACAACTACCCGGATGTCGATATCAAACTCTACGACACCCAGGAAAACGCCTACCTTGATCTGGTTTCCGGTCGTATCGACGGCATCCTGGCCGACAAGTACGTGCAGTACGAGTGGCTGAAAAGCAAAGACGGCTCGAACTTCGAGTTCAAGGGCGAGCCGGTGATGGACAGCGACAAGATCGGCATTGCCGTGCGCAAAGGTGACACCAAGCTGCGCGACGACCTGAACAAAGCCCTGGCAGAAATCAAAGCCGACGGTACGTACAAGAAAATCAACGACAAGTACTTCCCGTTCAGCATCGAATGATCCGCCCTGACCGGCGCGCCCCCGCGGCGCGCCAGTCCCTAAAATGACCTGCCCATGAATATCGACCTGCACGGATTCGGTCCGGCCATGATGGCCGGCACCCTGATGACCGTAAAACTGGCGCTTTGCGCCTTGCTGTTGGGGCTGGTCCTGGGCCTGCTCGGCGCCCTGGCCAAGACCTCCCCGCTCAAGCCGCTGCAATGGCTTGGCGGCTTCTACTCGACCCTGGTTCGCGGCGTGCCCGAACTGCTGTGGGTGCTGCTTATCTATTTCGGCACCGTCGGGCTCATGAACAGCCTCGGCGAAGCCCTGAACATGCCGGGCCTTGAGCTAAGCGCCTTCGCCGCGGGCGTGATCGCCCTGGGCCTGTGCTTTGGCGCCTACGCCACCGAAGTGTTCCGTGGCGCCATCCTCGCAATCCCCAAAGGCCACCGCGAAGCTGGCCTGGCGCTGGGCTTGTCCAAGGGCCGCATCCTCTCGCGGATCATCCTGCCGCAGATGTGGCGCATCGCCCTGCCCGGCCTTGGCAACCTGTTCATGATCCTGATGAAGGACACCGCCCTGGTATCGGTAATCGGCCTTGAAGAAATCATGCGTCATTCGCAGATCGGCGTGACCGTGACCAAAGAGCCGTTCACCTTCTACATGGTCGCGGCCTGCATCTACCTGGGCCTGACCGTGCTTGCCATGACCGGTATGCATTTCATGGAAAAACGCGCCGCTCGCGGCTTTGCGAGGGCTGAATAATGAATTGGGAAGTCATCTTCAAATGGCTGCCACGCCTGGCCGAGGGTGCGGTCCTGACCCTGGAGTTGGTGGCCATTGCCGTGGTTGCCGGGTTGATCCTGGCCATCCCGCTGGGCATCGCCCGTTCCTCGCGCCACTGGTACGTGCGCGCGGTGCCGTTCAGCTACATCTTCTTCTTCCGTGGCACGCCGCTGCTGGTGCAGTTGTTCCTGGTCTATTACGGCCTGGCGCAGTTCGATGCGGTGCGCTCCAGTTCGCTGTGGCCGTACCTGCGCGATCCGTTCTGGTGCACGGTGCTGACCATGACCCTGCACACCGCCGCGTACATTGCCGAGATCCTGCGTGGCGCGCTGCAGTCGATCCCCAAAGGTGAGATCGAAGCGGCACGGGCGCTGGGCATGTCGCGTGGCAAAGCGCTGTTTTACATCATGCTGCCACGCGCTGCGCGCATCGGCCTGCCGGCGTACAGCAACGAAGTGATCCTGATGCTCAAGGCCAGTGCCCTGGCCAGTACCGTGACCCTGCTGGAGCTGACCGGCATGGCCCGTACCATCATCGCCCGCACCTACCTGCCGGTGGAGATCTTCTTCGCCGCAGGCGTGTTCTACCTGGTGATCTCGTTCATGCTGGTGCAAGGCTTCAAGTTGCTGGAGCGCTGGTTGCGCGTGGATGCCTGCCAAGGCCGCTGACATCTCCTAGCCGTCTTCGCGGGCACGTCCGCTCCTACAACAGGCCTATGCTGAACCGTCGTAGGAGCGGGTTTACCCGCGAATAGGCCCTCAACCCCAACACACATCCCCATGCCCAGCCCCCTCCACAGCCACCACCTAAGCACCCGCTTCCAGGTCCTCGACCAGTTCCTGATCGAGCACCAACAGCTGTGGAAACCCCGCCCCTTCACCACCCTGCATCTGCCTTGGGAAACCACCCACCCAGAGCTTGCCGCCCACCTGCGCCAATGTTCCCTGGCAGACGCCGAAGCCGACAGCGCCGCTGACCGCTTGCCTGCCCCATTCCCGCAACTGGACGAACAAGCCCGACAGCTCGCCACGCTCGGCAGCCTTGCGCAAACCGACCTGCCACCTGCCGCCCACCGCCTGGACGTCGCTGTGCCCGGCCGCAAATGGCAGCAGATCGAAGCCTTCGCCAGCCACCTGGCCTTCCGCGAGCAGCCCCGCCACTGGCTGGACTGGTGTTCTGGCAAAGGCCACCTCGGCCGTCGCCTGCTGCAACCTGGGCAACACCTGACCTGCCTGGAGTACGACGCCGACCTGGTCGCTGCCGGTCAGGCCCTGAGTGCACACCACCACTTGCAAGCACAGCACATACATCAGGATGTGATGGCCAGCGACAGCGCGCACCACCTGGCTAACGATAAAAGCGTGGTTGCCTTGCATGCCTGTGGCGATCTGCATGTACGCCTGATGCAACTGGCCAGCCAGCAAGGTTGCCGGCAACTGGCCATAGCCCCCTGCTGCTACAACCGCATCGCCGCGCAGCAATACCAGGCGTTATCCACAGCCGCGCAGGCGTCGAGCCTGCAGCTGTCGCTGGACGACCTGGGCCTGCCCTTGAGCGAAACCGTCACTGCCGGCGCCCGCGTGCGGCGCCAGCGCGACACCTCGATGGCCCGGCGCCTGGGCTTCGACCTGCTACAACGCCAGCAGCGCCAGAGCGATGAATACCTGCCGACGCCTTCCCTGCCGGTGGCCTGGCTGGAGAAGCCCTTCGAGCAATACTGCCGTGACCTGGCTGAACTGAAGCAATTGCCAGTGAGCGGCAACCCGGACTGGGCAATGCTGGAAGCTGCGGGCTGGCAACGCCTGGCCGAGGTTCGGAACCTGGAGCGCGTACGCAACCTGTTCCGTCGGCCACTGGAGCTGTGGCTGGTACTCGATCGCGCCCTGTTCCTCGAAGAACAAGGCTATGACGTGCGCCTGGGCCTGTTTTGCGATTACCCACTGACCCCGCGCAACCTCCTCATTCTGGCGGAACGCGACGGTTAGCCGCAGCACAACCTGTGGATAAGTCTGTGAACAAGCTTGTGATTACCTGTTGGATCCAAGCGCTATTTCAAGCGCTTGGCTTATTCCTGCTTGCGGCTGCAGCCCAGTAAAAACAGGCGTTTGCGCAAAGACCAGCGGCGTAGCGATCCGGCATGCCTTTCGCTCAGGCCCCAAATGCCACTTGTGCATAAACATTTCTTGTGGTTAGCGCAAGCGGCTTTTGTGGGAGCGGCCTTGCGTCGCGAAAGGGCCGCAAAGCGGCCCCCGTTTTCGGCACAATATCTGAAATCGCCAGGGCTGCTTTGCAGCCCATTCGCGACGCAAGGCCGCTCCCACAAATGACCGCGTCAATGCCTAATGCGCCTTGCCCTTGGCAATCTCGATATCGTTCATCAGCGCCTTGGCCATGTCGCAAAGGTAATCGGCTGCACCCAGGAATTTATGGTCGTCCTCCATATCCCCCTCGCGCACCAGGTGCTTGATGTAGCCCATCAGGATCGAGACATGCTCGTAGGCCGCGTCGACGGGGACGCCGGGCTCTACGCGTAGCAGATTGAGGGATGGGTTACCGGCTGCGAGGAAGGTTTCCACGCCTGCGGTTGTGATTGGTTTGGGGCTGTTGGGATCAGAATCGATCGTTTTCACTTTTCAAACTCCCTAGTTCAAAAGGAGTTGCCGTGTTCATTCTTTCTCACGGAACAAAGGCGGCAACCGTGCACGAGGTGAGAAACCGAGTGAACGTAGGAAGCTCGGCCAGACCAAGGTCTGCCCGCGCACAGTCGCCATTACGCAGCCGATACGTTCAAAGTCGGGTTCTCACACCCGGTCGCCAGAGCGACCCGAAAACGGTATCCGTGAGCCACTTCCCCGACAACAGCGTTACTTCGGCGGCGCGCGTAGGATACTTCCGAAGCATCCAAACCCTGAAGCTTTTGACCCCATGGTTCAGAATTCCCTTACACAGATAACCCGGCTTACCCGCCCCCTTGTAGGAGCGGGTTCACCCGCGAAGAGGCCATACCAGACAACACAAGGCTAATGCTCCACCGCCGCAACGGTGTATCATCCGCCCCCCAAATCATTAAAAAGTGACGTCGCGCGCTGCCCGCCAGCCCCGCGACCTTCTGGCGTTGCGCCAGAACCGACAATGGACCACCGGACCTGAGCATCGTGACCCGAGCCAACCCCCTCGCCCTGTTGACCTTCGCCCTGGCCCTAACCGGCTGCGCCGGCGGCACCTCGCCCCACCCCAACAGCAACCTGGGCTGGAACCACCCCGGCATGCAGCTGGGTGGCGACAAAGGCCTGCCCCTGCGCACAGAAGCCCCATGCCGCAAGCGCGGCTGCGACAACGACAAGCTGTTCTTCAACCCGGGTAAAAGCGAGCCTAGCGTCACCACCATGCATCGCGGCTGGTAGGAAAATTCTTCTTTTAGGCCGGTGACTTAGGTCTTTTGCGAACATTCGCAAGGAAGTGGTTTACAGGCGCCAAACGATCGCTATAATGACGCCCCATTGCCGGTATAGCTCAGATGGTAGAGCAACTGACTTGTAATCAGTAGGTCCCGGGTTCGATTCCTGGTGCCGGCACCATTCAAGGTTCCATAGAAAGCTTTCAAAATCTCTGGAACCCCCGAAAAACCCGCCTTCTGGCGGGTTTTTTCGTTTTGGCGTTCCGTCGGATTCCGAGGGTAGCCAGCGCTAATAAGGGTACTTTTAAGGATACCTACCAATTCGACATTGGAAAGTACCCTTATGGCTCGCACAACGGCTCCCCTTACCGACAGCGCCTGCCGCACTGCAAAGGCTCGCGAACGTGAGTACAAGCTTTTTGACGGCGATGGCCTTTACCTGCTCGTGAAGCCCAACGGTCGCAAAGGCTGGCGGCTCAGGTATGTGAAGCCCGATGGCCGCGAGGGCCTGACCTCACTTGGCAACTACCCAGTGGTCGGGCTGGCTGACGCTCGCCACAAGCGCTTCGAGCTCAAACAGCAGCTCGCCAACGGCATTGACCCTATACAGTCCAAGCAGCAGGCCAAGGTGCAAGCCGTGATCAATGGCCGAACCTTCGAAAGCGTTGCGCTCGATTGGTATGCCGGGATGGTGCCGAAGTGGGCGCCGGGCCACGCTAAGACTGTGCTCAGTCGGTTGAAGACTCACGTATTCCCTTTGTTAGGTGCCAGGGCAATCGTTGAGTTGGACACCCACGACCTCATGCAGCCACTGGAGGCTGTGACGAAGCGCGGCACCATCGACGTGGCGCTCAGGATCAAGAACTACCTGCAAAGCATCATGCGCGAAGCCAAACGGCTGCGACTGATCACGGCGAACCCGGCTCACGATCTCGATGGCTCGATCAAAACGCCACGGGTTACACATCGACCCGCACTACCCTTATCGCGGTTGCCTGAGCTACAGGCGCGTATCGACGGCTACAAAGGTCGCCCGCTCACGCGCCTCACGGTGATGCTATCGCTGCACGTGTTCGTGCGCTCCAGTGAACTGCGCTTCGCCCGTTGGAACGAGTTTGACCTCAAGCGTGGCATCTGGGAGATCCCCGACACCCGCCCGGCGCTGGACGGAGTACCCTTTTCCACAAGGGGTACAAAAATGGCCGGGGATATCCACGTTGTACCCTTATCGCCGCAGACAGTGGCCTTGCTTGAGCAGATCCACGCGATCACCGGCAAGTTCGAGCTGGTGTTCGCGGGGGATGCCAAACCGTGGAAGCCGATGTCCGAGAACACGGTGAACGCCGCGCTAAGGACGATGGGCTATGACACCAAGGTGGATATCTGCGGCCACGGGTTCCGAGCCATGGCGTGCAGTGCGCTGGTCGAGTCCGGGCTGTGGTCGGAGACGGCTATCGAGCGGCAGATGAGTCACAAGGAGCGCAACAACGTACGGGCCGCTTATACCCACAAGGCCGAGTTCCTCGAAGAGCGCCGGATGATCATGACCTGGTGGAGCCGGTTTCTGGAGGCGAACCGCGAGGACCATGTGACGCCGCACGAGTTTGCCAAGCAGACGGGCGAAAACGTCACACGCCTGCGCAGTGCCAAGAGGACCGAGTAGCCCGCAGCACCCCCCCCCCTCAAACTCGCTGTGAAGTTACCCACAGCACCGCATGAAGCTCCTCCGCGCGGGTCCTTTCAAACGGGGCTGCAAAGCCGCCCCGTTTGAAAGGACCATACCTAAGAAAAAAACTGCTGGCACAGCGTACGTCTGTGGAAAACCACAGATGTCCACCGAAGGATAATTTTATCCACAGGCGCTAAATCCCTGAAATCGCTTTGCTTGACGAACATTGTCCACAGGCGTAGACCGGGAGTTGCAAACGCTGTCGATGACAGCACCCCAGGTGACCCGAACCTTAAAGGTCACGCCGCTCTGGCGGTGGTTCTCCCCAAGGGCGATTCGCATCCGGCAGCTCGCCCGGTCACTACCCATGTGATGGATGCTCTTACACACATAGCGCTCGTGCGCCAGATACACCGTACCTCGCTGCCCTGCAGCAACCTATCCGCTTGGCCGAATATTGCGCCAACCTGTGCCCGTCTCTTTCTGTGGAAAGAGACGGGCACTTCTACCACTGCTGCAGCCCTGATCGCACAAGGCTTTGCGGCATTCCCCCTCGTGACAATCGGCGTGACAAACGCCGATGTCACCAGCAACAGCCATGTAGATGATGGTGCCGCAGACCAGGGATGGACTGCACCTGACTGACAGTCAGGCATGCCCCGGTCATCGCATTGCTGCTTGCACCTGGCTCAGGATCTCGCGGCACTGGTCTCGTCAGCCAATGCAGCCTCCACCCGCCCACCGGTAACGGTGCTCAGGAGGCCAGATCATGAGATGCCCTTGCTCCCGGTAGTAAGGAGCCGCCAGTCCCGCGTTAGAGGACATCCCCACAGGTCGCAGGGGCCTTGATCCCTGATAACACTCAGCATTCTTGGCGGGATGACGTGGGGCGAGGATCGGAGATCGAGAGATGAGGTGAGCGACATGGCATTGGTAGGTAGACGCGATGGCCGCAATTTCGGTTACGGCAGGCAGTTGAGCTATGCAGGGCCGCAGGCGCTGAAAGACATGTTCGGTGGCGGTCACTACGCCACGGTCAAGGCGCACAGTGATCGCTGGCAGGCATTCGTTAAGTGGTGCCGCTCAGAACAGGGGCCGGGTATCAATGATGCGCGGCAGATTGATCGGAAGGTGTTGGCCGACTATGCAGTGTATCTGCGCGACGTGGTTAGCCGCGGTGACCTCGCCGTCAGCACCGCACATAACCGCCTATCCAGTGTTAACAGGACCATGGCAGCGCTTCGCGGTGATCAGCATGTGAAAATGCCAAGTCCGAGCAAGGCGTTGGGTATGCAGCGCACCGGGGTTCGCCAGTCGGTGCCGCAGGGCCAAGATCGCGAACAGGTTCAGCAGATCGTCGATGCGCTTTGCCGCCATGATCAGCTACGGGCCGCCGCCATCGCCCTGTTGGCGCGAGCCACCGGTATGCGCTTGCGTGAGGCCATCTTGGCTGACCTGCCACGGCTAAGCCGTGAGGCTAACGACCTAGGCAAGATCAATATTCAGGATGGCACCAAGGGCGGCCGCGCTGGCGCCACGGCGCCGCGTTGGATTGCGGTGGACAACCATATTCGTGGTGCACTTGGGTGTGCATGGCAGGCGTCACCTGCGGGTAGCCGAAACATGATTGCGCCACACGAAAGCTACCGGGAGTTTCTGCATGAAATCATCGGCCCTGCGCGAGACATCCTGCATGCACACAACCTCAAGGGCTTCCATGAGCTAAGAGCGGCGTACGCATCTGAGCGCTACGAGCAAATTACCCGGCATTGCGCGCCTATCAACGGCGGTCAATGTTGCCAAGTAGATAGAAACGTTGATCGTGAGGCCCGGAGGCAAATCAGCTATGAGCTGGGGCACGGGCGGATCGACGTGGTCGCTGCCTACATTGGAGGACGGGCATGAGCAAGCCATTCGATATGGAGTTGTTCTTGGCTGGCGTGCTGACCGGGTCGCACGCGACGCGGCAACGCCACTTGCGGCAGGCGAAAGTCATTCAGGCTGACATTGCAGAACGCTGGCAGCGAGAGACCCCTTGGGGTTGGCAGAGAAAGCATGTAGCTTGGTTCCTCGAACACCGCATGCGCCACCGCAGGGAGGCTACACGCTACTACTACGTGCTGACGGTCCAGCTGGTCGCTCGACGCCTAGAAAAGTCATGGGTTTTCTATCTCTGAGCTGGACCCGATATTGATGGCTAAGACCGACAACAATCGCCAGAAATAGCCACTCGTCGAAATCAACACCAGCTTCGGGTTGTAAGAAATTTTATCACCAAGCAGTCGATTCTCTCATTTCAACAAGGCCTCCAGCGCCATTCAACAATCTAAGGAAGCAATTCGGACTAGACATCAGGTCGCAGGCATCACATCTCTCATGATCAGGCTGTGTGCATTGACTAATTCCCCAGGTGCATTAACCTTTCATCTCTAAATAAATAGCTGCGTAAGAGTCCACGCAGACCACTTAACTTTACGGTAGGCTGCTATGTCCATTCCTACAGAAAATTACGAAACCATTTTTAAACAGTACTCGGCAGCTTTGAGGTGGATGGAAGGGCTTGGCATAAAATTGAGTCCAGGAAGAACATCTCATTACGAAAGAATCATCGGTTACTGGAAAGATGCGTACAAAAACGCAACTGCACATGAAGGGCAAAATATATTTCCAGAATTTGTCAGCTCAATGTTCGAAGTATTTGAATTTGTGAACATCCATAAAGCCTTTAATGCCCTTCCAAACCATGAGGTGAAAGGTATCGTTGAGAAACTTCAAAAAGGTGTTAATGGTCCGTTCAACGCCACAAACGAGACACCAGAATCCTCCGTTGCTCGAAACTTTCTTTTTGAGGCTGCGGTTGCAGCAAAGGCACATCGTCCTGATAGAGGTGTTGAGGCCATACTCGATGCAAGGTCCGATACAGGTATAAGTATTGGCGAAAAGAAAATATGGGTTGAATGCAAACGTGTCACAACCGTCGAAAAAATTGAGAGCAATGTTCGGAAAGCTTCAAGTCAGCTAGAGAGAATCCTTGCAGGTGAGGTAGGCTCTGGTCATCGTGGGCTTGTCGCATTAGATGTTTCCAAAATTTTAAATCGTGGCGACTCGATTTTCATGACTAGCAACGACAATACGTTACTAACGTCAGTGAATCAGCTAATGGATGACTTCATTAAGGAACACTCTCACATTTGGGAGCGAATTTACGAGAGGAGAAATAGGAAGATCATAGGAACGATCATTAAATTCTCATTCATGGCTACTTCGGAAGCCAGAAACCTCATTGTACATACTTCACAATGGGCAATAAATCCGCGTTTAGGCATCGCTAAGAGTGACGAGCACATTCAGAGACAGCTTGTTGCCGAGCTCGCGAACACGCAGTAAAATGATCACCTAAACTCCACTTAAAGTAAACGCGGAAGGGGTGAGTGAATTGCCCCCGAAATATCTTAGATACTGAACGACCAATTTTGGTCTAGATAGGGCAAAAACGTAAGCTCTGTTTGGAAGCCTGCGTTGCTACGTCAAATTTGCCAATCCTGTCTAGCCATCAAATCAAAATATTGCTTGAGAACTCGTTTTTGTTTGGGCAGCAAACCTGCTTTAACTGTTTTCACACCGCCTCGCCCCACAGAAACCTCTCACAGACGAGCGCTAAGGTAAGATTCAGTTGCGATATTGACAATCGCACGCACCGTACAAAATCATTGTCACGCACTCTACTAACGCATCAAAGCATAAATAGGTTTTACATCATGGCCGGAAATAAAAACTCAACTTTTTGCAGTTCAGAGCCCACATGGGCAAATGCATGCGTGGGAAACAACGGCAGCCCTGGGTACTTTGAATATTCCAAAGGCTTCTCCACCGCCGCCAACTTACTGATTGACCAAGTTCTTTCCAGGAAAATGGATTTGGAAATTGACGATTTAGTATACCCGGTATGTTTTAATATGCGCCACTCCGTTGAATTGAGACTAAAGGGAGCAATTCAGGAACTGTCGTTCGTAGCTAGAGCGAAAAATCACGAACTCCCGTTCGACTTGTCCGGATCTCATGACATTGGAAATATATGGGGATTTTTTAAAACTCACTCTGAGCTTCTGGACAGCCGCTATACCGATATTAACGGTAAAATTGCCGAGACGATCGTAGATATTTCAGAGGTAGATGCCACAGGGCAGACGTTCCGCTATCCCTTAAGCAATGAAAGCATAAAGCATCTAACAGACGTCGCCTCTATAAATTTTTTCCGCTTAAAAGAAAAGTTTGACGAGCTAGAAAGAAACCTGGATAGACTTCACGAATTAAACTTGTGGCTCAAAGAAGAATATGCCCAAGGAACTTTCACATCAAAACTTTCACGACCAATAATTTATAGATTAGCTAGAGCCCTACCACCAAAGTCTGACTGGACAACATCAGAATTTAAAGACACAAAGCAAGAGCTTATGTGCAAGTATTCCATTGGCAGCAGAGATTTTTCAAAAGCTGTTGAAAAAATAAAAACGCACTATTATCTCGCATCATTGATAGGTGATCCCTTACCGCTTAAGGGTATAGTTCCGGATCAGCTATTTTCTTTCTTCGATCAGTGGATACCTCTGAACACCAAAAGCTTGACCCCAAATGCACCAACCCTAAGCCTCGATTACTGGGATCGAAAGAAGTCAATGCTTGACGGCATAAAGAAAAGAGTCAGTGCTAGGGATTTAATTTGGAGTGAACTTGAAGCCAAGCTAACGCCTGAGTATCTCGCGGGACTACATACATTATTCTACTTTGCGCGCGACAAGCTCTACGTAGAATTTTACGACAAGTTATACAATTCCACCATTCTAGAAATTAACAGCCACTTCACATCTGGAATTCAAGATGTAAAAGAAAGCTTCATGCATATCTTTGATAAAACGAACGCACTGTCTAACATTTCAACGTCTCTTTTTGCCCTAGGCCATAACAGCTTGGCTGAAGCCATTGTAGATAGATATAAAGTTGACTCATCACTAAAATGGCTTGAGAGATGTAGGAATGGCGATCTTTTTTCTTACCCGGAATTTGCCAAATACTAAACTCAGAGATTGAAAATATTAAATAGCCGCTGACTGATAACAACTTTTTACCAGGCTAAGCTATGCACCCCTTGCTACCGCTAGCCGTAACTGAAACCTTGCCTTCTGATCATGGAGGCACGATACCCCTATGCTTGGTGGATAATCTTCCTAGCTCTTCGCTTACTGCCCCTATAGAGAAACGGACGTGCGCGCCAAAGGATATTTTTTGAGATATAACCGCGAACAAGAAAAAATAAAGCTATTAAAATCATATGGTTATGATTATTTTCGACTCCTGGTGCCGCACCATACGCAGTATCAAAAAAGGCTCACCTAAAGGTGGGCCTTTTATGTTTTCGACTAGGAGGTATAACTCAAATGGCGGACTCCCCCAGCCTTGCGCAAGACGCTGTGCATTCAGCTTGCTCACGCTACGGGGCAACCGCCGCGGCGACTCGGCCGTAGAGCTGCCTCAACAATCCCATAGCGCTCTTCCAGGCTGCACCGTCGCGCATAGTAAAAGATTCAAAAGCACGCCGCGTCGTCTGTAGGAGCGGCCTTATGTCGCGGAGGGCCACAAAGCGGCCCCGGCAATCTCAGGCCAGAATAGCGAAAGCTCAAGCCCTCCGAGATGGCTCAAAAAGCCCTGTCAGGCGGCTTTCTGCTCCAAACTCTCCCAACCTAGGCAAGCCAGCGCCAATGTGCGTGGTACCGCTTCACGACCACTGCTGTAGCGGCTGATGCTACGGGGGCTGACTCCCAGCGCTTCGGCAGCCTGGTCGAGCGTCCGGTTGGAGTTATCCACAGAACAGCATGAAGCTCTTTCGCGCAGCCACGCGGTTAAGGGCCCAAACTAGATGAACAACTTCTGGGCCACGATCAGCTGGGACAACGGGGTCTGTGGAAACCCGATGACTCCACGTAGGAATACGTTTTATCCACAGGCGCTAATCACCTGAAAATGCATTTCTTGACGACCATTGTCCACAAGCGTTGACTGCTGTTTCTAATGCT
Organism: Pseudomonas sp. GD03862; assembly: GCF_029840855.1. Lineage (NCBI taxonomy): Bacteria > Pseudomonadati > Pseudomonadota > Gammaproteobacteria > Pseudomonadales > Pseudomonadaceae > Pseudomonas > Pseudomonas sp. GD03862. Next base: position 58,410 of record NZ_JAOCDI010000023.1, read on the forward strand.
GCCGGGGCAGCAAAATTTGGCCTGGAGCCGGGAAAGCCACACCGCAACCGGAGTGGTTCAAGCCGAGTAGGATCCGCATCCGACAGTTCGTACGTTCACTACCTATGTGATGCCGAAGAGCTTGGCTGCTCAACTAACCCAGCATTCGCGTAGACGCGCGATTTAGGATGTTTTGAACAGCTCGATTGCTCGGAGGGTTTTCACAAAGCCTCGGTCGATACCCGCCATTCGCCAGTGAGCGCTCTCGACCCAAAGCCAATGCCCGGTGGCTAATTTCAGAAGTCGTATCGCGTGTTCAACATCACATTGCGCGGTTCACCGTAGTACCCGCTGTAGAACGTGGTGTCCAACGCACTGATGTACTTCTTGTCAAACAGGTTGTTCACGTTGAGCGTGGTGGAAAGCTGGTCGGTGAGCTGATAGCGGGCCATGAGGTTGACCACGGTAAATTGCGATTGCTTGGCCTTGACCGTGCCCATCGCCGTGCTCGGCGTAACGGTTATGTGGGTGCCGCTTTGCCAGTTCGCGCCACCGCCAACGGTCAGCCGATCGAAATCGCCCGGCAGCCGGTAGGTGCTCCACAGCTTCACCATGTTGGCAGGAGCTTCGGTGTTCAAGCGCTCGCCGTCGCGATCCTTGGTGATGCCATGGTTGTAGCTGGCGGAAACATTCCAGCCAGGCATCAGCTCGCCATTGGCTTCGACTTCAAAGCCACGGGTAGTCGCCCCGCTTACTGCCTTGTAGGCGGCGGTAGAGCCATCGTTGTTGACGGTCTTGCCTTCGTCGAGTACAGCAAGGTTGTCTTGCTTGATCTCGTACGCCGCGATACTGGTGTTCAACAGGCCACCAAAGAATTCGCTCTTCAAACCTATCTCGTAGTTGTCACCTTCACGCGGTTCAAGGGTCGAGCCATCGGCGTCACGCACGCTCTGTGGTTTGAAAATGCTGGTCCAACTGGCATAAACCGAGTGCACGTCGTTGAGGTCGTAAACCACGCCTGCATAGGGTGTCACCACGCCGTTTTCCTTGTAATCCGTCGTGCGATTGCTGCGTGGCGTCGCCGGGTAGGTCAGGTCGTAGTCGTAGTTATACTTGTTGACGCGCGCACCGAGGATCACCGACAAGTTGTCGGTCGGGCGCAGCCGAGTGGCAATGTAGGTGCCACTCTGGTGAATGACGGTGTCGCCATCGTAGAGCTTGCCGCCACCCATGACAGGTTGGTTGGTGTAGTTGTCCCATTCGTAGAAATTGACGAAGGTCCCTTCGATCCCGGTACCACGGGTGGGCGTATGGCGATTCTCGTAACGCGAATAGTTGTAGCCAACGATCAGCTCGTGCTGGCGGCCGAAGAGCTGGAAGGGGCCTTGTGCCTGCAGGTCTACGCCGGTCTGTTTCTGCCAGGTGCTGCCCGCGCCACCGTACAGACGCACGCCAGCGCCCGTGTTCTCGTCAGGGAAGCCCCAGCTGGCGGTGGCCAGCTTGTAGTCGTCACGCTTGATGTACATGCGGTTCACGGAAGCCTTCAAGCTCCAGTCATGAGCCAGCTTCTGCTCGATGCTTGCGAAGGTGTTGAGGGCATCTTGCGGGTTGTGGCTCCAGCGTGCGGCACTGTTGGTCGAGCGAGAGAAATCGGTCTGTTTGCCATTGCTGTAGAACAGTGGGAAGGCCACGGATGACGAGCCTTGCGGGTTATTCTTCTGGTAGTCGGCGCCGACGGTAAGCAGGGTGGTATCGGTCAGGTCGGCTTCGAGGACGCCATAGAAAATCTGCTTTTCTTGTGAATAGTGGTCAACGAAACTGTTGTTCTGCTGGTACGCCGCGACCATGCGGCCACGCACGTTACCGGCTGGGGTCAGCGGGCCGGACAGGTCGACTTCGGTGCGATACTTGTCCCAAGAGCCCACTCCAGCGGTGATGTGGCCTTTGAATTGTTCAGTAGGGCGTTTGCGCACCAGATTGATGGTGGCCGAAGGGTCTCCCGCGCCGGTCATCAGGCCAGTCGCACCGCGCAGCACTTCGACACGGTCGTAGATGGCCATGTCCGCAAGGCTTTGCGCCGACATTTGCGTTGCGATATCCAGCGTCGTCGGAATGCCATCGAATTGGTAATTATCTACCGAGTACCCACGTGAATAGATGTTGAAGCGTTCGCTCCCCAGGCTCTGCACCGACAGCCCAGGCGTCTGCTGCAGCACTTCGGTAATGTCATTGAGCCCCTGGTCATCCATGCGCTGGCGAGTGATCACGCTCACCGACTGCGGCGTTTCACGTATCGACAGGTTCATCTTGGTAGCGGTGCTGCTTAGCCCTGTGGTGTACGAGCCTGTCCCTTCTGTGGTTGCACCTAATGACCGCGAATTGATCGACGTCACCCCCAGCTCCAACGCCCCGCTCGGCTCAGCGGCCTGCATCAGCAGGTAGTTGCCGCTGTCGGTCCTGAACACGTTCAGACCGGTGCCAGCCAGTAACCTGGCAAAGCCCTGCTCCACGTTGAAACTGCCCTTGACCCCAGGACTGGTCTTGCCGGCCGTTAGGCTGGCATCGATCGATAAAGGGATACCAGCCTGGCGACCAAACTGGCTGAGTGCCAGGTCGAGCGGGGCCGCATCAATGTCGAAACGAATGATGCTACTGGCCGCCGGCTGGGCCAGTGCGGCATTGGTACCAGACAGGCTGCACAGGGTCAGGCCAGTGGCGAAGGCCAGGTGGATGGCGCGGGCCAGCGGGGTGATTCGATGCGTCATGTGGAACGTCCGAAAGGGTCAGAGGAACCGCGGTATTGGCGGGGTATGCCCTGAAGCCAATCGAGAACGAAAAAACTGCGCAGAGGGTGAAAATATTTTTCAGGCGCCAGCTCTCGGTACCACCGTCACCCAGTAGCGGGTTCGCCGTTGAATGCTCACTGGCAGGCTACTTTCCAGCAGTGCGAGGATGCGTTCGTCGTCATCCAGCGGGTAGGACCCCGTCACCCGCAAGCCGGCCACACGCGGGTCGCAACGCAAGATGCCCGGGCGGTAGCGGCCGAGCTGGTCGATCAGTTCGTCCAGGCGTGTGGCCTGGGCAATCACGAAGCCGTCGATCCAGGCATCGTCCTGCACCGCCGGTTGACTGACGACGATCCCCTCGCTATCGAGCCTTGCGCGCTGGCCGCTGTCGATGACGCGCTGACCCCGGCCATGTCGCAGCGTGGCAGCCACGCGCCCGCTGCTGACCGACAGCAGCGTACCCGGACAACCATCCCCGCAACGTACTGTGAAGCGGGTGCCGAGCGGCCGCATCAGCGCATCGTCGGTTTGCACCAGCAGCGGTCGGCCGAAGGGGTCGTGCCCGGTGAGCACGTTGATTTCGCCATACCGCAACAAAATGCGCCGCTCGTTGGCATTGAAATCGATGTCCACCGCCGTGGCGGTGTTCAGCCACAGTTCGGTGCCATCGTCCAACACCTGACGGCGGCGCTCTCCGGTCTCGGTGCTGAGGTCTGCCAAACCGCCCTGCAGCCATTGGCTTTCTCTGTTCTGCCAGGCGATGGCCCCCAGCAAGCTGGCACCCATCAACATTTTCAATACCTGGCGACGGTCACCGCTGACATAGCGGGCCTGCTGTAGCGCAGACCGGGCGACCGGGTCGCCTAGCACGCCAGCGTTGTTGCGCAGCAGCGCCGGCAAACCCACCATGCGCTGCCACGCAAGTTCGTGCTCGCTGTCGGCCTGACGCCAGCGTTCAAGCTCCCGGATTTGCTCGGCGGTGATATCGCCGGACTGGGTCAACGAATACCAGGCGATGGCCTGCTGGCGCACGCTGGCGGAAATCGGCTGGGCCTGGGACATGGCGGTCACTCGAACTGACTGGCATAGCAGCGATCGAAGGCCTTGAGCATGGCCCTCTGAACCTGGTCGACACTCAGCGCCAGCTGCGCGGCGATCTGCTTGTAGGTCAGCCCATCGAGCTGCGACAGCAGAAAAATCTCCCGCACTCGCGGCGACAGCCCGTGCAGCAGCTCATCGAGCTGTGTGAGGGTTTCGATCAGCAAGTGTCGCTCTTCGGCGGAGATCTCGTATTGCTCCGGTTGCGCCGCCAATGCCTCGGTATAGGCACGCTCCACCGCCAGGCGCCGCCAACGGTTGATCAACAGGCTGTTGGCGATGGTGGCCAGGTACGCCAAGGGGCGCTGCACATCGTTGAGCGGGCGTCGCGCGCGCATGATACGCACGAACGTGTCCTGGGCCAGATCATCAGCATCAGCAGCCTCCCCCAGACGCTTCATCAGCCAGCGCTTCAACCAGCTGCGGTGCTGCGTGTAGAGGCGCTCGACATCCAGGTCGAAGGAGCTTGGGGGTCCCATAGGCGAGTGGCCTGTCTGCGTTCTTGTGAGCGGAATATGATAATCACTCGCAATTAAGCAGTGCAAGCAGCGGGGGGACGGAGTAAAAGGCTCACCGAAAGTTGGCCTTTTTTGTTTTAACCCCCACAGCCCCCACTCCACTCTAGGCCCTGCAAGCTCATCCCCTTTATAAAATATCTTTTGATGATATCTTATCGAATATAAGGTGCCATAAAACGAGACCTTAATTTTCTGATACGTTTTATTAGTGTGTATTGAGTGGTACCTTATCCTCTATAAAATGTCGCTTGGTGCCACTTTATGAAAGACTTTTTCCCTGTTCAGAGCACCTCAGTGCTGCACCGAATAGGCCTTCTGATGAAGGAGGCGCGTCTGCGCATGAGAATGCGTCAGGCAGACCTTGCGGACCTGGCTGGAATTTCTCTCCGCACTGTTCGTCACCTCGAGAGGGGTAAGGCTGACGGTGTTTCGTTGCGAGATTTCATGCTCGCGCTGTTCACTGTTGGAATCTCTGACCGGGTTTTCCAGGCGTTGATCGATGACCCTGCGCTTGATCTCAACTCTTTAGAAACCAACACGACCAAGCGCGTAAAGCTGCCGCGCTGCAACGCGGAGGACTTCTGATGTCACGCGCTTACATCTACATGGAGTGTCCGGAAACAGGTGAGACTGTGACGTTGGGTAGGCTGACCCTTGCTGGTCGCACGGGAACCTTCGTCTATGCGCCGGAGATCGTGGATGCCAAGCGTTGGGTGCCCGACCCGATACGATATCCGCTCTCCGCTCGACCCTTTCCGGTACATAAGAATGGCGGCGTTCCTGGGTTCATTGATGATGCGATGCCAGATGGCTGGGGGGAACGACTGCTGCGCCGCACCCTAAAGGGAGAACTCACTCCGATCCAGCTCCTGCTGCTGTCTCCCAACGAAGATCGCGCCGGAAATATCATGGCTGGCGAAGTTCGCACACCGCGGCCGGGCATAGGCGAAAGGCCAGTGAAAATGCTTGAAGCCAAAGGGCTCGATCACTTCATAGAGGTTTGTGCTGCGATCTATGACAGCCAGCTGAGCGCAGAGCAGCTGGAGGCATTGAGAATACGGGATCAGCGCTCAGCAGTGGGTGGTGCCAGGCCCAAGCGTACGTACCGTTTTGATCACAAGCTGATTCTGGCGAAGCCACGCGATAAATTTGACCACTACGACCTACCGAAATTTGAGTATGCCTGCATGACTTTTGCGGCTACCAAGGGAATGAATGTCGCCCGGACAGCACTCCATCAAAGTGAAAAAGGCAACACGCTGCTAGTAGAGCGATTTGACCGAAAATGGTCAGAGAATGATGCAAGGTTTCGGCGCATCCCGATGATGAGTGGCTTAACTCTTCTCGATGCCGAATGGCATGCGCAGCGCAACAAAGGGTGGATCTACGCGGCGCTCGCCGATGAGCTGTACCGCAGAGGCGCGCCAGATGCTGATAGGCAGGAGCTCTACAGGCGAATGGCCTATAACGCTCTCGTAGGGAACAGTGACGATCACCCTCGTAACCACGCCGTGATTTGGCAGGAAGGGGCTTGGCGCCTCTCGCCAATGTATGACGTTCTTCCCGTACTGGGAGAGGGGCCTGCACAGGGACTGTCAATGGATGTTGGGATCAACGGTCCCCTTCTAAGTCGAGCTAACTTGCTTAGCCAGCATAAGCATTTTGCACTGACGGAAGATGAGGCGGCAGGCATATTGGATGAGGTCGCTTCTTGGCAGTCAGAGCTGATGGAACACTATGCAAAGCATTTGGCTGGGGCTGAGCTGGATGCGGCGGCGGACGCAACAAGCTGCGAGAGACTGCTGGCTTAGGGGCGGGCTGCGAAGGCCTCGCTCGAGAGCTTCGCGCTTACGCAGATCGGACCATGCACCAGGTCGAGCGGTTTGGCGAAGATTGGGATAGCTTCGAGGGCCGATTGGAGATGCCAGTTGAGCCAGCAAGCGCCAGAGCACAGGTGAGAAAGCGCCGCTTGGCGGCCCAGCGCAGGCCTTGGAGCGAGCGCTGGTTCTGTAGGAGCCGGCGCTGCGGTTGCAGGCACCGGCTGCGCCGGTGTTCGCGGGTGAACCCGCTCCTACAGGTACAGCGCCAGGCCTTGTGGAATGGCTGATCAGAACGCGGTGCTCACCGTCAACGACAGGTTACGCGGGTCACCATAAATCGCCCCGGCATAGAACCCGTACTGGCTGTAGTAGTGCTTGTCGAACAGGTTGTTGGCGTTGAGGCTGACGCTGGTGTCGTCGGTCAGCTGGTACTTGGCCATGGCATTCCAGATGGCATATCCGGACCAGTTCACGTCAGTGGCACCATTGCTCACACCGTTGGTGGGCTGGCCAGCCGGGCTGGAGATGGCGCGGATGTTGGTCTGCGCAGTCACGCCGGCGCCCAGGGTCAGGCGGTCGAGCGGGCCGCTCAAGCGGTAGGTGGTGGAGGCCTTGAACAGGTGCGACGGGTCGCTGCGGCCGTCGCTGTCGACGCGGCGGAAGTGCAGATAGGTGTAGCCGGCGTAGGCGTTCCAGTTGGGGGTCAGGGCGCCTGCGACTTCCAGGTCGATACCGTCGGTTTCCTGCCCGGAGCCGGCCTTGTAGGCGCTGCCGCCGGTCGGGGTGGTCAGGTCGCCGTCCAACACGGCCTTGTTTTCCTGCTTGGTGCGGAAGTAGGCCGCCGAGGCGTTCAGACGGCCATCGAACCACTCACCCTTGATACCGGTCTCGTAGCTTTGCCCACGAATCGGCTCGACCTTGCTGCCGCTGCTGGTTTCAGAGGTTTGCGGCGTGAAAATATCGGTGTAGCTGGCATACACCGAGTAGTTGTCGTTGAGGTCATACACCGCGCCCAGGTAGGGGGTGACGATGCCGTTTTCTTCCTGGCTGCTGCGCTCGCCAGCCACGCTGCGGGTGACCGAGGAATAGTTGCTGGTGCGCACGCCAACGATCACCGACAACGGGTCGGTGATGCTCAGGCGGGTGGCGGCGTACATGCCCTGCAGGCGAGTGGTGGTCTTGCTGTGAAGGCCGGTGCGCGAGGCGATGAGGTCGTAGTCGTCATCCACGCCATTGTGCCAGTCGGTGACCGGGAAGCCGTTGTTGGCGCGGAACTGGCAACCCAGTGCAGGCGCGCTGGTCATGCCGTCGCCGACCATGGTGCAGGTGTACTGAGGCGACCAGCCGACGGTGCGGCTGTCGTTGTAGCCGACCATGGCCTGATGGGTGCGGCCGAACAGCTGGAACGGGCCAGACAGGTCGATCTGCGCCGACTGCTGGGTGGTGTCGCTGGAGCTGTGCAAACCATTCAGTACGGCGCCGCTGCCGTCCTGGTCCCAATAGCCGCCGTAGCTGCCGCGCCCAGCCGAGTTCACCTTGGCAAGGCCCCGGTGGTTCAGGGCTTCGGTGGTGGCCTGGGCGGCTTTCAGGTCCAGGGTCCAGTCGTTGTCGAAGCGGTGCTCGAGCGAACCGAACGCAGTGCGAGTGGTGTACTCGCCAAAGCTCCAGCTGGGCACCAGGTTGGTGCTGCGCGGCAAGTTGGTCTTGCTGCCGTCGCGGTACCAGATCGGGATGTTCGCGCCCCAGCCGCCGCCCACAACCTTGTTGTACTCATACTGGTAACCGGCGCCCAGGGTGGTGGTGTCGTCCAGGTCGAATTCGAAGTTGGCCAACGCGGCGCGGGAGCGCTCGGACTGGTTGTCGCGGAACGAGTTGGCATCCTGTTGGGTCATCACGAAGCGCGAACGCAGGCGGCCATCTTCGGACAGAGGCAGGTTCAAGTCAGCACCCAGACGACGCTTGTCCCAGCTGCCATAAGTGGCATAGGCACTACCGCCGAAGGTTTTGGTGGGTGCCTTGCGGATAAGGTTGACGGTGGCCGAGGGGTCGCCGGTGCCGCCCAGCAGGCCGTTGGCGCCGCGTACGATGTCGATGCGTTCGTACAGGTCCATGTTCAGCGCATTGCCGCTGCCACTGAAATCGGAGCCGCCCTGAGTCTGCAGGCCATCGACCTTCCAGTTGCTGATTGAGTAGCCACGCGCGCGGTAGTCGGTGCGCCCACCCACCTCGGACTTGTTGGCCGTTACGCCTGGGGCGGTTTCCAATGCCTGCTCGATGGTGTGGATGTCGCGGTCATCCATCTGCTGGCGGGTGATGGTGGTAACCGATTGCGGCGTCTGCCGTGGTGTCAGTGCCAGGCCAGTGGAGCTGCGGGTGCTCTCGACCGTATAGCCCAACTGGCCGGCATCGTCGGCAGGCAGTACTGCGCTGTCTTCGATCTGTGTGGCGTCGAGTTCAAGGGGTTTACCGTCGGCAGCCACTGCACCACCGCTGATGGCGACGGCGACGCAGAAGGCCAGCGGCTTGAGGCAATTGCCGCTTTGACTGAAGGGGGTGAACACTGGCGTGATGCTTTGGGGATTCATTTGGGAAGGCTTCGTATTTGCAGATGATTTTTTGTTAGGATTCTAGGGATCAGCCCTCCGGGCTCCAGACCCGACATGTACGGGGATGTAATTGAACGTAACGAGCGCCAAGGGCACTCACCTAACAGGTGTTTTTCTGCATGAGCACGACCCTGCTGGTTGTCGATGATGACGACGAGATCCGCGAACTTCTTTGTGATTACCTGACCGATGCCGGCTACAACGTGCTGGCGGCAGCCGACGGTCAACAGATGCGCGACCAGCTGGCCCGGCACAAAGTGGAGCTGGTGGTGCTCGACCTGATGCTGCCGGGTGAGGACGGCCTTAGCCTGTGCAGGCAGTTGCAGGCCACACCAGGGTTGGCAGTGATCATGCTGTCAGCCAAGGGCAGCACACTGGACCGCATCATCGGCCTGGAAGTAGGCGCCGACGACTATCTGGCCAAGCCCTTCGAACCACGCGAACTGATCGCCCGGATCAAAGCCGTACTGCGTCGTCCGCAACGCCTGGGCACCTCTGCCGAAGAACCCGTGGTGGACGCCCAGCTGTTCGCAGGCTTTCGCCTGGAACACGTCAAGCGCCTGCTCACCCGCCCGGATGGCGAGACCCTGACCCTGCCGCGCTCCGACTACCGCGTGCTGCGCGAACTGCTGGAAGCCAACAACCGAGTGGTCTCCCGTGACCAACTGACCCGCAGCGCGTTCGGCCGCGATCACCTGCCCGACGACCGCTCGGTGGACATGTGTGTCAGCCGCCTGCGCCAGCAGCTGCGCCGGGCGCCGGCGGGCACCGCGCAAATCCTGACCATCCGCAACGAAGGCTACCTGCTGAGTCTCGCCCCACTCGCGCCCGGTGCCTGACATGCGCTGGTTTCACCGGCTATGGCCCCGCACCTTGTTTGGTCAACTGCTGCTGATCATGGTCAGTGGCACGCTGGTGATCCAGTTGATGTCGAGCAGCATCTGGTTCGATGTGCGTTTCGCTCAGGCGCTAGAGGTGCCCGTGCGACTGGTTGCTGCACGCAGCGCACCCCTGATTACCCAGGCCGACTGCCACGGCGGTACGCTGCAGGCGCCAGCCCACTACCAGCTTCACTGCGTCGAAAGCCCGCCTGCGCAAGAGCATGACGAGCGCCGCGGGCACAGGCGGGTCGAGCTGTTGTTGCAGCAGGCCCTGAAGTACGAGCTGGGGCATGCCCAGGACGTGCGCCTGATGAACGTGCAACTCACCGACGAACTGGGCCAGCCGATCGTCTGGCGCAGCCTGTTCGGCCTGCGCACGGCCCAGGCGCATATCCAGTTCGCGGTGCCGCTGGCCGATGGCCACTGGCTGACCGTTGCGGGCCAGGAACTGCAGGGCTGGAGCGGCGAGTCGGCCTGGGTGCTGATCAGCGATTACCTGCTGCGGGTGTATGCGCTGCGCATCGTCGCGGTGTTGCTGGTATGCCTGGTTGCCGTGCGCCTGTGCCTGCGCCCGTTGCGGCGCCTGGCCGATGCCGCACGCGGCCTGGGCAGCAACCTCGAGCAGCCTCCCCTGGCGCTGGATGGCCCGGAGGAAGTGCGCCAGGCGGCGCAGGCGTTCAACGCGATGCAGCAGCGGCTGATTGCCATGGTCAACGACAAGGCCTACTTCCTGGCCGCCGTGTCTCATGACCTGCGCACCCCACTGACCCGCATGCGCCTGCGACTGGAGCGCTTACCCGATGACGAACACCGCCAGCGCCTGCAGCAGAACATCACGCAGATGGACAATATGATCGGTCAGGTTCTGGATTACCTGCGTGCCGGAGAGCAGCAGAATTTGCAGCAGGTGGACCTGGACCGATTGGTTGCGCGCCAGTGTGCGGACCTGGCGACTGACCAGGAACCACTGCCGGTGCACGGCCGGGTGAACAGCCTGCGGGGGGATGCCCTGCTGCTGCAGCGCTGCCTGCAGAACTTGTTGGTCAATGCGTTGCGTTATGCCAAGGATGTTTCTGTCACGCTGGAGCGGACCACCACAGGAGTGTTCATCCACATCGACGACCATGGACCAGGCATTTCGCCAGCGCTGCTGCCGACCATCACCGACCCGTTCGTGCGCGGTGAGGGATCGCGTAACCAGGCATCCGGCGGATATGGGCTGGGGCTGAGCATTGCCCAGCGGATCGCCGCCAGCCATGGGGGTGAGCTGATATTGTCGAACCGTGAGAGCGGTGGATTGCGGGTCAGCATACTGCTGCCTGGCTAACGCGATCGTCTGTGGGAGCAGCCCCACACCATAGGACTGCGCAGACCTGGGAATTCGCAATCAGGTAACAGTCTTTTACCGATTACCCAGGTTTTCCGTCCCCTGCGTTTGCCTATCCTAGGCCCGGTCATCCTGCCTGCGATGGACCCATGAAACACTCTCTTCCCAGCCGCTACGCCTGCCTCGTACTCTGCCTTGTCTTCACTTTCGCCAGCCTGCCCCTGCTGGCCCAACATGCCTGGCTGTGGCCGGTAACGCTGATCACCGCGCTGCTCAGCCTGGTCGGTCTGAATGACCTGCGCCAAAGCCACCATGCGGTGCGACGCAACTACCCGATCCTAGGCAATATCCGTTACCTGATCGAAACCATCCGCCCGGAAATCCGCCAGTACCTGATCGAAGGTGACGACGACAAGCTGCCGTTCTCCCGCTCGCAACGCTCGCTGGTCTACGCCCGCGCCAAGAACGAAAGCGCCGAGAAAGCGTTCGGCACGCTCAACGACGCCTACAAACCTGGTTTCGAATTCATCAGCCATTCCATGCTACCGGTGGCCACGCCAGACCCTGCGTCGTTCCGCATTGCCATCGGCGGGCCGCAATGCCGAATGCCCTACTCGGCCTCGATCTTCAACATCTCGGCGATGAGTTTCGGCGCCCTCAGCGCCAACGCCATCGCCGCGCTCAACCGCGGCGCGCGCATGGGCCGGTTTGCCCATGACACTGGCGAAGGCAGCATCAGCCCGTACCACCGTGAACACGGCGGCGATCTGATCTGGGAAATTGGCAGCGGCTACTTCGGCTGCCGCACCGAGGACGGTCGTTTCGATCCACAGCGCTTCGCCGAACAGGCCCGCTCGGCACAGGTGAAGATGATCGAGATCAAGCTTAGCCAGGGCGCCAAGCCTGGCCACGGCGGCATTTTACCGGGGCACAAGGTCAGCCCCGAAATTGCCGAGACCCGTGGCGTACGCGCAGGCGAGGACTGCATTTCGCCCGCGGCGCACAGCGCCTTCCGCACACCGGTCGAGCTGCTGCAGTTCGTAGCCGGCCTGCGCGAGCTTTCGGGCGGCAAGCCCGTTGGCTTCAAGTTCTGCCTGGGCCACCCTTGGGAATTCATGGGCATTGCCAAGGCCATGCTCGCCACCGGCATCACCCCTGACTTCATCGTTGTCGATGGCAAGGAAGGCGGCACCGGCGCGGCACCTCGCGAGTTCAGCGACAACATGGGCGTGCCGATGCGCGAAGGCCTGATGTTCGTGCACAACACGTTGGTCGGCCTGAACCTGCGCTCCAGCATCCGCATTGGTGCGGCAGGCAAGATCGTCAGCGCCTTCGACATTGCCAGCGTATTGGCCATCGGCGCTGACTGGGTCAATTCGGCACGCGGTTTCATGTTTGCCATTGGCTGTATTCAGTCGCAGAGCTGCCACACCAACAAGTGCCCGACCGGCGTGGCGACCCAAGACCCTCTGCGCCAGCGCGCCCTGGTGGTGCCAGACAAGGCCGAGCGGGTAGCCAGCTTCCACCGCAACACACTGCACGCACTGGCCGAGATGTTGGCTGCCGCAGGCCTGGAGCACCCTTCGGAGCTCAAGCCCAAGCACCTGGCGCGGCGCATCAGCCCCAGCGAAATCGGGTTGTTTTCGGACTTGCACACATTCCTCAAGCCGGGCGAATTACTCAGTGGCTCGATCGAAAGCGAGTTTTATGCGCGGATGTGGCGGATGGCGCGTAGCGACAGCTTTGCACCGGAGACGGGGGACACTGCAGCACGAACTGTGGCATCAAGACTGCGCCACGAAGAGACTGAACCTGCATGACAAACATGACTGGGGCTACCCTGCAGCCCTTCGCGGGCGTGCCCGCTCCCACAATTTGCAGCGCCATCGAAGGCGGCGCTTTACCTGTGGGAGCGGGCAAGCCCGCGAAGGGCCGCAGCGCGGCCCCAGCTTTCATGCAAAGAACTGCGGATCAGAAGATGCTGATCGGGTACTCGACGAATACGCGGACTTCGTTGCCGTCGTCGTTGTAACCGTTCTGCTGCACGGCGTTGTTGGTACGCAAGAACGAGCTACGCAGCTTGATCGACAGGTCCTTGGCCGGGCCGTCCTGCACCACGTAACGGATCTGGTTGAAGATTTCGCGCTCTTTACCTTCGCCGAAGCCTTGCGGGTTGGCGACGTTGCGGGTGTTGATGTTGTCACCCACCACGTAAGCCAGCTTGTAGGTCAGGCCCGGAATGCCGTAGGCACCGAAGTCCAGGCCGTAGCCCAGCTGCCAGGAGCGCTCGTCTTCGGCGTTGAAGTCGGACCAGTACGAGTTGGCCAGGTAGATGGTGGAACCACCGTCACCCACGCCGCCAGCGTTCTGGTAGAAGCCGTAGTTGTAGCCCGTGCTGCCAGTGCTGCGCTGGTGAGCGAGGGTGAACGAGTGCGCACCGTACGCGTAGGTGGCTGCAAGGCTCCAGATGGTGTTGGAGTCGCCGTTCAGGCCTGCGGCTTTTACGTACTTGTTGTTGATGTCCGACTTGTAGCCGTTGAAGTCCAGGGTCAGGGACTGGTCGCTGGCGATCGGGAAGACGTAGTTCAAGCCCAGGTAGTGCTTCTTCATCACATCTTCGTTGTCGGCGGTGTACAGCGAAGCGGTGAAGTTGTCGGTGAACTTGTAGCTGCCACCTAAGACGTTGATCGACTTCAGGCCACCACCATCACGGCGCTCGGCGCTCTTGCGCGCTTCCTGGGTGAAGCGGCCGGCGTTCAGTTCCAGGCCCTGGATCTCTTTGGAGGTGATCAGGGTGCCGGTGAAGCTTTCTGGCAGCAGACGTGCATCGTCGTACTGCAGCACTGGCAGTGCTGGCATCTGGTCACCGTACTTCAGCACGGTGTTGGAAATGCGGAATTTCACAGCAGCACCACCACGCGCCAGGTTGTGCGGCGAGCTGGCGTTGCCTTCGGCATTGGTGGTTTCGTGCGGTTTGAAGAAGTCGACGCCGCCACCACCGTTGTGGCCTTTGCCGCCATCCAGGCGCACGGCGTACAGGCCGAATGCGTCAACACCGACGCCAACGGTGCCTTGGGTGAAACCGGAGGAGAAGTTGGCGATGAACGCCTGGCCCCATTCGATCTGGTCGTCGGTGCCATGCTTCTTGTCACGGTTGATGTAGGCGTTGCGCAGAAGGACGTTGGCGTGACTGTCCTCGATGAAGCCCTTGCTGTCAGCCTGGTCATTGGCCTGAGCCTGGGTCGCGGCGATCATCGCCAGGGCGACCAGGCTGATCCTGGTTTTCAACATGTTGTTTTCCTTATTTCTTAATCAAAAACGCACTGCAATATGACGCCAGGAACCAACGCCCCTTCGTAGGTTCGACGCTATGCGGATCCAGCCGGGTGGGCCGACCGGTAATTTCACGGCGGCCCTTGGCAGCAGCTTGGCCAATACCATGGCCAGCAGGCGTTGGCCGAATCCTAGCCGTGTGCGATTACAAATGTCAAAAAGTCGTGAAATGCAGGTTGATATAACCAAAATTACCGGCCTGTCTGGTGCATTTCCATGCAGGTTTGCGCTATCAGCGGGCAATTTATCTTGTGTAGGAAATTGCCTTTTGATCGAACGGACAATTTCCTGGGAGCAGGCAGAGCGTGGCCGCAGAGGCTGTTACAAACGGACACATATGTAAAGACAAGCCTTTACAAATACCCAAGCAGGAGTAAATAGCAAGCATTACCATTCGCACTTAATTTTCAACTGTCCGGTTTGAATGTGCCCATGCTTGTACCCTGCCGTCTTTCACCCCTGACGCTTGGCCTGTCGCTGCTGTTCAGCGCCAGCCTGGCCAGTGCCGCCACCACCACACTGCCGGAGTCGTCGGTTACCGCCGACAGCGAACGCGAGAAGGACAACCCGCGGGTCAAGGAGGTGAGCACCGCAACCCGCACCTCAACGCCCGTGCGTTATGTGCCGCAGGCCATCGATACGGTGAAAACCGCCAATGTGCTGGATTACGGCAGCAACACGCTGGGCAAGGCGCTGGAGGGTATCCCCAACGTCAGCAGCGGCGCCGACACCCGTTTTGACAGCGTACGCATCCGCGGCTTCGAGGCCAGCAACGACTTCTACCTGGACGGTATCCGCGACGACAGCCAGTACATCCGCGACCTGCACAACATCGAGCGGGTCGAAGTGCTGAAGGGGCCTGCAGCGGTACTGTATGGCCGTGGCAGCCAGGGCGGCATCGTCAACAGGGTCAGCAAGGCACCGGAGCCGGGTCGCCGCTCGACCATCGAAGCGCAGGCCGGCAGCGAAGACCTGCGCAGCCTGTATGCCGACCTCAGCGCCGACCCCAGCGACACGGTCAGCCTGCGCCTGAACATGGGCAACCAGGACAACAACAGCTTCCGCGATGGTATCGACGGCAGCCGCCAACTGTTCGCCCCGTCGATCAGCTGGCAGATCACCCCCGACCTGAACTGGCTGGTGCAGTACGAATACAGCCGCTACAACCGCACACCAGACCGGGGCATCCCGAGTGTCAACGGCCGCCCGGCAGACGTCAGCCGCAGCGCCACCTACGGCGACAATCGCGACTACATTGACGACCGCGCCCAGTCGCTGCGCTCGCGCCTGAACTACCAGTTGAACGAAACCTGGCAGCTGCGCCACACCCTGGGCCTGTTCAAACTCGACAGCGAGTTCGACAACACCTATGTCACGGGCTACAACGCCGGCACCAATACCTTGACCCGCCAACGCTGGCAGCAGGACCTGAACACCCGCAACCTGTTCAACAACCTGGAGGCCGAGGGCGACTTCGACACCTTGGGCCTTGAACACAAGCTGCTGCTGGGCCTGGAGTTCGGCAACCAGCGGCGCGATCCGCTGCTATACAGCGCCGGCAGCCAGAGCCTGCCAGGCCTGGGCAAACCCAGCCAGCCGCACAATGGTACGTTGGCGGTATCGAGCAACAACCACACCGTGGTCGACAGCCGCGGGGTCTATCTGCAGGACCAGATTCGCCTGAACGATCAGTGGCAGGTTCTCGCCGGCGTGCGCTTTGACCAGTTCGAAGTGGAAACCACCAACAAGGATGGCTTGCGCGAACCGCAGGACAGCAACAGCACCAGCCCACGCCTGGGCGTGGTCTACACGCCATGGCGCGACCATTCGTTCTACGCCTCGTGGAGCAAGACTTTCTCACCGGTGGGTGGCGGCTTGATCGGCATCACCCCAGGGGCACAGGGCAACACCAATAAAACCGACCCGGAAGAGACCCGGCAGAAAGAAATAGGCGTAAAGAGCGACTGGTTGGATCAGCGCCTGACCACCACCCTGGCCATCTACGAGCTGGAACTTTACAACCGCCGCACCCGCGACCCAAACGACCCGAACATCATCTTGCTCAGCGGCATGCAGCGTTCGCGCGGCATCGAACTGACGGCCACCGGCAACATCGTCGGCAACTGGTATGTACGCGGCGGCATTGGCCTGCAGGATGCGATCATCGTCAAGGACAATAACGGCCAGGAAGGCAACCGCATCAATGACGTGGCCAAGCGCAATGGCAGCCTGTTCGTGACCTGGAAGCCAGAATTGGGGTGGTACGCCGAAACCGGGCTGACACTGGTGGGCGAGCGTTATGCGGACAACCAGAACACCACGGTATTACCAGGGTATGGCCGTTGGGATGCACTGGCGGGGTATCGGACCCATGACTGGGATGTGCGGGCGGCATTGAGCAACATTGCTGACAAGACCTACTACAGCTCGGCGACCAGTGCGGCGCAGATCCAGGTGGGCGATCCGCGTAGCCTTGTGGTGACGGGTAGCTACAGTTTCTGATTTTAAGTTGCCTGTACCTGCCTCTTCGCGAGCATGCCCGCGAAGAGGCAGGTACAGGTGCAATAGATCAGTGCCACACCGCCATCAGCGCCTGCATCTCTGCTTCGCTGATCAACCCTTGGGGGTATCGCCCGGCAAGCAGACGTCGTGGGTCGGTCGTCCTGACCCTGATGCTTCCATGGTGTTTCAACCGCTTCGCCAAAAGCCTGAGCGATTGGCGATCAACTGCCGATGGGCGCAATGCCGACTCACTTGCTGCGTTCATGTCCACACGTACTCCCTGGCCCGTGAGCGGCTAATTTACGTAGGTATTGTTACAGATCAGAGGCGCGGCCTGACCGTGCCATCTCGCTATCTGCTTGAAAAACAATACAAAACGTATGCCAGCTCGGCCTCCGGGCGTCGCCCGCGCAAAAAAGAGGCCCGTCACATGACGGGCCTCTCATTCATTACGGGCTCAGCGCTTGACCGGCGCCGGCTGCTGTTGGGTCAGGCAGTGAATGTTGCCGCCACCCAAGAGCAGCTCGCGGCCCGGGATCATCACCACCTCATGGTCGGGGAAGATCCTTGCCAGGATCGCTCTGGCTTCAGCATCTGCCGGGTCGTCGAAGCTTGGGGCAATGATGCCACCGTTGACGATCAGGAAGTTCACGTACGAACCCGCCAGGCGCACCGACGGGTCACGCTCCTGGCTGCCGGCGACCTGGTCGACACCGGCGCATTCTTCGGCAGTGGCGAACAGCGGGCCCGGGATCGGCATCTTGTGCACGATGAACTCGCGGCCCTTGGCGTCGCGGGTGTTCTTCAGCACATCCATGGCCGCGTGGCAGCGCGCATAGTTGGGGTCGTTGGAATCATCGGTCCAGGCCAGTAACACTTCACCCGGGCGCACGTAACAGCAGAAGTTGTCGACGTGGCCGTCAGTTTCGTCGTTGTACAGGCCATCGGGCAGCCATACCACGGTGTCGACCGCCAAGTGATCACGCAGCACCGCTTCGATCTGCTCGCGGCTCAGGTGCGGGTTGCGGTTGCGGTTGAGCAGGCATTCCTCAGTGGTGATCACGGTGCCTTCACCGTCTACGTGGATCGAACCACCTTCCAGCACAAAGCCTTCGGTCTGGTAGCGCTGGCAGCGCTCCATTTCCAGCACCTTGGCGGCCAGTTCCTCGTCGCGGTTCCAGGGTGCGTACAGGCCGCCATCGAAGCCGCCCCAGGCGTTGAAGCCCCAATCTACACCGCGCACTTCGCCATGGTCGTTGATGACGAAGGTAGGGCCGGTGTCACGCACCCAGGCATCGTCGTTGCTGATTTCAACCACACGAATGTTCGGCTGGTCGAGCTGGCGCCGGGCGTTCTCGTACTGGCCGGCGGAGACCGCGACGGTTACAGGTTCGAAACGGGCAATGGCCTTGGCCAGGGTTACGTGGGCAGCCTGCGCCGGCTTGCCGCCCAGACGCCAGTTGTCCGGGCGCTCCGGCCAGACCATCCATACCTGAGTTTGTGGGGCCCACTCGGCGGGCATGTGGAAACCATCGGCACGGGGCGTGGAGTTGAGGGTTTTCATGGGTGACCTCTGTGATGGCCCTGAGCCGGGTATGCTGGGGCGTTTGTCAATTTATAACCGATATATATCGATATTTGAAGCCTGAAAATCGAAGAATGCCGCGCCATTCGGCGAATTTAAATCGATAACAATCGACACATGTCAGCACTGGTCTGGTGAAAGGAACGGCCTGCTGTCTACCATAGCCACACCTTATGCATCCTGTTACAGCTACGCGCGGAAATTTCCGGCAAGGCCGACTAGGGTCAATACTTGAACGACGGGCCAGCGAGCCGCTATGAACATCATCCCTACAGCAATCCCTGAAGTACTGATCATCGAGCCGAAGGTGTTCGCTGACAGCCGTGGTTTTTTCTTCGAGGCATTCAACGCCCGTGAGTTCTCAGAGCAAACCGGCGTGAACGTGGCGTTCGTCCAGGACAACCACTCGCGCTCCATCAAGGGCGTGCTGCGTGGGCTGCACTACCAGGTGGCAAACACCCAGGGCAAGCTGGTGCGCGTGGTGCACGGGGAAATCCGCGATATCGCCGTGGACGTGCGCAAAAGCTCGCCAACATTCGGTAAATGGGTCGCGGTGCACCTGTCAGCCGACAACCATCGCCAGCTGTGGATTCCGCCTGGCTTCGCCCACGGTTTTGCGGTGATGAGTGAATCGGCCGAGTTCCTCTACAAGACCACCGACTACTACAACCCTGGCGCCGACCGCTGTATCCGCTGGGACGACCCGCAACTGGCCATCGACTGGGGGCTGCAGCAGCCACCGCTGTTATCGGACAAGGACAAGGTGGGCTTGCCATTGGCAGAGGCGGAAGTGCTGCCTTAACTAGCGCATAATTGCGTCAGACTTTTCTGGCGCATTTACCTGATGATTGCAAAGCCCACGCCCCCACGCCGTCCCCGCTGGCGCAGCCTGGCCCTACTGGCGCTGATCTTGGCCCCATTACTATGGCCACTGCATCACTTGGCCGAACGCTATTACCAGGAAGAACTGGCCTCGCAGAACCGCCAGACCCTCGACCTGTATGTCGCCAACCTGCTCGGCACCCTGCACCGTTACGAGACCTTGCCGCAAATTCTCGGCGACTTGCCGGCGCTGCGTGGCGTGCTGGCCGACCCTTTCCGCCTGGAAGCGGTGACCAACGCCAACCGCCTGCTCAAGGACATCGTGCAGAAGACCGGTGCCGAGGTGATGTACCTGATGGACGTCAGCGGCAACACCTTGGCCGCCTCGAACTGGGACAAGCACGACAGCTTCGTTGGCCGAAACTTCGCCTTCCGCCCTTACTTCAACGAAGCCATGGCCGGCCACCTTGGCCGCTTCTTCGGCCAGGGCACCACCTCGGCCAAGCGCGGCTACTTCTTTGCCGCGGCCGTGCGCGACCGCGAGCGGATCGTCGGCGTGCTGGTGGTCAAAGTCGATCTCGACCACACCGAAACCCTGTGGGGCCGTACGCCCGAGCAGCTGTTGCTGACCGATCACAATGGCGTGGTCATCCTGACTTCGCGGCCCGACTGGCGCTTCCGTGCTACCCGCACGCTGACCGACGCCGAGCGCCAGGCCATCATCGCCATCCAGCCCTATCCGACCCAGGCCCCACAGCCGCTGGTTCTCAACCCGCAGGCCTGGATCACCCAGACCCGCGACATCAAGGAAACTGGTTGGCAAGTCAGCATCCTCGCCCCGCGCACGCTGGTTGATCGCTCGGTGCAGACGGTAATGGCCATCGGTGCCGGTACGCTGCTGGTACTGATGTTGCTGGCAGGCCTGGTGATGCAACGGCGGCGCCATTACATCGACCGCATCGACTTCGAAGCCCGTGGCCGCCAGGAACTGGAAAAGCGCGTGGCCGAACGTACCGCCGACCTTGAAGGCCTGAACACCCGCCTGAAAAATGCCGTGCTGGAGCGCGAAAACGCTCAGCAGGAGGCAGTGCGCGCACAGGACGAACTGGTGCAGGCCGGCAAGCTGTCGGTGCTCGGCACCATGTCGGCCAGTATCAGCCATGAGTTGAACCAGCCCCTGGCCGCCATCCGCAGCTACGCAGAAAACGCCGAGATCCTGCTCGACCACCAACGTACCGAAGACGCCCGCGGCAATCTCAAGCTGATCGGCGAGCTGACCGGGCGCATGGCCTCGATCATTGCCCACCTGCGTGCCTTCGCCCGTCGCGACCGCCA
Source organism: Pseudomonas sp. GD03862 (assembly GCF_029840855.1). Lineage (NCBI taxonomy): Bacteria > Pseudomonadati > Pseudomonadota > Gammaproteobacteria > Pseudomonadales > Pseudomonadaceae > Pseudomonas > Pseudomonas sp. GD03862. The sequence goes on from NZ_JAOCDI010000023.1 coordinate 79,002, forward strand.
TGCCCCGGAGAGCGTGGCCCTGCAGCCGGCCCTGGACGATGCCCTGGCGCTGCTGGCCAAGCGCCGCCGGGCGATGGCCGTAGAGCTGATCCGCGACCTGCCGGAAGCCACCTTGTGGGTACAGGCCGGCGAAACCCGCCTGCGCCAAGTGCTAGGCAACCTGCTGGCCAATGCCCTCGACGCCCTGACCGAAAAAGCCAACCCGCGCCGCCTGTGGCTAAGTGCCGAGCAGCGTGATGACTGCGTCTACCTGTACATCCGTGACAACGGCCCCGGCTTCAGCCGCCAGGCCCTGGAGCACGCCAAGGAGCCGTTCTTCACCACCAAGACCCGCACCCAGGGCCTGGGCCTGGGGCTGGCCATCTGTGAAAGCCTGATGCGCGCCCTGGGCGGTGAACTGCTGCTGGCCAACCACCCGGAAGGTGGCGCAATGCTGACTCTCCAGCTGCGGGTGGCCGCATCTGGCGCTACTTTGCCCAATTCGGAGGACCCCTCGGCATGACCACCGAGACACTGATCGACAGCCGAGCCCAGGTCATCCTGGTGGACGATGACCCCCACCTGCGCCAAGCCTTGAGCCAGACCCTGGACCTGGCCGGGCTCAAGGTAGTCGCCCTGGCCGAAGCCCAAGGCCTGGCCGAGCGTATCGAGGCCGACTGGCCCGGCGTGGTGGTCAGCGACATCCGCATGCCGGGCATCGATGGCCTGCAGTTGCTGGAACAACTGCACGGCCGGGACAGCGAACTGCCGGTGCTGCTGATTACCGGCCATGGCGATGTGCCGCTGGCGGTGCAGGCGATGCGCGCCGGGGCTTATGACTTCCTGGAAAAACCCTTTGCCACAGACGCCCTGCTCGACAGCGTGCGCCGCGCCCTGGCTTTGCGCCGGCTGGTGCTGGACAACCGTAGCCTGCGTCTGGCACTGAGCGACCGCCAGCAGCTGGCAACCCGTCTGGTCGGCCATTCACCGGCCATGCTGCGCCTGCGCGAGCAGATCGGCGCCTTGGCCGGCACCCGCGCCGACGTGTTGATTCTGGGCGAAACCGGCGCTGGCAAAGAGGTGGTGGCCCGCGCGCTGCACGACCTGTCCAGCCGCAGCGAAGGGCCGTTCGTGGCGATCAACGCCGGCGCGCTGGCCGAATCGGTGGTCGAAAGCGAACTGTTCGGCCACGAGCCCGGTGCGTTCACCGGCGCGCAGAAACGCCGTATCGGCAAGTTCGAATTTGCCAACGGCGGCACGCTGTTCCTCGACGAAATCGAGAGCATGAGCCTGGATGTACAGGTGAAGTTGCTGCGCATGCTGCAGGAGCGAGTGGTCGAACGCCTGGGCGGCAACCAGTTGATCCCGCTGGACATCCGCATCATAGCCGCGACCAAGGAAGACCTGCGTCAGTCTGCCGACCAAGGGCGTTTCCGCGCAGACCTGTATTACCGCCTGAACGTGGCGCCGCTGCGTATTCCGCCACTGCGTGAACGCGGCGACGACATATTGGTGTTGTTCCAGCATTTCGCCGATGCTGCCAGCCAACGTCATGGCCTGTCGCCGCATGCGCTGCAACCCGCGCAACGCGCCCTGCTGCTGCGTCATGACTGGCCAGGCAACGTCCGCGAGCTACAGAACGCCGCCGAGCGTTTCGCCCTTGGCCTGGAGCTGGCACTGGATGGCCAGGCACCCTCGGCAGCAGCCCCGGCAGCGCCCATGCTCAGCGGCAACCTCAGCGAACAGGTCGAGCAATTCGAACGTTCGCTGATCGCCGCCGAACTGGCCCAGCCACACGGCTCCATGCGGAGCCTGGCCGAAGCACTGGGTATCCCCCGCAAAACCTTGCACGACAAGCTGCGCAAGCATGGCTTGAACTTCGACGGCGGCAGCGGCGGGCATGACGATCAAGAGGACAACCGTTAATGAGCACCGATAGCCAGTACCTGCAGTCCGTACTGCACAGCGACATCCCCCTGACCCGCGAAATGGGCCTGGAAGTGATCGATTGGCAGCAGCACACCCTGCGCCTGCAACTGCCGCTGGCGGCCAACGTCAACCACAAAAGCACCATGTTCGGCGGCAGCCTGTACTGCGCAGCAGTGCTGGTGGGTTGGGGCTGGCTGCACCTGCGCCTGCGTGAACTGGGGATCGATGACGGGCATATCGTCATCCAGGAAGGGCAGATCAGCTACCCGTTGCCAGTGACCGGCACGGCGGTGGCGCGTTGTGCCGCGCCAGACGAGAAAACCTGGGAGCGGTTCCTGACCCTGTACCAGCGGCGTGGGCGGGCACGGTTGACGTTGGAAACCACCGTGAGCAATGCCGGAAGTGACGAGCCTGCAGTGAAATTCAGCGGCCAGTACGTTCTGCACCGCTAGTACGACTAACGCGGCCTTTGTGGGAGCGGCCTTGCGGCCCTTTCGCGACGCAAGGCCGCTCCCACAGGATCGTGCCAGGCAGTTAGATGAGGTTCAGGAAGGCCTGGCGCCATGCAGCATTGGCAGGTAATGCCAGGAAATGCGGATTGAGCAGCGACTCGCGTGGCGGATACCGGAACGGCAAGCCATCCAGCCCGATCACTTCGCCACCGGCCCCCTCCACCACACCCTGCGCCGCAGCAGTGTCCCACTGCGAAGTCGGCGCCAGGCGCGGATAGCAGTCTGCGCTGCCCTCAGCCAGCAGGCAGAACTTCAACGAACTGCCGATATTGGCCAGCTCCAGCTCTCCCACCGCAGCCCCAAGGCCGGCCAACAGCGCTTCCTGCTCCGGGCTGGAATGCCGACGGCTGGCAACCACGGTAAAACGCTCGCCCTGCGCGGGTTCGTTGCGTACTTGGATCAGCTGGGCTGCCTCGCCGGCATCTGCACGCCAGGCCCCCATCCCGCGCCCACCGAAGTAGCAGCGTCCATTGGTCGGCATCGACACCACGCCAAACACCACGTCGCCGTTCTCGATCAGGGCGATGTTGACCGTGAACTCTTCGCTGCCGGCAATGAACTCCTTGGTGCCGTCCAACGGGTCGACCAGCCACCAGCGGCTCCAGCTTTGCCGCTCGGCCAGCGAAATATTGCAGTCCTCTTCGGACAGCACCGGAATCTGCGGCGCCAGCGCCAGCAGGCCATCGGCAATTACCCGGTGCGCCGCCAGGTCGGCGGCGGTAACCGGCGAATCGTCGGCCTTGTTGGTCACCGCAACATCGGCGCGCCAGAATGGCAGGATCGCCTCGCCTGCCGTCAGCGCCAGCTTGACCACTTCGTGCATCAGTTGCAGGTCGTTCATAGCTCCAGCAACCCCCGCTGAATCAGCAGGTCACGGGCCAGGTACAGCGCCGCCAGGGCGCGGCCCTCGGTGAACTGCGGATGCATGGCCAAGGCCGACAACTCACGCAGGTTGACCTTGTCGACCCGCATCGGCTCGGGCTCGTCGCCTTCCAGGCGCTCTTCGTACAGGTCGCTGGCCAGCACCACCTGAATCTTCTGACTCATGTAGCCCGGCGACAGCGACAGTTCCGTCAGGTGCTCCAGCTGGTGTGCGCCAAAACCGGCTTCTTCCTTGAGCTCCCGGTCGGCTGCCGCCAGCACGTCTTCGCCCGGCTCGATCAAGCCCTTGGGCAACGACAGCTCGTATTCATCGGTGCCACCGCAGTACTCCTCCACCAGCACGGCGTGCTCGGCATCGAGCATGGCCACGATCATCACCGCGCCGTAGCCATTACCCCGGCCCACCAGACGCTCATAGGTGCGCTCGGCGCCATTGCTGAAGCGCAGCTGTACGGCTTCGACGCGGAACAGGCGGCTACTGGCGACAATTTCGCGGCTGAGTACGGTGGGTTTCTGGCGCATGGGGCGGCTCCTTGGCGTGAACGGGTTACTATACCGTGGCTTGCCGACTGATCGAGAGTTTCCCATGCCTGTTCTTCCCTGGTCTGCCATCGATACCGTCCTGCTGGACATGGATGGCACCCTGCTCGACCTGCATTACGACAACCGCTTCTGGCTGGACCACCTGCCCCAGCGCTATGCCGAGCTGCACGGTGTAAGCCGGGCCATGGCCGAAATGGAGCTGCAACCGCTGTTCGAACGCAATGCCGGCACATTGAACTGGTACTGCCTGGACTTCTGGAGCCGCGAGCTACGCCTGCCCATTCGCGAGCTGAAGCGGGAAATTGCCGACCTGATTGCCCTGCGCCCGGATGCCGATACCTTCCTGGCGGCGATTCGCCAGGCAGGCAAGCGTGTCGTGATGATCACCAATGCCCACCGTGACTCGCTGTCGCTGAAGCTGGAACGGGTGGAGCTGGCGCCGTACTTCGAGCGACTGATCAGCTCGCACGACTATGGCTACCCGAAGGAAAGCCCGCAGTTCTGGGATGCCCTGCAGGCGGATATCGGCTTCGAACCGGAACGCAGCCTGTTCATCGATGACACGCTGGCGATTCTGCGCAGTGCACGGCGGTTTGGTGTGGGGCACTTGCTGGCGGTGCGCCAGCCGGATAGCCAGGCACAACCACGCGATACCGAAGAGTTTGCAGCGGTCGAGGATTACCGGGCGTTACTGGAAGGCCTGTAAGGCCCCATTCGCGGGCATGCCCGCTCCCACTCAGTGCTGGCGCTGTACCTGTGGGAGCGGGCGCGCCCGCGAAGAGGCCGGTACAGACTTCAGCGATCAGTCAGGAATACGCAGCACCTGCCCCGGATAGATCTTGTCCGGGTGCTTGAGCATCGGCTTGTTGGCCTCGAAAATCTTGTTGTACTGATTGGCATTGCCATACACGACCATGGCAATGGCTGAAAGTGTGTCGCCCGATTTCACTGTGACGAACCTTGCCGCCTGGACTACCGGCCCGGTCACGGTGATCTGGTCCTCGACACTGGCCACGCCGCTGATGTTGCCCGCCGCCAGGATGATCTTCTCCTTCTCTTCCTGGCTGGCCACTTCACCCTTGAGGATGATCTTGTCTCCTTCTACAGTGGCGGTGATGTTAGGGTTGCCCAGGCCAACAGCTTCCACGTGTTTCTTAAGCTGCTCCTCGGCATTGGCGTTGCCAGGGGTCAGCAGGTCGATCAACTTCTCGCCGGCTTCCTTCACGAAACTGAACAGGCTCATTGCGCTCTCCTTGTTGACGAAACCTTGGACACAGGAGTCTAGGTCAGCTTTACCACTTCCGCCCTGCGCTACCAATCGACGCGGTCTATCAAGGCATAGACCCTAGCGATTAGACGCCGCCGGCCCACGCGCCTAGGCTTGTGCTATCAGAAAGCCGCCGGTATTCAGCGCCCCGATGAACAGCAAGCCTCCGGTCTGCGCGGCCTCATCGCCCTTGTCCATGCCCGCCGCCAGCAACACCTACGATTACGTCCAGCTCAGCGACGCCAAACGCGACAGCACCCCGCTGGCCGAGGAAGTGGCCCTGGCCATTGTCTATAACGGCCTCAACCAGGCAGTGATGCTGGTCAGCCCTACCGATCTGGAAGACTTCGCCGTCGGTTTCAGCGTCGGCAGCGGCATTGTCGAAGGCACCGCAGAAATCTACGACCTCAAGCTCTCCGGCAGCGGCTCGGCACTGTACGCCGACCTGGAAATCTCCAGCCGGGCGTTCTGGAACCTGAAAAACCAGCGCCGCCAACTGGCCGGCACCAGTGGTTGCGGCCTGTGTGGGGTCGAGGCCCTGGAGCAGGCACTACCGGATCTGGCCGTGTTGCCGGGTGCGCCCCTGCCCCCGGCCCAGTGGCTGGTCGGCCTGCGCGAGCGCATCGACGCCTTCCAGCCACTGGGCCAGCATTGCGGTGCCGTGCATGCAGCATTGTTCATGGACCGCCAAGGCGAACTGCTGCTTGGCCGCGAAGACATCGGCCGGCACAACGCCCTCGACAAACTGATCGGCGCGCTGCTGCGACAACGCATCGACACCCAGGGTGGCCTGGCCATCGTCACCAGCCGCTGCAGCCTGGAGCTGATCCAGAAAGTACTGCGTGCCGGCATCCAGACCCTGGTCAGCCTGTCGGCGCCCACCGGCCTTGCCCTGCAATGGGCGCGCAAGCACAACCTCAACCTTATCCACTTGCCCAAGCACAGCGCACCGCGGGTCTACAGCCCAGCGGCGGAGTCGTAACAGTCGTGACCTCGTACCAACAACTTCCGGACAACACCCCAACCTCCCCCCCTCGCTACAAGCCCTACCACGGCCCCGCCGGCGGTTGGGGCGCACTGCGTAGCGTGGCCAAGGCCTGGGTCGGCAGCGATAATGCGCTGAAGAACATTCGCGCCCTGCTCAAGACCAACCAGAACGGCGGTTTCGACTGCCCCGGCTGCGCCTGGGGGGACTCGCCGGAAAGCGGCATGGTCAAGTTCTGCGAGAACGGCGCCAAGGCGGTGAACTGGGAAGCTACCAAGCGCCGTGTCGATGCTGCCTTCTTCGCCCGTTACAGCGTCACCTCGCTGCTGCAGCAAAGCGACTACTGGCTGGAGTACCAAGGGCGTCTGACCGAACCGATGGTCTACGACGCTCCCAGCGACCGTTACCTGCCGATCAGCTGGGATGCCGCCTTCGCCCTGATCGCCCGCGAACTGAACAAGCTGACCAACCCTGACCAGGCCGAATTCTATACCTCGGGACGTGCCAGCAACGAAGCGGCGTACCTGTACCAACTGTTCGTGCGCGCCTACGGCACCAACAACTTCCCTGACTGCTCGAACATGTGCCATGAGGCCAGCGGCGTGGCGTTGGGGCAAAGCGTCGGGGTCGGCAAAGGTACAGTCACCTTCGACGACTTCGAGCACGCCGACGCCATTTTTGTCTGGGGCCAGAACCCCGGCACCAATCACCCGCGCATGCTCGACCCACTGCGTGATGCGGTAAAGCGTGGCGCCCAGGTGGTGTGCATCAACCCGCTCAAGGAGCGTGGTCTGGAGCGCTTCCAGCACCCCCAGAACCCACTGGAAATGCTGACCAACAGTGACCGCCCGACCAACACCGCCTTCTTCCGCCCGGCCCTGGGTGGCGACATGGCGATGCTGCGCGGCATGGCCAAGTTCGTCCTGCAATGGGAACGCGAAGCCCAGGCCAACGGCGAACCGGCCGTGTTCGACCACGCCTTCATCGCCGAACATGGCCATGGCGTCGATGAGTACCTGGCTGTGGTGGACGCCACGCCGTGGTCGCACATCCAGGCACAGTCCGGCCTGACCTTGGCCGATATCGAACTGGCCGCGCGCATGTACTGCCGGGGCAAGCGGGTGATCATGTGCTGGGCGATGGGCATCACCCAACACCGTCATTCGGTGCCGACCATTCAGGAAATCGTCAACCTGCAGATGCTGCGTGGCAACATCGGCGTGCCCGGTGCCGGCCTGTGCCCGGTGCGTGGCCACAGCAACGTGCAGGGTGACCGCACCATGGGCATCAACGAGCGCCCGCCAGAGGCGCTGCTGGATGCCATCGAAAAGCGCTTTGGCTTCCCTGTGCCACGGCGCAATGGCCATAACACCGTCGAAGCCATTCACGCGATGCTCGATGGCCGGGCCAAGGTTTTCATCGGCTTGGGCGGCAACTTCGCCCAAGCCACACCCGACACCGAGCGTACCGCCCAGGCGCTGCGCAACTGCGAGCTGACCGTGCACATCAGCACCAAGCTCAACCGTAGCCACCTGGTCCATGGCAAGCAGGCACTGGTCCTGCCGTGCCTGGGCCGCACCGACATCGACCTGCAGGCCGAAGGACCGCAGGCAGTCACGGTTGAAGACTCGTTCAGCATGGTCCACGCCTCCAACGGCCAGCTCAAGCCGCTATCGACGCAAATGCGCTCAGAGCCTGCGGTGATCGCCGGCATCGCCGCCGCCACGCTGGGCAAGCAACCGGTGGACTGGCACTGGCTGGTGGCCGACTACGACCGCATCCGCGACCTGATCGGCGACACCATTGCCGGTTTCAGCGGCTTTAACCAGCGCCTGCGTCACCCGGGGGGCTTCTATCTGGGCAACAGCGCGGCCAGCCGCGAATGGGAAACCAGCACCGGCCGCGCCAACTTCAAGGCCAACCTGCTGCCCGACACGCTGCTTGACGAACGCGTACGCGCCAGCGGCCAGTTGCCAGACCTGATCATGCAGTCGATGCGCTCGCACGATCAGTACAACACCACTATCTATGGCCTGGACGACCGCTACCGCGGCGTGCGCGGCCAGCGCGAGGTGCTGTTCGCCAACGAGGCCGACATCATCCGCCTGGGCTTCCAGCCGGGGCAGAAGGTCGACATCGTTTCGCTGTGGGGGGATGAACATGTGCGCCGGGTGCAAGGCTTTACCCTGCTGGCCTTCGACATCCCTGCCGGGCAGGCAGCGGCGTATTACCCGGAGGTGAACCCGCTGGTGCCACTGGAGAGCATTGGCGTTGGTAGCCATACGCCAACATCGAAGTTCATTGCTATCAAGCTGGAGCGCGCGCGCGACGACGGGCGCATTCTGTAAAAATGAAAAAAGCCCTGTTCCGTGGCGGCTCAGGGCTTTGTCATAAAGGTCTCAGACAGCCTGAAAACGATAAAGTTTCATAGTAAATACAGCAAGTTAGAGAATTGTGTACAACTCGTGTTACTCGTCGGATTTCCGTTGCCAGCCACGCCTCTTAGCCTCAAATTCGCCTCGTCATCCCTATGAGGCTCTCTTGATGAAGAAGTACTCCTCGATTCTGTTGTTGTCTTTCAGCTTGCTCAGCGGCGTTGCCATGGCAGGCGGCACCACCGAGGCCGGCATTGGCGGCGCACTGGGTGGGGTACTGGGCTCTGTCGTGGGCAACTCCATCGGTGGCAGCACCGGCGGCGCCATTGGTGCCGGTCTGGGCGGTGCGGCAGGTGGCGCTCTGGGCGCAGACAAACGCCAGCGTGGTGAAGCCGCTATCGGCGGCGCGCTGGGCGCCGCAGGTGGTAACGTGGTCGGTCGCTCCGTGGGCGGCACCACGGGTAGCTACATTGGTGCGGCAGCCGGCGGTGGTGCCGGTGGTGCGCTGGGTAACTACCTGGGCAAAGAGGCCGACAAAGACGATTACCGCGATGGCCGCCGCTATCGTCGCGGTTACGACGACGACCGTCGTCACTGGGACCGTGGCCGCCACTACGGCCACCGCAAGCACAAGCGCCACTGGCGCGACTAACGCCTGGGGCCCTGCCCCGGCAACAAAACCCCGCCCCTGCCAGCGGGGTTTTTTATGCCTGTCGCTCCAGCACAAGGCCGGACAGGATCACCTGCAGCGCCTCTGGCAACGCTACAGGCCGGCCACTGGCGCGCTCGATGAACACCTGCACCACCGTACCTGCCGCGCACGCGTCCGATTCGCCCGGACGGTACAGCGCCAGCCGGTACTCTACCGTGCTGCCCGCCAGACGCGTCACTCCCAACCCCACTTCCAACAAATCCGGGAAGCCCGGTAGCGCGTAGAAATCCGAAGCTGAACTGACCACGAAGGCGGCCAGTTCACCGTGCCGCAGGTCCAGTTCCGCCTGCTCGACGAGAAACGCCTGTATCGCGGTTTCGAAGAAACCGTGCACCGTTGCACCGGCAATGTGGCCGTTCAGGTCGTTATCCTGGGGGCGGGTAAGGATCGGGTGGAAGTGGGAGAAGGCAGTGCGCTGAGGGGCTTCGGTCATCTGGCTGGCTCTTGTCTACGCAATGGATGCTGACAGTGAAACAGAAAAACCAGAATTTCGCTGCCTATGCGGGCCCCTTCGCGGGCAAGCCAGCTCCTGCAACGGCCTGCGCCCACCACCGATGGTGTGTAGGCGCGGGTTTACCCGCGAATACGATGGCGGCTGCGACGGTGAAGCACGGGTGGAAATTGGTCAGCAGGTCCGGCCCTTTCGCGGGTAAACCCGCTCCTACACGACGGCCTGCGCCCACCGCCAATCAGTGTGTAGGAGCGGGTTTACCCGCGAATACGATGGCGGCTGCGACGGTGAACCACGGGTGGAAATTGGTCAGCAGG
>NZ_JAOCDI010000024.1:0-87021 GCF_029840855.1 Pseudomonas sp. GD03862
TAGGAGCGGGTTCACCCGCGAAGAGGCCGGTCCTGCTGGCCAATCTCCACCCGCCGTTCACCGTTGCCGCCGCCACCGTATTCGCGGGTAAACCCGCTCCTACGCGGATTGGTGGTGGACCCACCTCAGGGGTTGAACACAGGCCGTCGTGTAGGAGCGGGTTCACCCGCGAAGAGGCCGGTCCTGCTGGCCAATCTCCACCCGCCGTTCACCGTTGCCGCCGCCACCGTATTCGCGGGTAAACCCGCTCCTACCACACTGATCGGTGGTGGCCACACATCAGGGGTTGAACACAGGCCGTCGTAGGAGCGGGTTTACCCGCGAAGGATGCGACACGGTGCATGGGAAGTTCGTTCATCCAACCGCAAATTCAACTGTTCCAGTGCACTGCCGATGAAGTGAGGGCACAATGCCATTATTGATCTGCCGGGTTGGAGATTACCCTTGTTTCGTCTTAACGCTGTTCGCGCAAGCCACTTCCTGCCGTCGCTGTTCTTGTTGCTGGCAGGGCTCGCCGCAGCCTATGTGAGAGACCTCAGCGTCTTTTTCACATCGCTGTTCAATGTCCTGCCTACCTTGGTTCTGCTGCTGGGTGGCACCTACTGCGCGGTTTACCGCCGTCAGCGTGAGCTGTTCCTGATGCTGACGGTGTACATCGCCTACTTCCTGCTCGATACCCAGACCGACTTCTACCGTGACCATGGCCGCGTGCGTGAGGACGCCGCGGTGATCTTCCACCTTGTCTGCCTGTTGCTGCCGGCGCTGTTCGGGCTGTATGGCGCCTGGCAGGAGCGTACGCACCTGCTGCAGGACCTGGTCGCCCGCGGTGCGGTGCTGTTTGCCGTGGGCAGTGTGGCGGTGGCCCTCCAGCAAAGCTACCCCGAGGCGTTGCTGACCTGGTTGGCGGAGATCCGCTGGCCGGCTTTGCATGGCCACTGGATGAGCCTGATCCAGATGGTCTACCCACTGTTCCTGGGTGTGTTCATTCTGCTGGTGGTGCAGTACCTGCGTGCACCCCGGCCGCTGCACGCCGCGCAGTTGATCGGTCTGCTGGGGATTTTCTGGATGCTGCCGCAAACCTTCATCCTGCCGTTTACCTTGAACATCATGTGCAGCCAGGTAATGCTGATGATCGCCGCAGCGGTGGCGCACGAGGCTTATCAGATGGCCTTCCGTGACGAGCTGACTGGCCTGCCGGGGCGCCGTGCGCTGAACGAGCGCATGCAGCGCCTGGGGCGTAACTATGTGATCGCCATGACCGATGTCGACCACTTCAAGAAATTCAACGACACCCACGGCCATGACGTCGGGGACCAGGTGCTGCGGTTGGTCGCCAGCCGCTTGTCCAAGGTCACCGGCGGTGGCCGTGCCTACCGATATGGCGGGGAGGAGTTCGCCCTGGTGTTCGCCGGCAAGACCGCCGCGGAATGCGTGCCGCATGTGGAAGCCGTGCGTGAAGTGATCGCCAATTACGTGATGCACCTGCGCGATCAGCACAACCGCCCGCAGGACGATACCGCCGGGCGCCAGCGCCGGGCTGGCAGCGCCGGCGGCACGGTCTCGGTCACCATCAGTATCGGCGTGGCCGAGCGCCAGGCCGATCATCGCAACCCCGAGGCGGTGCTGAAATCCGCCGACCAGGCGCTTTACAGTGCCAAAGGCGCGGGGCGCAATTGTGTCATGGTGCATGGGCGACAATCACCGCGTGGGGCAGTGCGCACGGCGTGACCGAATTAGACTATGCAGTCGATTGATGACCCTATGTCTCGCAAAAGTTGTTCGGTTACACTGCCAGTAACCCCAGTGTCGCGGTTCCCCGAGACCGCCCCGACCCGACTAGCGAGAGGTTGTCATGGCTGACTATAAAGCGCCGCTGCGCGACATGCGCTTCGTACTGAATGAAGTCTTCAACGTGGCCGAGCAGTGGACGCAGTTGCCCGGGCTGGCCGAGGTTGTCGATGCCGACACGGCCATGGCCGTGCTGGAAGAAGCCGGCAAGGTCACCGCCAGGACCATTGCGCCTCTCAGCCGCGCCGCCGACGAGGAGGGCTGCCATTGGGACAACGGCGCGGTACGCACCCCAGCCGGTTTCATCGAGGCCTACAACACCTACGCCGAAGGCGGCTGGGTGGGCGTGGGCGGCGACCCGCTGTTCGGTGGTATGGGTATGCCCAAGGCCATCTCGGCCCAGGTCGAGGAAATGGTCAACGCGTCCAGCCTGGCCTTCGGTCTGTACCCGATGCTGACCGCCGGCGCCTGCCTGTCGATCAACGCCCACGCCAGCGAGGCCTTGAAGGAAAAATACCTTCCGAACATGTATGCCGGCGTTTGGGCCGGCTCCATGTGCCTGACCGAGCCGCATGCCGGCACCGACCTGGGCATCATCCGCACCAAGGCCGAGCCCCAGGCTGACGGCAGCTACAAGGTCAGCGGCACCAAGATCTTCATTACCGGTGGTGAACACGACCTGACCGAGAACATCATCCATCTGGTGCTGGCCAAGTTGCCGGATGCACCGGCGGGGCCGAAAGGGATTTCGCTGTTCCTGGTGCCGAAGTTCCTGGTCAATGAAGACGGTAGCCTCGGCGCACGGAACCCGGCCACTTGCGGCTCGATCGAGCACAAAATGGGCATCCAGGCTTCGGCTACCTGTGTGATGAACTTCGACGAAGCTGTCGGCTACATCGTCGGTGAGCCGAACAAAGGCCTGGCGGCCATGTTCACCATGATGAACTACGAGCGCCTGGGCGTCGGCATTCAAGGCCTGGCTTCGGCCGAGCGCTCCTACCAGAACGCCGTGGAGTACGCCCGCGATCGCCTGCAAAGCCGTGCCCCGACCGGCCCACAAGCCAAGGACAAGGCTGCCGACCCGATCATCGTCCACCCGGACGTGCGTCGCATGCTGTTGACCATGAAGGCGCTGATCGAGGGTGGCCGCGCTTTCTCCACCTACGTGGCCATGCAACTGGACAGTGCCAAGTACAGCGAAGACGCCAGCGTGCGCAAACGCAGCGAAGAGCTGGTGGCACTGCTGACACCGGTGGCCAAGGCCTTCCTCACCGACCTGGGCCTGGAGTGCACAGTGCATGGCCAGCAGGTATTCGGCGGGCATGGTTACATTCGTGAGTGGGGGCAGGAGCAGTTGGTGCGCGATGTGCGCATTACCCAGATCTACGAGGGTACCAATGGCATCCAGGCCCTCGACCTGATGGGGCGTAAAGTGGTGGCCAGCGGCGGGGCATACTACAAGCTGTTCTCTGACGAGATTCGCCAGTTCATTACCGGTGCAGGCAGCGAACTGGACGAATTCGCCAAGCCACTGGGCGCTTCGCTCGACCAGCTTGACGGTTTGACCGAGTGGGTATTGCAGCAGGCCAAGGGCAACCCGAATGAAATTGGCGCGGCTTCGGTCGAGTACCTGCATGCCTTTGGCTATGTTGCCTATGGCTACATGTGGGCACTGATGGCGCGGGCGGCGCTGGCGGGCGAGGGGGATGCGCCGTTCTATTCAGGCAAGCTGGGTACGGCGCGGTTCTACTTTGCGCGGTTGCTGCCACGGGTGGATTCGCTGGTGGCTTCGGTGAAGGCGGGGAGTGAGTCGCTGTACCTGCTGGAAGCCGAGCAGTTCTGATCGATTTTTGGGGCTGCTGCGCAGCCCAATCGCGACGCAAGGCCGCTCCCACAGGTATCGCCTAAGTTTGGATATGTGGAGCGGCCTTGCGTCGGGACTGGGCCGCGAAGCGGCCCCAAGCCATCGCATATCTGTCAATGAATCTCCTGTGTAAGCTTTTTCCTACACGACGTGGTGACTTTTCACCACTGTTCTAAGATTGGATCCACGGTTAATCTTTACCACATGGACGTTGCGCAGGAAGCGCAAAGGACAGATCAAGGACGACGACGAAGGACCACCTGCCAGGATGGCGGGGCGATACGGATGTCACAGGGAAACAGTCTGGAAAACCCCGCTTCGGCGGGGTTTTCTTTGCGTGCGTGTTTTTCAGGCCAGCACATCCAGCGGTTATGCTCCCATCAGGCGAGCGTCCGTCTCTTCCTCCAGCAACGTGCGCAGCAGCTCTACAGAGGCCTGCTGGCGCTGGGCATCGCGAAATACCAGGCCGACCTTCAACGGCACGCGCGGCTCGCTCAACGGCTTCCACAGCAGCCCCTGATCATCTTCGGCGGCCTCCTTGGCGCGCCCCGGCAGAATGGTCGCCAGCGCAGTGTGCGCGAGGCTATCGAGAATCCCTGCCATATTGTTCATCTCTGCCTGCACCTGCGGCCGTCGGCCTTGGCTGGCCAGCTGCGCCTGCCAGATCTGACGGATCTGGAACTCCTCGCCCAGCATCAGCATGGGCAACTCGGCGGCTTGGCGGATGGACACCTTCTTGAAGTCCTTCAGCGGGTGGGTATCGGGTATGACCAGTTGCAGCTCGTCTTCGTACAGCAGCAGGCCATGCAGCCCTGGCTGGCGCGGCGGCAAATAGCTGATGCCGATGTCCAGGTTGCCGTTGAGCAGGCGCCGTTCGATCTCCAACCCCGACAACTCGTAAATCTGCACGACCAGGTGAGGTTGAGCCTTGCGCAGCCGTTCAAGCAGCTGCGGTATCAGGCTTGGCCGCACGGTCTGCAATACACCGATAGCCAAGGTGCGCAGCGACTGGCCCTTGAAGTTGCGCATGGCCTCGTGGGCCCGCTGCAGGCCGTCGAGCAACGGCAGGGCATGGTTGTACAAGGTGTGGGCGGCCAGGGTCGGCAGCAAGCGTTTGTTGCTGCGCTCGAACAGGCTCAGGTCGAGGCTGTGCTCCAACTGGCGGATCTGCTGGGAAAGCGCCGGCTGTGACAGCGACAGGCGTTCGGCGGCACGGCCTACGTGGCCTTCTTCGTACACCGCGACGAAATAACGCAGTTGGCGGAAATCCATAAGCAACACTTATCGAAAATGCTGGAAAAACGAAATGGTCGAAAACCCTGCTGAAGCCTAGTCTATCGCCGTATTCCAAAGGGTTACAGCGATGATTCGGTCGATTGTTACCCCGGATGAAAAACACTTTTGATAGGCAAGGCAAAATATCGAGTGCCGGCATCAAGACCGCACCGTGGCTGCCCTTTACCGTGATTGGTTGGAGCCCTGATGAACCTGTTCAACCTGCGCCGCTCGGCTCCTGCCGCCGTCGCCGAGCCCAAGCGTGCGCCGGTGATCGTGCCGCACGCGTCTGAGCTGTCGCCTGAGCGCCTGATGCCCGGCGCCGAACGTGCAGCGCAGGTATTCGTGCGTGGCCAGGGCTCGTGGTTGTGGGACAACGAAGGGCATGCCTACCTGGACTTCACTCAGGGCGGTGCGGTCAACAGCTTGGGCCACAGCCCCAGCGTGCTGGTCAAAGCGTTGGGCAACCAGGCTCAGGCCTTGATCAACCCGGGCTCGGGCTTCCACAACCGTGGCTTGCTGGGGCTGGTCAACCGGCTGTGTCAGAGTACCGGCAGTGACCAGGCCTACCTGCTCAACAGCGGTGCCGAGGCCTGTGAAGGGGCGATCAAGCTGGCGCGCAAGTGGGGCCAGCTGCACCGCAATGGCGCCTATCACATCATTACTGCCAGCCAAGCCTGCCATGGCCGGAGCCTGGGCGCGCTGTCCGCGTCCGACCCGTTGCCGTGCAATCGCTGCGAACCTGGCCTGCCGGGTTTCAGCAAGGTGCAGTTCAATGACCTGGCGGCGCTGCACGCCGAGGTGGATTCACGCACCGTGGCAATCATGCTCGAGCCGATACAGGGTGAGGCGGGCGTTATTCCCGCTACTCAGGAATACCTCAAGGGCGTGGAAACGCTCTGCCGCGAACTGGGCATTCTGCTGATCCTTGATGAGGTGCAGACCGGTATTGGTCGCTGTGGTGCGCTGCTGGCCGAGGAGCTCTATGGCGTGCGTGCCGACATCATCACCTTGGGCAAGGGCCTGGGGGGCGGCGTGCCGCTGGCCGCCTTGTTGGCGAGGGGCAAGGCATGCTGCGCCGAGCCTGGTGAGCTGGAAGGCAGCCATCACGGCAACGCGCTGATGTGCGCCGCCGGCCTGGCGGTGCTGGACAGCGTGCTGGAACCTGGCTTTCTGGCCCAGGTCCAGGACAACGGTCGTCACCTGCGTGAAGGCCTGAGCCGCCTGACCGGGCGCTATGGTCAGGGTGAAGTGCGCGGTCACGGGCTGTTATGGGCCCTGCAACTGAAAGAAAACCTGGCCCGCGAACTGGTGGCCGCGGCCCTGCACGAAGGCCTGCTGCTCAACGCGCCGCAAGTGGATGTAGTGCGCTTTTCACCGGCGCTGACTGTGAGCAAAGGCAACATCGACGAAATGCTGCTGCGCCTGGCGCGCGCTTTCGCCCGCCTGCATGCCCAGCAGCAGGCCCGTCGCGAAGTGCCGGCGTAGCGGCCTGCCAAAGAATTCAACGAACCGTCTGGCGTTCCTGCGCATCGCCCCTGGCCTGTTTCATTCGGCCCGGGGCGTTTTTTTTTGCCTGTGGAACCTCTACGGCTGGGAGCTAGTCTTTGATGTAACCCTTCAGGAGAGACTCGCATGGACTTTATTCGCATCATCATCGCCATTCTTCTGCCACCGCTGGGCGTGTTTCTGCAGGTGGGGTTTGGCGGGGCGTTCTGGCTGAATATTCTGCTGACCTTGCTGGGATACATTCCGGGGATCGTGCATGCGGTGTATATCATCGCCAAGCGTTGATACAGGCAGAGATTGACCCCTGCAGGAGCAGCGCAAGGTCGCTCCTGCTCGGGGCGCCTGGAACTACTGCGCCAACACCCGGCAATAGAACTTCCACTCTTCTTCCAAGGCATGCGCCAGGTTCTCGGCCTTGCGGAACCCGTGCCGCTCCTGCGCATAAAAATGCCCTTCAGCGTCGATCCCGTTGGCCTGTAGCGCCGTCAACATGGCGCGTGTCTGCTCCGGCACCACCACCGCATCCAGCTCACCCTGGAAGAAAATCACCGGCACCTTGATGCGCTGCGCATGCAGCAGCGGCGTGCGCTGGCGATAGCGTTCAGCGTCCCGCTGCGGGTCGCCGATCAGCCAGTCCAGGTAATCCCCTTCGAACTTGTGCGTGGCACGGCCAAGGGCTAGCGGGTCGCTGACCCCATAGAGGCTGGCGCCAGCGCGGAACACGTCATGGAACGCCAAGGCGCACAAGGTGGTGTAGCCACCGGCGCTACCACCGCGGATAAACGCCTTGTGCTTGTCGACCAGGCCTTGAGCAGCCAGGTATTCGACCGCCGCGCAGGCATCGGCCACGTCACTTTCGCCCCAGCGCAGGTGCAGTGCCTGGCGGTATTCCCGACCATAGCCGGTGCTGCCCCGGTAGTTGAGGTCGGCCACGGCAAAGCCACGCTGGGTCCAGTACTGGATGCGCGGGTCGAGCACGGGATAGCAGGCTGAGGTTGGCCCGCCGTGGATGAACACCACCAGCGGTGCGGCGCCTTGCGGCTGCGCTGGCGGGTAGAAGAAACCATGGGCCTGCTCGCCGCCACTGCCGTAGTGGATCGGCTGCGGTAGGCTGATTTGCCCTGCTGGCAGTATTTCGGCACCACCGGCCAGTACGCGTACTTCATGGTTGCCGCGGTCAATGGCAATGACTGCCGGTGGGCTGATGGGCGACGCGGCAATGGCATACAGGTGTTCGCTGTCCATGGTCAGGCTGCGAAAGCGTGTGTAGGCACTGGCGAAACGCTCCATACGGCCATCTTCACCACGCAGCCCCAATTGCCCGAAGCCGTCTTCGAACCAGCTGGCCAGGTAGCTTTGCGGGCCCAGTGCCAGCCAGGTACAGGTGCCCAATTGCCAAGGCGCAGCAGCATGGTCCGCCGGTGCAGCAGGCAACGCCTGCCATTGGCCATCGACCTCACCCCAGGGTTGCCAGAAGCCATTGCGGTCGGACAGGCAGTAGAGCCGACCTTCGGCATCGAAGCGTGGTTGTTGCAGCGATTCTTCTGCGGCGGCTACACATTGCGCCGGCCCCCAGTGGCCGCTGGCATCGCGCGCGCGATACATCAGCCGGGTGACGGTCCAGGGCTGCGCCGGGCGGTCCCATTCGATCCACGCCAGGCGCTGGCCATCGGCACTGACAGCAGGCGAGGCATAGAAGTCGGCGCCCTCGGCGAGCACCTCGCGGCTGCTGTCACCCAAAGCGACCAGGCGGTGCTCTACTTGCTCGGCATGGCGCTCTTCGACGGCCAGCACCTGGCCGTCGTGCCACTGCACATCGCCATAGCGGCAGCTGGCATCCTGGGTCAGTGCACGTGGTAACAGATCGTCCAGCGGCTGGGTGTAGACCTGCTGATCCTTTTCGTTGACGAACACCAGCCCGTCGCCACCCAGGCAGAAGCTGCCGCCGCCGTACTCATAGACCCGGCTGCGTACGCTGAAGCCGTCCGGGGTCAGGCAGCGGGCCTGGTAGTGCAGCCAGTGCCAGATACGGCACGCTCCATCGGCCGGGCGGAATTCGTTCCAGAACAGCCCGTCGGCACTGACCTTGAGTTCGGCGAAGTCGGTGCCGGCGGCAACCGCCTGGGCCGCGCTGAATTCAGCCGCGGGCGATGACACGGGAGTTTCGATCATTGCGGAAGGTCATCTGTTCGATCGCGAGCTGGGCGGTTTCTGCCTCCTCGCGGGCCTTGAGGATGATGCCGTGCTCGGTCGACTTGGCGCACACCGGGTCGGCGTTGCTGGCATCACCGGTCAGCATGAAGGCCTGGCAGCGACAGCCGCCGAAGTCCTTTTCTTTCTCGTCGCAGGAGCGGCACGGTTCGCGCATCCACTCATAGCCACGGAAACGGTTGAAACCGAACGATTCATACCAGATATGGTGCAAGTCGTGGTCGCGTACATTCGGAAACTGCACCGGCAGCTGGCGGGCGCCGTGGCAGGGCAATGCGGTGCCGTCCGGGGTGATGGTGAGGAACAGGTTGCCCCAGCCGTTCATGCAGGCCTTGGGGCGCTCTTCGTAGTAGTCAGGGGTAACGAAAATCAGCTTGCACGGGTTGCCCTCGGCCTTGAGCTTGTCCCGGTATTCGTTGGTGATACGTTCGGCCCGCTCGAGCTGCGCGCGGGTTGGCAGCAGCCCCAGGCGGTTGAGGTGCGCCCAGCCATAGAACTGGCACGTGGCGAGCTCGACAAAGTCGGCCTCCAGGGCAATGCACAGCTCGATGATGCGGTCGATCTTGTCGATGTTGTGCCGATGGGTGACGAAGTTGAGCACCATCGGGTAGCCATGGGCTTTCACCGCGCGGGCCATTTCCAGCTTCTGTGCAAAAGCCTTTTTCGAGCCGGCCAGCAGGTTGTTCACCTGCTCGTCGCTGGCCTGGAAGCTGATCTGGATATGGTCCAGGCCGGCCTTCTTGAAGTCGGCGATGCGCGCCTCGGTCAGGCCAATGCCCGAGGTGATCAGGTTGGTGTAGTAACCCAGGCGACGGGCCTCTGCGATCAGCTGGGCAAGGTCCTGACGTACCAGCGGTTCACCGCCGGAAAAGCCGATTTGTGCGGCACCCATTTCCCGCGCTTCAGCCATGACCTTGAACCACTGTTCGGTGCTCAGCTCCTGGCCCTGGGCGGCGAAGTCCAGCGGGTTGGAGCAGTAAGGGCACTGCAGCGGGCAGCGGTAGGTCAGTTCGGCCAGCAGCCACAGCGGCAGGCCGACCTCGGGCGTGGGCGGCAACTCAGGCGAGGACGATCCAGTGTTCGGCACGGGCCACCTCCATGAACTGCTCGATGTCGTCCGCCACTTCCGGGACACCGGGGAATTGCTGTTCGAGTTCGCTGATGATCGCTGCCACGTCACGCTGGCCGTCGATCAGGCCACCGATCAGGCTCGCGCTGTCGTTGAGCTTGATCATGCCTTCGGGGTACAGCAACACATGGCCCTTTTGCGCCGGCTCGTACTGGAAGCGGTAGCCGGGGCGCCAGTTGGGTACCTGGTTACGGTCGAAACTCATAGGGTGATTCCCTTGTGCCACACCCGTTCCTGGGTGACGGAGTGATAGGGTGGGCGGTTCAGTTCGTAGGCCATGCTCATGGCATCGAGCATACTCCAGAGGATATCCAGCTTGAACTGCAGTATCTCCAGCATACGCTCCTGGCCCGCACGGGTGGTGTAGTGCTGCAGGGTAATCGCCAGGCCGTGTTCCACATCGCGTCGCGCCTGGCCCAGGCGGGTACGGAAATACTCATAGCCGGCGGGGTCGATCCACGGGTAGTGCTGCGGCCAGCTGTCCAGGCGTGACTGGTGGATTTGCGGGGCGAACAGCTCGGTCAGCGAGCTGCTGGCGGCTTCCTGCCAGCTGGCGCGGCGGGCGAAGTTGACGTAGGCGTCCACGGCAAAGCGCACGCCAGGCAATACCAGTTCTTGCGAGCGCAATTGGTCCGGGTCCAGCCCGACAGCCTGGCCCAGGCGCAGCCAGGCTTCGATGCCGCCATCCTCGCCGGGAGCACCATCGTGGTCGAGCAGGCGCTGGATCCACTCGCGGCGCACTTCGCGGTCCGGGCAGTTGGCCAGGATCGCGGCATCCTTCATCGGGATGTTGACCTGGTAATAGAAGCGGTTGGCCACCCAGCCCTGAATCTGCTCGCGGGTGGCGCGCCCTTGGTACATCGCCACGTGGTACGGGTGATGGATGTGGTAATAGGCGCCCTTGGCGCGCAGGGCCTGCTCGAATTCGGCAGGGGACATTGGCAGTGCGTCGCTCATTCGGCTGGCTCCTGTAGAACGATTATCTGGCCTGGCACACCCTCTCCCTTGTGGGAGCGGGCGTGCCCGCGAACACCGGCGAAGCCGGTGCCATGGACCGTGTTGGCTTTTTCGCGGGCATGCCCGCTCCCACAGGGTCTGGTGTCGCCTCACAGACTGTTTTACAACTCGATGCTCATGCCATCGAAGGCAACTTCGACGCCCCGGCGCAGGACTTCGGCGCGCTCGGGGGAGTTTTCATCGAGAATCGGGTTGGTGTTGTTGATGTGGATAAGTACCTTGCGCTGGCGCGGGAAGCCGTCGAGCACTTCCAGCATGCCGCCAGGGCCGTTCTGGGCCAGGTGACCCATCTCGCGGCCGGTGCGGGTGCCCACGCCACGGCGCTGCATTTCGTCGTCTTCCCACAGAGTGCCGTCGACCAGCAGGCAGTCGGCACCGTGCATCATCGCCAGCAGCTTTTCGTCTACCTGGCCCAGGCCCGGGGCGTAGAACAGCTTGCCGCCGGTGCGGGTGTCTTCGACCATCAAACCCAGGTTATCGCCCGGGTGCGGGTCGAAGCGGTGTGGCGAATAAGGCGGCGCGGCGCTGCGCAGGGGGAAGGGGGTGAACTTGAGGTTGGGGCAGGCGTCGATCACGAAGCTGCCTTCCAGCTCGATACGGTTCCACTGCAGGCCACCGTTCCAGTGGCTGAGCATGTTGAACAGCGGGAAACCGGTGGTCAGGTCCTGGTGGACCATGTCCGTGCACCACACCTGATGCGGGCAGCCTTCGCGCAGGCTGAGCAGGCCGGTGGTGTGGTCGATCTGGCTGTCCAGCAGGACGATGGCGTTGATACCGGTGTCGCGCAGTGCCCGGGCCGGCTGCATCGGCGCAAAGGCTTGCAGTTGGGCGCGGATGTCGGGCGAGGCATTGCACAATATCCAGTGCACACCGTCGTCGGACAGGGCGATGGATGACTGGGTGCGCGCCGTGGCTTTCAGGGTGCCATCACGGTAGCCCTTGCAGTTGACGCAGTTGCAGTTCCACTGCGGGAACCCGCCACCGGCGGCGGAGCCGAGAACCTGGATGTACATGGCCACTCTCTATGCAGAAACCGGATCTGAAAAACGAAAACGCCCCGGCAGGCCGAGGCGTGAAACCCTAAGCCTGGCTTAGCGGTTAGCGAAGTACATGGTGACTTCGAAGCCGATACGCAGGTCAGTGTATGCAGGTTTGGTCCACATGGAATTACTCCTTCCGAATGAGGGTTGGGTTGTTCAGCTACTACTTGGGTACCGCCATGCGTTGGCAGTTCCGTGAAAACGGGATTGCGCTATCTTACAAGAAAAATTTGAACCGGAAGGTTAATTATTCGAGAAGCGCCGTTGCAGTTCGCGTAATAATCATCGATTTTCGCCCTGCCAGGAAGTGTCTGGCGCGGCAGCGTTGGCCAAACATAGCCAAGCGGAACCTGGGTCGAGCAGGGCGCTCAGCAGGTGGTCCAGATCCGTCTGCCGCGTAGTCAGGATAGACCTGCGCAGCACATCCAGCCGATCGGCTTGTGTGGCCAAGTGTGTCTGCCACGCCCATTCGGCGACATCGGCATTGGCCATGGCGGGCTCGTCGAATTGCCCAGCCAATGCCTGGCGAGCGGCCGGGTCAAGGGTGACGCCATGGCGCAGCAGGCTGAGCAGGTGGTCGAGCACCTGTGCCTGACCGGTGTGGGGGGACTGCACACCAAACAACAGCCCACCGACCCCCTCGACCTGACGAAAGGCGCTGAACACCGCGTAGCCGAGTTGCAAGTCTACCCGCAGGCGCTGGTAAACCGGCCCTTGCAGCAATTGGGCTAACAGGCGGCCTGCGGCCTCTTTGGCAGCAGGCAACGGGCAGAACAGCAGCAGGGCATGTTCGCTGCCTGGCACTTGAACATGCTGCCAGCGGTGGTTTGCCCAGGTTGGCAGGGGGCCAGGTCGCCAGCCTTGCCCAGGGCACTGCTGCAGCGCAGTGCCCAAGGCCTTTAGCGCGGTATCCTCGAAGCCTGCGGCCATGCCATGCCACTCGGTGTGCAGCCACAGGCTGTCGAGTTGCTGCTGGGTAAGCGTGCAGGCAGGCAGCGCTGCGGGCAGGCTACCCCGTACCGCGTCTGGCAGTTGCTTGAGCAGGGCCCTGATGGGGATCAGGGCCGGGGGCAGCGCCGTGCAGGGCAGCCAGCAACTGGCAGGTGGCTTGAGCATCAAGGCCAAGGCTTGTTCCACTGCCCGCAGCACTGCTGCTGGCAGGCCGGCGCAGTGCAACTGCCAGTATTCTCCGGCGCTGCTGTAATGCAGTTGCACGGAGGCGCGGTTACAGCGTTCCTGCAGCGGTGCCAGGGCCAGTTCCAGCACAAGCTGTAGCTGCTGGCGCAACGGCGAAGGTACATGCCAGCGCAGGTACAGCGCAGCGTATTGGCGCGCGGGCGGGAGCTGGTCACTGATCTTCAGCGCTGCCGGCAGCGGCTGCGCCTTGGCATGGGGCAGGTCAGCCTTCAGCAATGGGTCGACTGGCAAAAGCTGCCAATCGCCATGGTCGCCACCAGGCAGGCTTTCCAGCAGGGCGCCAAGCGCCTGCAACCCTTGGGCATCCAGCTTGGCGAACGGCTGGCCTGTGCTGTCCCGGCGGGCCAGCTCGAGCGCGCTGGCACTGTGCGCACGGCTGCGCTGCAACAGGCCGAATTGGTGGTTCAACTGTTCGCGGTCGGCCTGGCGGATGAACCTCAACCAACCTTGCAGCAGGGCGCTGGCTTCGTCCGGGCAAGCGTCGGCACTGAGCTTCAGGTCAAGGTGCCACAGCAGCTGACCGGCGAACGCATACAACCTTTCGGCCGTGAAACGTTGTAGCCAGCCACGCTCGCGCAGCGTGCCCAGCCAGGTACCTGGGCGGCTGTCCTCCAGGTAAGCGATCAGCAGTTCCAGGGCGTGCTCGGCGCCGCTGGGGAGGCCTTGGTGAGTGAAGGTCAGGGAGCTAGCGATTGCTGGCAGTGGCGGCGGGGGCATTTGCGGCACGCGCTCACCTGCGGCGAACAGTTCGGCATGCTGCCGGGCAAGGTGTTCAAGTTCATCCAGCGGCTGCGGACCGCAAAGGCTCAAGCAGATCTGGCCGCCTTGGTAGAAGCGTTGATGAAAGCCCGCAAGCGCTTGCTGGAAAGCCGCGTCGTGCAAGGCCAGGGTGTATCGATTGCCAGCATGAAAAGCGCCCAGTGGATGCTTGGCCGACACTGACTGCAGCAAGGCGAACTGCTGTTGGGCCGATGGATTGCGCGACCAGGCGATGAATTCGGCGTGGATCACTTCGCGTTCACGGCGTTGGCGTTCGATGCCCAGATCCGGTTCTGCCAGCATTTGGCACAGGCGCTCTAGACCGCCACCGAGCGTGTTGGGGGGCACCTCGAAGAAAAAGTCGGTGGCGCGTTCGCGCGTGCTGGCGTTGACCTGGCCGCCCAGGGCTTGCACGTAGCGCATCAGGCCGTCTTCCAGCGGGAAGCGCGGGGTACCGAGGAAGAACAGGTGTTCGAGGAAGTGCGCCAGACCGGGCCATTTGGCAGGCGCGTCGTGGCTGCCCGCGTGCACCCGCAGTGCGGCGGCCGAGCGCTTGAGGCGAGGGGCGTGGCGCAGGGTCAACTGCAAGCCGTTGGCGAGGGTGAGTTGGCGGATGGCGTCAGGCATGGGGGCTCCGGTGGCTGCGCTCCATGCTAACCGATTTGTTTGCAGGCCCGGCCTTTTCGCGGGTATGGCGCCGGTATGAAAGGCAGCGCAGATCCCGTGGGAGCGGGCGTGCCCGCGAATGGGCCGCATAGCGGCCCCTGTCAGCCTTTACGCAGGTGCAGCTCCTGGCGCAAATCGGTCAGGTAGGGAAACGCCCTGCGCCCCTGTACCACCCGCTCATGTTCGAGCTCTGCCAACAACTGGCACTCATCCCGCCCAGCCATGGCCAGCAAGCTGCCATCCGGGCCGATGATGCTGCTCTGCCCGCAATACTGGATCTCTTCTTCCGCGCCGCAGTAGTTGGCATATACCAGGTAGCACTGGTTTTCCTGCGCCCGTGCCCTCACGGTCACCTGGCAGGTAAAGTCGTACGGCGTCATGTTCGCCGTCGGCACCAGGATCAGCTCGGCGCCGTCCAGCGCCAGGCGTCGGGCGTTCTCCGGGAACTCGATGTCGTAGCAGATCAGCAGGCCAACCTTCCAGCCTTCCAGTTCCACCACCGGGAAGTGGTCCGCACCAGGGCTGAACATCGAGCGGTCCAGTTCACCGAACAGGTGGGTCTTGCGGTAATTGCTCAGGCTGCGGCCATGCGCATCGATCAGCTGCACACTGTTGTAGATCGCCCCGTCATCGCCGCGCTCCGGGTAGCCATAGACAATGGCGATGCGGTGCGCCTGGGCGATCTCCACCACGGTCATGGCTGCCGGGCCATCGGCGGCCTCGGCCAGGCGCTCGACCTGGGCCAGGCCGATGTTGTAGCCGGTCAGGAACATCTCCGGGCACACCAGCAACTGTGCGCCGCGTTCGGCTGCCAACTGCGCCTGGTGGCGCAGCCGTTGCAGGTTGCCGGGCACATCCAGTGGCTTGGGTGCGCCCTGGTACAGAGCGATGTGCATGGTGCCTCCTTGTCTCAATCCGCCAGGGCGATCGGGCCGATTTCATTGAACACATCGCCCGGGCCGGGGTTGCCGGGGTGGGTGTGGCCACCAAAGTGGTTCATGATACCCCACACCGCATTCAGCGACGTCTGTACCGCGCCTTCAACCCAGGCGGGGGTCCATGACACGTCGTCACCGGCAATGAAGATACCGCGCTGCTCCGCCGGCATGTCCTGCTGCATGAAGTGCGCGTACATGCGCTGGTTGTAGCGGTAATGGCCCGGAAGCGCGCCTTTGAAGGCGCCGAGGAAGTACGGGTCGGCCTCCCAGGAAACCGTGATCGGGTCGCCGATGATGTGCCCGGCGATATCAGTCTTCGGGTAGATCTTCTTCAGCGCATCCAGGGCCAGTTGTACGCGCTTTTCCACCGGGTGCGGCAGCATCTTCAGCGCGTCGCTCATCCACGAGTACGACAGGCAGATCACCCCGGGCTTGTCGTTGCCGTTGTCGAACAGGTAAGTGCCGCGGGTGAGGCGGTCGGTGAGGGTCATGCTCAGCAGGTCACGGCCGGTTTCCGGGTCCTTGTCCTTCCAGAACGGGCGGTCGACCATGACGAAGGTTTTCGACGACTGCATGTAGCGGGTACGGTCCAGGGCCATCCACATCTTTTGCGAGAACAGCGATTCTTCGCAGTCGATCTGGGTGGTCAGCAACCAGGTCTGGCAGGTGGCGAGTACTGCGCTGTAGTGGCGGGTATCGCCCCAGTTGTCGGTGACCGCCAGGCGGCCATCGGCAGCGCGGGCAATGCGCTTGACCCCGGTACGCGGTGCGCCGCCATGCAGCGTGCTCAGGCTGGTGCCCTCTGGCCAATGCACGCAGCGTTCCGGTACGTGGCGCCAGATGCCTTGTGGCACTTGTTCCACGCCCCCGATCACCAGGTGCTGGTGGTCGTCGCAGTTGGTCATCACCACGCGGAAGATTTCCAGCATCGAGTTGGGGAAGTCCGAGTCCCAACCGCCGGTGCCGAAACCGACCTGGCCGAACACTTCGCGGTGCTGGAAGCTCAGCTTGGCAAAAGAGCGCGAGGTGGCGACGAAGTCGTAGAATGTGCGGTCGTCCCACAGTGGCACCAGCTTGTTCCAAAGTTCCTTCAGGCGCGGTACATCACGGTCGCGGATGGCCTGCTGGATATCGGCGAACTGCGCACCGCTCTCCAGCGCATCGGCCCAGGCGTTGGCCACCTCATGAAACAGTTGCGGCAGGTCGGTGGGCTTCTCGGCGTAGTAGGTCTGGCCTTCCAGGTCGATCACCGTGCTGCCCGAAGCCGGGGTCAGCGGGTTGGGGAAGGGCTTGGTCTCCAGGCCCAGCTTGTCGACGTAGTGGTAGAAGGCGGTGGACGACACCGGGAAGCGCATGCCACCCAGCTCGGCAACGATCCCGTCAGTGCCATTGAAGGCTTGCGAGCGCAGCCGGCCGCCCAGCTTGGAAGCCTCGTACACCACCGGCTTGAGGCCCAGCTTCATCAGCTCGTAGGCCGCTACCAGGCCGGCGATACCGGCACCGACAATGGCCACCTCTTCCCCATGGCGCTCAGCCGGAATGCTGCCCAGGCCTGCCGGGTGTTCCAGCCAGTCGTCGAAAGCAAAAGGGAAGTCCGGGCCGAAAATGGTGATCGGCTTCTTGCCGTCGGCGGGGTGGCGGTTCTTCTTGTTCATGAAATGACCTTGCCAGAGAGGCTGCGCGAGGAGCGGAGCCTGAGTATAGGAGATGCCTGGCTGTCATTTTAGGGAGTGGGGTGTTCGTTATTAAGGTGCAGAGTGTTGTCTGAATGTAGTTAGTTTCGTCGTAATGATTAAGCTCATGTTCATTAAGACGAGGCAGGCGGTCGAGGTAATTCAAAAACCGCCCTGGCCCTTTGTAGGAGCGGGTTCACCCGCGAATGCGTCGGTAGATTCTCTGCCCTATTCGCGGGTAAACCCGCTCCTACAACCGGCTCCTGTCGTGAAATCTAGAACTGACCCACGCCCGCTAACCTCACCCGAGCGCCAGTCCGTTCAAAGCGGCTGTCCACGGTCCACCTTGCTGCTGAGAATGATCGACGTGGTGGTTTTCTCCACCCCGTCGACACTGCCAATCTGGTCGAGCAACTGATCCAGCTGCTCGGGCGAGTCCGTACGCAGCCAGGCCACATAGTCGAATTCGCCGCTTACCGCACACAGCTGCTGCACCTGGCCCATGGCACTCAGGCGCCGCACCACGTCCTTGCCGGAACGCGGCTGCACCTTGATCCCGACATACGCCTGCAACCCGCCGCCTATCACACTCTGGCCCAGGCGTACGCCATAGCCGGAGATAACCTTGTTTTTCTCCAGCCGCTCCAGGCGCGAATTGACGGTGGTGCGGGCGATGCCCAACTGGCGGGCGAGGGTGGCGACGCTTTCGCGGGCGTTGATCTGCAGCAGGGCGATCAGCTGGCGATCGATTTCATCCAGCGTGATGGAGCGGGAATCCGACATGGCGAGTCTCTACGGTTGGCCCGCTAGCCTAGCCAGCCTGTGCCAATCAGGGCAAGGCCAGGTACAGTCGATCACCGTTGACGGCGTCGGCTTGGCACTTTTGGTGAGAACGGCCGTGCATGTCCGAAGGCTGCGTCTTCGGCACTAATTCGGCATGATGAAGCGCTAGTCCAACGGGAACCTCAGCGTGAACCTCGACCACCTGCTCGAATGCTGGCGACTGGAAGTCTCCAACAAGAAAAGGCCCGGACGCCCTATCAGCCTGCTGTTCAACGTGCTGCGCCGCGCACGCAAGGACAACAAACTGCGTTTCCTCTTCGCCTATCGCCTGGCCCAGTACCTTGACGCCCGCGGCGGCCTTGCCCGGCGTCACGCCCGGCGCATGCAACAGCGGCTCAACCTCAAGTATGGGGTGGACATCGACATCGGCGCCCAGATTGCCCCCGGCCTGCGCATCGCGCACCTGCCGGGGGTAGTGATTACCCGGTATGTGAGCATCGGGCGCAACTTCTTCATCCGGCAGAACTGCTCGATCGGCATCAAGACCCTGGGGTTGCAGGAGTACGCACTGCGCATTGGTGACAACGTGAGCATGGGCGCCAACAGTTGCATCGTTGCTGATCGAATCGACATTGGCGATGACGTGGTGATTGGCGCGATGTCGTTGGTTACGCGGGATATTCCGCCTGGCATGACCTTCTACAACCCACGGCAGGTCGAGATGCGTCCGGGAGGGGGTTAACCAACAGCGGTACATTTCTGGACGTTGGCAGAGGGGGGTGGAGCAGGCTGGGAGGGTTTTTATGGGGTTGCCCATGGTTGATGGCCTCGCCCGATGGACTGGATCGTGCAGTGGTGCGGCCTTCTTCGTTTAGCCCAGGCGCCGCGCCAGTGATGAGCGCACCGAACGAATACGCAAAGGCTTGAGGCAGTTGGCTCTGTAGCCAGCTTCCTGGCGTCCGTTGTCACGGGGCAGGCCTAGGTTCATTCATAGGTTTGCTCATCTGTGAGCCGATTAGCGAGCATATTCGGCTCATTTTGTGAGCTGATAATGGTGGCTATTCGGCTCATTGTCCGATCCTCAAGCTAGGGTGTTTGGCTTGAAGTATCGATAGGGCACCTTTCCGCGATTATCGGCGTGCTGGGTGATCGGCTTCTTGGTGGGCTGATTTCGCTGAGATACCGTTTCAGCGCTACTTCCAAGGTCATGCGCTCGGCGCCGCTGCGCTGGATGTACGCGCCCCTGCCCATTTATTTCTTGCGGGCATGAAAAAGCCGCGCAATCGCGCGGCTTTGTCGTATCTGGTGGGCCCACACGGACTCGAACCGTGGACCAAAGGATTATGAGTTAGCTCGCGTCGCTACGAGCCTACACAAATCGTACAGAGCTTACCGAAAGGTACGCAAGGTGGGATGAAGCCCCTGTGGGGGTTTAGCGAAGAATGGCGAATCATAGGAAAGCACAGAGCTGTACCTCCATTGTACCGTTTCCAGCATAATCTGAACGGGAGTGCAGCTGTCATACGCGCACTCCGAAATGGAAGGCGCATGGATCGAGCAAAGCATAGATGCACAGCCTCTTTAGGTCGATCAGCCAGCCGACTGGATTTTTGTGAAAAGGGAAGGAAAGGAAATGGCGCTCGCTGCAAAAAAGATTTCTGCTATGCAAAGCCAACTTGAGGCTAAGAGAAAAACAGTTTCGTTTGATAGCTATGATCTCTCTGTTCGGCAAGTCCTAGATATGGTGGAGTCCGGAGACATTTTTGTTCCTCCCGAGTACCAGCGCCAGTTTATCTGGGACTCGGAAAGACAGTCTGTGCTGGTTGAATCAGTTATGTTAGGGATTCCTGTGCCCAGCTTGTTCATGGCGATGAATGCTGATTCTACTTGGGAAGTTGTTGATGGAGTGCAACGACTAGGATCTCTGAGCCATTTCGTAGGCACAGCAGGGCTATTGGGGCGGATTAGTCGAGATAAACCTCTGGTTATCCATGGTCTGGAGAAACTTAGCACGTTTAATGATGCTGGATTCGAGGATTTCCCAAAGTCAATGCAATTGCAGTTTTTGACACGACCTATCCGTGTGACTGTGTTGAACGACCGTACCGACTTAGCTGTTCGCTTTGATCTGTTTGAGAGATTAAATACCGGTGGTGTTTCGCTTACAGACCAAGAAATAAGGAACTGCGTATACAGAGGCGCTTACAATGAAGATCTAAAAGCTTTGGCTCAGTTGCAAGATTTTAGAACTGTGATAAAAATTAGTAGTAAAAATGCGTCTAATGGAACGTATGAGGAGCTGGCTCTTAGATTTTTCGTATACTTACATCGTTATGGCGATTTTAATCACTCGGTCAAAGAGTTTTTAAATGGTTTTATGAGTGATGTTCGACACAATATCATTCCTCAAGCCGATAAGAAGTTATTCGAAACTGTTATGGGTGAGCTTGCGAAAGCGTTTCCGAATGGAATAAATCGAGGTAAGGGTGTTACGCCGGTAAACCTTTTTGAAGCTTTATCAGTGGGCGTTGCTCTTGCATTAAAACAAGGGAAGGTAATTGATCCGCTCAAACTTATTCCATTGGTTGACAGTGCGGATTTGAAAAAATTCACTGGAGCTGGGTCCAACCAGAAGAAGTTTGTGGTGGGACGCATCGAACACGTGCGAGATGCGTTATGATCTGCCAACTTGCTCGAGAAGGGGCGAATGATAGGCTTTCTGAGGCTAGGATTCTATACTCTAGTATCAAGTCGATAGAATTGGTGGATGATGCTCCACAGCCAGTCACGCCGATGTCTCTAACGTTGCGTGGTCTTATTTACGTTAGCCTATATGGTGCGATTGAATATACAGTTACCCAGGGCGTTCAGCAATTTATAGTTCATTTGTGCGGTTTGAATGTTCAGACCGCGCATTTGGAGCAGGCGCTGTATTCCATAGCTTTAGATTCGCAGCTTAAATCGGCCCGAGAAGGATCGGAAAAAAATAAATGGAATGCTAGGAGAGAAATATTTTCTAGCCAGTTTTCCAGCTCTTTTTGCGATATACCAGATACTGTCTTTGGTAGTTATCTGCATAATGTATACCCGAAGACAGTGCTGGAAATTTTTCAATGTTTAGGAATTGTTCGACCGGCGACGCAACACCCTAGCGAGGTCGGATATTTTAGAGAGATAACTGAAAAGCGTAACGCCGTGGCCCATGGCCGTGAGTCGGCTAGTAACGCTGGGCGCTCACTTTCTCTGAATGAATTGGAAATAAGGCTAAACGCTGTGTACAGTATTTGCTCTTATTTCTTAGACGTCTTAGAGGAACAAGCGCTTAATCTGGGCTTTGTTAAGGCAGATCATCGTGCTTCATACGCATCCTGATACAGTCAATTCTTTTCGAGGATAAGTACGCTTTCTACTGTATGGCGCTTATTAATATAAGACTTGGATTTTTTATTAAGGTCGACCATCGAGCGGGCTGCGACGAAGTCCGCTTGATGATTTAACTTGAGGCCCATGCCTTGGGCCATCTGCGAAATGATCAATGCAACATCGTTTCGGATTTCTTTGTAATAAGAGTTTTGCACAACAAGTACGCAAGGCGCGTTAGGCTTGAGGACTCGCGCTGTTTCATTTAGCGACTTGTATAAGGAGTCGAAGTACTTCGTATGGTTCTTTAGGTAGTAGGTTTGAGAGGCTTTGGATGGATGGTTTTTAAGGCTCTCTAAAAACTCTAAGCATGCAGGTCCCCATTCAATTCTCTCTTCGAGGTAGCTTTTAGGTACGGTCGAGCTTCCCGTAAGTTCGCGACGAAGAAGTGAAAATTTCTCGGCGCCCACCCTTATTAGCGCAAGCTCAATATAAGTGGCGATTGCATAGTCAATACGAGTGCAGTAAGGCGGAGATGTGATTACTGCGCCGATTGAATTTTCGGATAGTGGTAGGCTTTCTGCATTCGATAGCAGTAATTTCAGTTTAGTCGTGTCAACTTCTTTTGTGGATGTATTTGCTTTGTGCTGCTGGCCGAGCAATGTTACTTCCGTGAGAAAACTTGAAAAAATTTCTTCTTTGGATGCAGTTACTTTTTCTTCAGGGGTTTTGCCAACTTTAGTCCACGTTGGATTAGACGCGACAAAGCTAGCCGCCATTCTTCTAACCGACCTAAAGAGCGAAAGATAGAAAAAGGCGGCAATTGGAGTGGTCTTTTCAAGCCCTTCAGATGAGCCGAGCTCCACATAGTGAGTATGTGATACTAAGGTAGAGTTAATGCTGGACTCTATTTTCCTTATGTGCTCGGCTGAACGAGAGTCGAACCAATTGAGTAAAGGGTCCTGCTCCAAGACTGCATAAGATTTTGTTGATTTTTTTATTATGGAGTGTGCAAGTGGCAACAAGCTATCTATATCAAATTTTGACACCAGAGATGCTTTGGCAACGATAATCATAGCCGGGTTTAAATCGGACCCGATTACTGAGTAGTCATGCTTCAAACTCGTGTTGGTGGTAGTGCCGCTACCATTCCAGGGGTCTAATATTACGGAGTCATTAGGGATTTCAAGTGTTTCGAAAACACTATCAACAAAAGAGCTTGAAAAGCCAGCGTAGTATGGGAATAATTTTCGCCCCTCTGCCTCGGCGGAATCTAAGTGCCGCTTAGGATTTATTATGCGAGAGTAAGATGGCATTTTATTGGCGTGCGAAAAAGTGTAAGAGTTTTAGGGTTTGCATTATACATCAATCGCATTTTCTTGGCGAGTTGGTAATTTCCTTGTTTGTAAGTTCTTCTAGTGTCTTCAACGTACTTGCACTGACGATAGAGCGAAGAGTTGTTCGTGTTATGAAGTGGGGTAGTGTGGTTGGGATGTCATCATCATCGTCAATAAAATGTAGTTCTTTGAAAGTGGACGGCTGGATCATATCTGCGCTCCTGGTTCAAGTGTTAATGCACCAACGCCTATGTCGGTGTGTGCTTGTGTATTATTCTATTGTAGGTTTCTTGTTAACGAAATCCGAAACCTCGTCGGAGGATTCGCCGTTAACATCATTTTCGCGGGGACCCTTTTCAGCATGCGATCCGTGATGCTTTGCATGGATTGCTTTAGATAGCATTCCGCCAATCGTATTCTCAGTAGCTGTGCTTGCTTGGTTTTTGTGGCTCTGGCCAATGGTTTCCGCGATGATTGAGCCAGCGTTCTTTGAGAGTCGTCCGGCAGCAACCAACTTCTCAGAGTAGCTTGTCTGCCCACCTGAGGAGTTACCCATAGCATCGGCGAATGCGGATGAGCCCGTGGTATTCGATGTCCTTACCCCTTGATCATCATGTGAAAGCTCACCAGTATCAGCAGCGGCGCTCTCCATCTCACCTTGGGCCGCTTTGAACGCTGAAGAAATTGCTGACGCCCCACCAACTATTTCCGTTGCGCCTTTCAGTGCTTGGCTTCCTACAGATGCAATCGTCGACGCGGCGAGGGTAGCGGCCCCTATAGCAGATCCGGCCCCGAAGCCGCCGATTCCCGAGGTTTGGCTTGATGAGCCCGTGATACCTGCAAGCATAGGGGGAAGCTTGTTAGTAAGAGATAGCAGGATCACAGATGCAACGAGCAGCACGCAGAGGCTGTTCAGATCGGGTGTACCAGTCTGAAATGCATTGTAATAATGATCTAGGAATGATTTACCTACGCCAATCAGAAGAGTCATGGTGAATAGCTGAACCCCAATCCCGAGTACCATTTTATAGAAATTGATCGCGATATCTGAGGTCCAGCGGCTACCTCCAAAGCCCAAGAGGAAGATCCCGGCGTACGCCAGCAGCCAAGCTGATACCAGCAATAGCAGCATGTTCACGGCGATGAGTGCCAAGATCACCAGAACCACTATTGCTGCTGCGAGCATCAATGCGGATACCACTGGGGACAACACCGAGGCAGAAGCGCTGACCTTGGTCAGGATGCCGAATCCGATATCCACGATGCTTGACGGAGATAATCCGGTACCTAGCCCTGCCGCTTTTGCGCTTATCGCCCGCATCGTGTTGATGATGGACATTGAGATAGCTGGGGCATTTTGGAGCAGCCACCAGAAAAAGCCCATGGTGCCGAAGAAGCGGATGGTTTCGGCAAAAAATGACTGTAGATCAGCATTTCGTAGTGCCATGAGGCCGTAAGTCCACACCATGCTGATCAGCGCGAGGCTCCAGAACAGCCATGACGCGCTGGCGGTAATCTCGGATTGCCAAGTGGTGGCAACGGTCGAGAAGCTGTCGAGGATTCTATTGAGCATGTTTCCGCTATCGAGCCCACCAGCGAGTGCGGTCTTGCTGAACGAAAGTGCTGTTATGGCTAGGTAGATGGTCAATGATCTTTTCATGGGTCACCATTTCCTATCATCGCTTTGGGTGTTTTTATGCCCAAGGACGCAAGCGTCGTAGCTATTTTTTTGAGATGTATCTCGTCCTTCCGTCGGGGTATCGCACTCAACAGAGGTAGGCGCTTGTGGAGCGTCACAGCCGTTGAGCAGCAGTGCGCTCAGAATGAGAATTCGTTTAATTTGTGCGTGCATGCTCTTTACCTCACCAGCCTTTATCAGCGCTTGGGCTGTTTCGGCTACTCAGTGCTCGTTTGTCAGCGGCGGTGTGTTGAGCGTCGCGATCAATACGGACTTGAGCGCTGGTGGCCTGGGCGTTTTGCTGAGCAATCAGCAAGCTGCGAATTTGCAGAAGCTGATTTGCCTGTGCGCTAGCAAGCTGATTGGCTGCCTGGATGGCTTGCATCTGACCTTCCGCGCTGGTTGCCTGTCGCTGTAGGCCTGCGAGCTCACCAGCGTCTTTGCGCAATGTTTCCTGTTGCTTTGAGACGCTGGTCAGTAGGGCATCATTCGCGCGCTTCTTTGTGGAGCTGGCCTCTTTCTGTGCTTGTGCAATGGCTTGTTGATCCGATACACCGCACGCGTCCGAGCCTATGCAAGATGCGCTTTCGTAGTGGGCCGTATCCTGGTAACGCTCAAGATATTTCTCCAGACTGCCAGCTTGGGTCTTGTAGTAGCTGAGCGTGTCCTGAGCAGCGAGAAGCATAGAAATCGTCTGATCGGCCTGACTCCAGATGTAGTCTGCTGGAGCCGCTGAGTTTCGCAGCATGATCTGGTACTGCTGCAGTTGGGTTTTGTACTGCTCGATCTGCTTAGTCACCGCAGCGACATTTTGAATCGCGCTGACAGTCGTCTGGCTCAGATTCACTCCATCCACGACAGGGATTCCGGCGAATGCAAGGTGCAAGGGCAGGGCGCTGGCTATCGCGAAAATCCACTGCTGTTTCTTCGATCTTTTCATAGGGACTCCAGAAGCGAAGGCTCGATTTTTTT
Source organism: Pseudomonas sp. GD03862 (assembly GCF_029840855.1). Lineage (NCBI taxonomy): Bacteria > Pseudomonadati > Pseudomonadota > Gammaproteobacteria > Pseudomonadales > Pseudomonadaceae > Pseudomonas > Pseudomonas sp. GD03862. Next base: position 25,197 of record NZ_JAOCDI010000024.1, read on the forward strand.
AGCCGCTAAAATTCAGTGCCTGGACCAGCCGAAGCATTTCGTCTTGATTGGCCTCAATGCGTTTCAGCAGCGCTCGTACCATGCCTGGTGTTAGCGGAGTACCGCAGGCCGTCAATTTGGCGTCATCGGTTAGCCATAGCTTCAGAAGCCCACCAAGGCGGCCTTGGTCAGCGTTGATCTTTACTATCTGCGCTACGTACTGGGAGTCGAGCGTGCTTGTAATCTCATAGCCGAGGCTCAGGCGCCGCAGGTACTCAGCGACCGTCAGGCTCGCCTTGGATGCGTTTTCTTTAATGGTTAGCTCCTCACTCGGTAATACCGGCACACGTAAATGCTTTCCGTGTTTACGTGTATCTCTCGCAGCTTCATTGCGGTTCATGGTCTGACCTCTCTTTGGTGTTCACAGAGTCGCGGCAGCGACTGCCTCGCAGAGCAAGACAGCATTGAGCGCCGAAGGCGCGATTACGCGAGAGTGAAATTAGATAGCCGACTTGTCGGTTAGCTAACTTCACCTGTCTTGCCCTGAATATTCGTATGGCTGGCATGAATGTCAGCAGTGATCTCGGGTAAACAATAGGGTTGCTACAGCGTTCAGTTATGAGGTGATCGCTGAAACAATGGTATTGATCGAATATTGAACGCCTGGGCAACGATTGTTCAGCTCAGCAACGGTGTGCAATAGCTATTGAACGCCGCAGTGTACGGGTAGCAATCGCTTGGCGTAGCGACGAAACGCTTGATAGCCAAAGTCGATAGATCCCTCATCATGCAAGGTCGTCCATATTCTTAACAAAGACCAACCACCTTCAATCGCTTGCAGAATATCCTCGCGTAGCAGGATGAACTTGGCCAAGTTGGTAGCAGGGCTTGAGGGCGGATAGGTTGCAGCTACTCGTTCCGCGATCCGTACAGTAAGTGGTTTCATTTCAACCTCTTTGACCACTATGTCTCAGAGCTAGGCTCTGGACCCTCAACTGTCAAAATCCGAACTGGTGATAAGCTAGAGCTAGACCTGTTTACCTTTAATTTCTTTAAATATTCCTTTCCTACGGTAGACCGACTCTCGTTCTTGACAGTTGAGGGGCTTTCTTTCGGACTTGCTGTCGGGGTCCTTGGAGGCGCGTTATCGGAACTCGCTGGCTCCCATGAAGATGATTGGTCCTTGAAGTTATAACTGCCGTCTCGGTAGCGCTTGATCACTCCGTGGAACCACCTGATCGCTGTGGTTTTGATCGATCCTGCTTTGATTGCAGCTGACAGCTCGTTCAGCATCCGCTGCTGGTCAATGGGCGCAACCTGCTCCAGCGCCTTGAAAATTTGGCTCCTGGTTTCCGCGGAGACCAATGCCGCCAACCGTAGCGGAGGATCCCCGGCCGCCGGGGCTGGGTTGGGCGACGTAGTAGTTTTTTTATTTTTTGGTTTTATTGTTTGTTTAGTATTTATATGTGCTTGTTTCTCCGGGTGCGGCTGATCCGTCTTCGGTTTATCCACGTTTGGGTTTTCGCAATATGGTGCAGAGTCGGCCCTTTCAGACGGTTCGTCAGAGATATGCCACACCGTCTTTGCGAATCGACCTCGGGAGTCGTGGGTGCGCTCGATGCTCAAATAGCCTGCGGTCTCAAGCTCTTGCAGTCCGCTCCTGGTTGCGGCGGCACCAGTGCCATTTTTCTTGGCTAGCGATTCCATTGTCAGATACGGATAGCCTGGGGGTAGGGAAAGCAATTTCACCAATAGTCCTAACGATTTCCAACTCAAGTTTTGGTCACTTATTACATCGTTAGGGATGATTGTGAAATGACTGGATACCTTCCTTTTTACAATTAGGGATATAGACATCGTCGTCAGCCCTGCTCGAGAACCTTGGCTACATCTGCGGTTCTAAAGTAAATCCTTCTGCCAATTCTGACCTTGCAAGGAAGAAATTTTCTCGATACCTCATTGTCGCCACTCAGGCTGATTCTCAGGCCGTCCTTGCTTCTATGTAATACCTCTGCAAGCTGCTCAAGGGACAAAAGTGGAGCCCCAGAGAATAAGTCGCGTATGTATTCTTCCGTGGTCATGTTAGGTGTCCTCCGCTTAATTTCGGATATCCTATGACACCTAACGCGATTTTTAAAAGTATTTTTTCAAACTCTACTTGACAGTGAAAAAGTTTAGCTATAGTGCCTCTTAATTGTTTAGTTAAACTTTTCCAGAGTTGTAGTTTTTTTAGCGGCTAAAATTTATTTTCAGCTTGTGGGTCGCGATAGAATAGCTAAGGACTTTAGCTAAACTACCTTTTGGGGTTTAGCTAAACTTTTCTTTCTTTTTGACATGCTATCTAGTCGGGCAACTAGATCCTCGGAGCGTAAGTGCGTATATCTTTTCAACATTTGCATTGATTTGTGGCCGCTGATGCTCGATACCTCTTGGTCGGAGAGACCGCCCTCCACAAGGCGGCTTACCGCCTCATGTCTCAAGTCGTGAAATCTGAAGTCGGATAGCTGTAGCTTCTTGACCAGTAGCCCCCAGATTTTTGTGAACGCGTAGGGGCGACGTTTCCCGTCCTTCCCAGGTTCACCAAAAAACACCAGATTGCAATCGCTAGGGCGAGCGGGATTCATCATCGCGGCTTTGAAAAGCGCAGTCGCTCGCTTGCTCAGTGGCACAGTTCGTTGACCATCATTTTTCGTGTCAACGAGTCTTACGATGCGTCGCTCTGTATCCACCTGAGGTCTGCGTAGCGACGCGATTTCACCTGAGCGCATACCAGTTTCCAGAGCGATGCCAACGATCCACCCAAGCATTGGATTGCTATGCCGATTCACCTCTGCGAACAGCCGCCGTTCCTCATCCGGCGAGAGTCTACGATTGCGACCCTCCCCGGGGCTTGGCTTGCGTATATTCAACACGGGGTTAAACGTCAGGCCCAGCCCCCACTCCTGGATCGCGACCGTGAAAACGTGGCTCAGTAGAGCCAGCTCCAGGCGAACGGTGTTGTTGCTGGTCGTGCCTGCGCGGCCTGGCTCGTTAAGGCGCTTGTCGCGATAGTTGGCAATGGTTTCAGCGGAAAGGGCTGCGAGAGAATACTTGCCCAAATGCTCCGTTAGCTTTTTAGCCTTGGAGATCTCACCGCGTTGAGTCGTAGGCTTCTTTGTAGGTGTAATGTCGGTCAGGTAGCGCTTGAGCGCTATTTCCAGCGTCATGCGCTCAGAGCCGCTGCGCTGGATGTACACACCGCGCACCATCTCGTCTTCGGTGCGTCGTGACCAATCCTCAGCGTCGCGTTTGGTGCGGAAGGTTTTGGCGTTGGTCGGCCATCCGGTCTTGCGGATAACGGCCTTCCAGGTGCCGGCAGGGGTTTTGACGATTGTAGCCATCTGAAGGACTCCAAAGGCGTGCAAGCGAAGCCGCACTGTACCTAATTTGTACCTTTAGACCATAGGACTGTATCTGAGGTGGTTCCGCCAAAAACACGAAAGCCGCGCAGTGCGCGGCTTTGAGTGTGGTGGGCCCACACGGACTCGAACCGTGGACCAAAGGATTATGAGTCCTCTGCTCTAACCAACTGAGCTATAGGCCCTCAGTAAGTGGGCGGATTATAACGAGGGTTTCGCACCTGTGCCATCTGAAAGATCCGATAGTGCTATGCGAAGAAACGCGGCCGCGAATTCCTCTGGTGGTAGCGGGAGGCTGACGATGTAGCCCTGGATCTGCTCGCAACCCTCGGCCGCCAGGAAACGTTGCTGGGCCTGGTTCTCCACGCCTTCGGCAATGATGGTCAGCTGCATGCTGCGGCCCAGGGCAATGATCGCCCGGGCAATGGCGGCGTCGTGTGGATCGTCGGGCAGGCCGCGGATGAAGGACTTGTCGATCTTGAGGATGTCCAGCGGCAGGCGCTTCAGGTAGCTGAGCGAGGAATAGCCGGTGCCGAAGTCATCGATGGCCAGCTGTACGCCGAGTTTCTTCAGTTGGTACAGCACGGCCAGGGCCTCTTCTGCCTGGCTCATGATGAAGTTCTCGGTGATTTCCAACTGCAGGTCACCGGCCTTCAACTGATGGTGCTTGAGCAGTTGTTCGATGCGCCGTGCCAGGTGCGGGTGGCGCAGCTGGGCGCCGGCAAGGTTGATCGACAGCGGGCCGAAGGGTTGGTAGTGCTGCTTCCAGGCCTGCATCTGCCGGCAGGCTTGCTCCAGTACCCAGTCGCCGAGCTGTAGGATGGTGCCGTTCTCTTCCGCCAAGTGGATGAAGTGTTCCGGCGGTACCTCACCAAAGGTCGGGTGGCTCCAGCGAATCAGCGCTTCAGCACCCACCAGGCTCTGGGTCTTCAGGCTGAGCTTGGGCTGGAAGCACAGGCTCATTTCGTTGCGTTCGACGGCCCGGCGCAGCTCATGCTCCAGGGCGATGCGCTCGCTGGCCTGGGCGGTGAGGTCGCGGGTGTAGGCTTCGACGCGGTTGCGGCCTTTGGCCTTGGAGCGGTACATGGCGGCGTCGGCGTTGCGGATCAGTGTGGAGACGTCGGTGCCATCCTGTGGGTAGAGGCTGATGCCGATGCTGGCGCTGGTGAAAAACTCATGCTCGCCGGCCTGGAACGGTGCGTTGAAGCAGGCCAGTAGTTTGTTGGCGATAGTGCTGGCGTCACTGGGCTTGTGCAAGCCGGGCAGCAGAATGATGAATTCGTCGCCACCAAGGCGGGCTACGGTGTCAACGTCGCGTACCTGCTCTTTCAGGCGCTGGGCGATGCCCTTGAGCAGCAGGTCGCCGACCGGGTGGCCAAGGCTGTCGTTGATGTGCTTGAAGCGGTCGAGGTCCAGGAACAGCACTGCGCCCTGGCGGTTGGACACCTGCGCGCAGGTGAGTACGCCCTGCAGCCGGTTTTCGAACAAGGTGCGATTGGGCAGGCCGGTCAGCGGGTCATGGTGGGCCTGATAGTCGAGTTTGGCCTGGGCGTGCTTGATGCTGGAGATGTCTGCAAAAACCGCCACGAAGTGGGTGATCTCGCGGTCGCTGTTGCGCACGGCGCTGATGGTCAGCCAGCTTGGGTAAAGTTCGCCGTTCTTGCGCTTGTTGTAGATTTCGCCCTGCCAGTGGCCCTCGGCGGTAAGCTGGTGCCACATGGCCAGGTAGAAAGCGCTGTCGTGCTGGCCAGAGGCGAGCAGGCGCGGGGTCTGGCCGAGGGCCTCGATCTCGCTGTAGCCGGTGATTTCGCTGAAGGCGCGGTTGACGGCACTGATGCGCTGGTCAATGTCGGTAATCAGCACCCCTTCGGCAGTGTTCTCGAACACAGTGGCGGCCAGCTGCAGTTTTTCTTGCATCAGGTGACGCTCGGTGATGTCGCGGGCGATGGTCAGCATGCAGTCGACGCCGGTAATCGGCAGGGGCCGGGCGGAAAGCTCGCACAGTCGGATCTGCCCGTCGCTGCGGCGGATATGGCAGGTGAAGTCGCGCACGAAGCCGTCGCGGTTGAGCTGGTCGACCAGGCGTTTGCGCTCGTTGAGGTCGACCCAGATACCCAGGTCCAGCGAGGTCTGGTCGATGGTTGGGTTGAGGTCGTAGCCGGTGAGGCGGCAGAAGCCTTCGTTCACCTCCAGCAGCAAACCGTCGCTCTGGCGCGACAGCAGCAGGCCGTCGGGCGAAGCGTGGAAAGCCTTTGCGAACTTTTCTTCCGAAGTTTGCAGCTGTTGCTGGGTCTCCTTGAGCTGGCTGATGTCGCGTACTGCCACTACCAGCGCGGGCGTGCCGTCCAGTTCGAAGGTTTCAGCCGAAGTCAGGCCAGTGAACAGTTGGCCGTTGCTGCGACGGAAGCTCATTTCCAGGTTACGGATACCACCTTGGTGCAACCTTTCAAGCAGGAGCGGGCCACTGCCCTCTACGCCCCACAGGTCAAGGTCGGTGGCAGTGCGGCCAATGACCTGGTCTGGGGGCAGTCCGATCTGCTCTTCGAAAGCCTCGTTCACCTCCAGCAGGCAGCCATCGCTGTGGCGAGCGATCAGCAAGATATCGGGGCACTGCTGGAATACCGAGGCGAACTTCTGTTCGGACAGGCGCAGGGCGTCCTCAGTGCGCTTGGTTTCGCTGATGTCGATCATCAGCCCGCGCATCACTGGCTGGTGGCCGTGCTCGATCATGCTGACGATATTGCGTACCCAGAGGGGCTGACCGTCAGCCCGGATCACCCGGTAGTCCAGGCTGTGGTCGCGCCCCGCTGCGGTCTCGCTGTCGCAGTAGGCCTGAGCCCAGAGCGCGTCCTCCGGGTGCAGGATGCTGCGCCAGAAACCGGGCCTGAGCCAGTCACTCAATGGGTAGCCAAGCAGGTCTTCGGCATGGGGTGAAACGTAGCTGTAGGTGAAGTCGTTGGCATCGGCTTCCCAGGCGATGGCTGACAGGCTCTCGACCAGGCCACGGTAGTGGTATTCGCTGCTGCGCAGTTCTTGCTCAAGGGCGATGCGCCGGGAAATTTCCGAGCTGAGCCGGCGGTTGATGCGAATGACCACTGCCAGCACAGCCATCAGCAGCAGCACCGTTGGCAGGCCATACACCAGCAGGTCGGACCAGAACATCCGCTGGTCGACCACATTGCCCACCCAATGTTGCTGGATCTGGCTGATTTCGCTGCTGCTCATGTCGGCCATCACTTTGTCGAGAATGCCGACCAGCACGCTCTTGTCGCGGGGAACGGCCATCGCCAACTGGTAGCGGTAGGGCGTTTCGCCGCTGACGTAGAGGCCGTCGAGCTTGAGTTGGCGCAGGCTCCAGATACTGGAAGCGAGGTCGCCGACCACGGCATCCACTTGGTCGGTGGCCAGGGCTTGCAGCGTGGAGCTGACGTTTGGCAGGGCAACCAGGTTGAGGTCCGGGTGGTGGGTACGCAGCAACTCGTGCGGGGCGTAGTTCTCGACCACGGCAATTTTCAGGCCGTACAGGTCAGCCAGCTTGCGCGGTTGTGCGCCGCCTTTGTGCGCGAGGATGACAATGGGGAAGTCGAGGTACGGGCGAGTGAAAGCCAGGAAGCCCTGGCGTTCGGGGGTGGACATGATGCCGGGCAGCAGGTCGATACGGCTTTCCCGCGCCTGCGCCAGCACCTCGGTCCAGCTGCTGGGTTCGACCGGTTTGAACGTCACGCCCAGGCGCTGCTGGATCATGGCGATGTAGTCGGCGGCCAATCCCTGGTACCGGCCCTCCTGGTCGCGAAACTCGAACGGTGGCCAAGAGGCGTCTACGCCCAGTTTCAGCTGCGGGTGGGCAGCCAGCCAGGCGTTCTCCTCATCTGTCAGGGTCAGGGCGCCGGCCGTTGTGTTCCACAAAATCAGGATCAGCAACAGAATGGCCGGCTTCAAGGACATGGCAGCCTCGCACTCAGGTGGTCTGAAGTCGAGTGTAGACGGGCATTGCCGCAGGTGTGCAACGGAAGGCGGGCTTTATGTCACGGGCCACTAAAGAAAAACCCCGGCCTGGGCCGGGGTTTTGTCATCACTCGTCGAGGAAGGAGCGTAGGTGCTCGCTGCGAGTCGGGTGGCGCAGCTTGCGCAACGCCTTCGCTTCGATCTGACGGATCCGCTCACGCGTTACGTCAAACTGCTTGCCCACCTCTTCGAGGGTGTGGTCGGTGTTCATGTCGATACCGAAACGCATGCGCAGCACCTTGGCTTCGCGTGCAGTCAGGCCCGAGAGCACGTCACGGGTGGCTTCCTTGAGGCTTTCGACCGTGGCCACGTCGATCGGGGACTGCATGGTCGAGTCCTCGATGAAGTCGCCCAGGTGCGAATCTTCGTCGTCACCGATCGGGGTTTCCATGGAGATCGGCTCTTTGGCGATCTTCAATACCTTGCGGATCTTGTCCTCAGGCATTTCCATGCGCTCACCAAGCTCTTCCGGAGTCGGTTCGCGACCCATTTCCTGCAGCATCTGGCGGGAAATACGGTTGAGCTTGTTGATCGTCTCGATCATGTGCACCGGAATACGGATGGTGCGTGCCTGGTCGGCGATCGAACGGGTGATCGCCTGACGGATCCACCAGGTGGCATAGGTCGAGAACTTGTAGCCGCGACGGTATTCGAACTTGTCCACCGCTTTCATCAGACCGATGTTGCCTTCCTGGATCAGGTCGAGGAACTGCAGGCCACGGTTGGTGTACTTCTTGGCGATGGAAATCACCAGACGCAGGTTCGCCTCGACCATTTCTTTCTTGGCGCGGCGGGCCTTGGCTTCACCGATCGACATGCGACGGTTGATTTCCTTGATCTCGGCAACGGTCAGGCCGGTTTCGGTCTCAAGGTCGATCAGCTTCTGTTGGCAAGCGACGATGGCAGCGTTCTTTTCACCCAGGGCGGCAGCCCACTTGGTGTTGCGCTTGGCCAGGTCACCGCTCCAGGTCTGGTCGGTTTCGTTGCTTGGGAACATGCGCAGGAAGTCGGCTCGCGGCATGCGGGCGTCACGTACGCACAGCTGCATGATGGCGCGTTCTTGCTGTCGCAGACGGTTCAGGGCGTCACGGACACGCTCGACCAGTACCTCGAACTGCTTTGGTACCAGCTTGATCGGCATGAACAGGTCAGCCAGGGCCTGCAGGGCCTCGATGCTTTCCTTGTGGTTACGACCATTTTTCTTCAGGACCTTGGAGGTTGCCTGAAGCTGATCGGATACCGCACCGAAGCGTTGGGCTGCGACGACCGGATCCGGGCCGCTCTCGGCCTCTTCCTCGTCGTCACCGCTTTCGGATTCTTCTTCGTCGTCGTCGGACTCTTCCTTCGCCGCAGCGGCCTTGGCACCTGGGATCGGCACTTCTTCGGTTGGCGCGGCAATGTTGTCGTCAGGGTCGATGTAACCGCTGAGAACGTCCGACAGGCGGCCACCCTCGGTGGTGACGCGGTCATATTCGCCGAGAATGTAGTCGACAGTGCCCGGGAAGTGGGCGATGGCGCCCATGACTTCACGAATGCCTTCCTCGATACGCTTGGCGATTTCGATCTCGCCTTCGCGGGTCAGCAGCTCGACAGTACCCATTTCGCGCATATACATGCGCACCGGGTCGGTCGTGCGGCCGATATCGGTTTCAACTGCCGCCAACGCAGCAGCGGCTTCTTCGGCCGCGGCTTCATCGGTGTCGGCTTCCGCCAACAGAAGGGCATCCGCATCCGGAGCACTCTCGAATACGTTGATCCCCATGTCGTTGATCATGCGGATGATGTCTTCCACCTGTTCCGGATCTGAAATATCCTCAGGCAGGTGGTCGTTGACCTCCGCGTAAGTCAGGTAGCCCTGCTCACGACCGCGGGTGATCAACTCTTTGATACGAGACTGCTGTTGCGCTTTTCCGGACATAACACCCTATCCACTGAAGGTCTTGGCGGGCAAAAAACAAGCCGAGGATTATACCCGAGCATGGGCCTCACGCGCCAGATGAGGTCGGCGTTTGTGCGGGAACATTTCGACTCAGCAGGGCGAGGAGCTGGGTTTTTTCCTCGCTGGTCAATTCGCTTTGACGTGATTTCCTGAGCAGTTGTTCCAGGCTGCGCTCGCGTTGGCGGGCGGACAAGCTAGTTATAGTGTCGAAAAACTGTTGTTCAAGGTTGTCGGCCACGATAAGCCATTCCTTTTCCGCCAGAGCCCGTAGCAGGCGGCCCTGTTCGGTGCCATGCCAACGTGCGATCAACTGCATTGAGCTTAGCCCAGGATTTTTCTGCGCGGCTTCGATCAATGCCACCAGCAGCTGGCTGTACAGGTGTTCTTCGTCGGCGAAGTGGCTGGCATCTTCCACCTTGCCGGCCAGCAGTGGGTGGTGCAGCAGGGTGCGCAGGGCGGCCAGGGTGGGCGGCTCGACCGGTGCTGGTACGCGGGGAGGTGCTTCGTCGCGTTGCTGCCAGGGCTTGCCGCCCTTGCGGTTCTTGTCCCAGGGTTTGTCGCTCCACGGCTTCTTGCTGCCCCCCTTGTTGGGTTTCCACGCCTGCTCCTGATGAACGGGGGCAAAATCGTGCTGCGGCATGTCGCCGTAGTCGGGGGTGTAGCTGGCCATGGCGTCGTAGTCGTAGCCAGGGTCGTAGTCCGGCATGCTGCCGGTCGCCGGCGCTTGTTGCGCCAGCTGCTCGACCTGCTGCGGGTCGAGGCCGGTGATTTCCTTCAGGCGGTTGCGCATCAGCTGACGCAGGTTGGCGCCGGGGATCTTTTCGATCAACGGTGCGGCCAAGGTCGCCATATGCGCCTTGCCTTCCAGCGAGCGCGGGTCGGCTTCTACGCCAAGTTGCTCGAAGAAGTAGTCGGCCAGCGGTTGGGAATGCTGGTTGATACGGGCCATGAAGGCGTCGGTACCTTCGGCGCGCACCAGGCTGTCCGGGTCTTCGCCTTCGGGCAGGAACAGGAAGCGCGCGCGACGGCCGTCCTGAAGGTTCGACAATGTCGATTCCAGTGCGCGCCAGGCGGCCTTGCGCCCGGCCTGGTCGCCGTCAAAACAGAACAGCACGCTGGGCACCACGCGGAACAGGCGCTTGAGGTGCTCTTCGCTGGTGGCGGTGCCAAGGGTGGCCACGGCATTGCGCAGGCCTTGCTGGGCCAGGGCGATGACGTCCATGTAGCCCTCGACGACGATGATCTCGTCGAGGTTGCGGTTGTGCTTGCGCGCCTCGTACAGCCCGTACAGCTCCTGCCCCTTGTGGAACACCGGGGTTTCCGGGGAGTTCAGGTACTTGGGCTTGTCGTCGCCGAGCACCCGGCCACCGAAGGCGATGATGCGCCCGCGGCTGTCACGTATCGGGAACATCACCCGGTCGCGGAAGCGGTCGTAGCGCTTGCCGCTCTCGGCGTTCTCGATCAGCAGGCCGGCATCGATCATCACCTTCTGTTGCAGGGTGTCGGCACCCAGGTGCTTGAGCAGGTTGTCCCAGCCGGGCGGGGCAAAGCCCAGGCCGAAGTCGCGGGCAATTTCCCCGGACAGGCCGCGGCCCTTGAGGTAGTCCACCGCTGCCTTGCGGGACGGGTGGCTGCGCAGGGCCTGGCGGTAGAACTCCGAGGCGGCGTCCAGTAGCGGGTACAGTGGCGAGTCAGTGGGCTGGCGCGGCTTCTGGTCGCGGCGGCCTTGCTCGCGGGGCACTTCCATGCCGGCGGCGCGGGCCAGTTCCTCGACGGCCTGGGGGAAGTCCAGGTTGTCGTGGTCCATGACAAAGCCCAAGGCGTTGCCACCGGCGCCACAGCCGAAGCAGTAGTAGAACTGCTTGTCGGGGCTGACCGTGAAGGACGGGGTTTTTTCTTTGTGGAACGGGCAGCAGGCGGAGTAGTTCTTGCCGGTTTTTTTCAGCTGGACGCGCGAACTCACCACGTCGACGATGTCGAGGCGGTTGATCAGGTCGTCAATGAAACTCTGGGGAATCAGCCCGGCCATGGCAGTCTCGTTATCTGGCAACTGGCAAGTCTAATCGCTCACGCGCCGAAGGGGGCGAGTGCTGCTTGGGGAAGTGCGAGGGAATGTGTGCTCGTCGCCAGCCCCTAAGGGCTCGTCAGTCGGACGTGCACGTCTGGTCATACAGCAAGGAGGACCAGCTCTGACGTTTCAGGCAGGTTGCCCATGATGCAGTTCGCATGAAGCTTGTGCAGGGCCTTGAGCTAGCTGCTCAAGTTTGAAACGACCACTGCCATCGCCCGGGGGTTAGCCGGGCAGGGCAGAAGCTTTGCGTTGAACGCCTGTATTAGTACAGACGAACGGCGCGGCGCTGTTCGCGCTGAACTTTCTTGGCGTGACGCTTAACAGCAGCAGCTGCTTTGCGCTTACGCTCTGCGGTCGGCTTCTCGTAAAACTCGCGGCTACGAACTTCAGCCAGTACACCGGCTTTTTCGCAGGAGCGCTTGAAACGACGCAGAGCTACGTCGAAGGGTTCGTTCTCTTTAACTTTGACGGCTGGCATCCAGGGCTACCTTAATTCATTACCGGGGTAGACGTGCTCCTGGCAAAACAAAGGTGTGCTGGAGAACGTCGGTTTTCAAGGGTTGCGGATGTTAACCCTTAGCAAGCCGGAATGCAAAGCCTCTGATCGAAAACCGCTGGTCGGCACCCGACACGGGGACTATCATGCGCGGCTTCGAATTCAGCCCCCACAAGGGACGAGCCCATGCTAGTACTGGGATTGGAAACATCCTGCGACGAAACCGGCGTCGCATTATACGACAGTGAACGCGGTTTGTTGGCCGACGCACTGTTCAGCCAGATCGACCTGCACCGCGTCTTCGGCGGCGTGGTGCCCGAGCTTGCCTCGCGTGATCACGTCAAGCGCATGCTGCCGCTCATCCGCCAGGTGCTGGACGAGGCAGGCTGCGTTGCCACCGAAATCGACGCCATCGCCTACACCGCGGGCCCCGGCCTGGTCGGCGCCTTGCTGGTGGGCGCTTCCTGCGCCCAGGCGCTGGCCTTTGCCTGGGACATCCCGGCGATCGGTGTGCACCACATGGAGGGTCACCTGCTGGCACCCATGCTGGAAGAAAACCCGCCAGAGTTTCCGTTCGTCGCTTTGTTGGTTTCCGGTGGACATACCCAGCTGGTTCGGGTCGATGGCATCGGTCAGTACGAACTGTTGGGCGAAAGCCTGGACGATGCTGCCGGTGAAGCGTTCGACAAGACCGCCAAGCTGATCGGCCTCAATTACCCGGGTGGTCCGGAAATCGCGCGTCTGGCCGAACAAGGTGTGGCCGGGCGCTTCGTGTTCCCGCGGCCAATGACCGATCGGCCAGGCCTGGAATTCAGCTTCAGTGGCCTCAAGACCTTCGCCCTGAACACCTGGCAGCAATGCAAGAATGCTGGCGACGACAGTGAGCAAACCCGTTGCGACCTGTCCCTGGCATTCCAGCAGGCGGTGGTGGAGACTTTGACCATCAAGTGCAAGCGGGCGCTCAAGCAGACCGGCCTCAAGCGGCTGGTCATCGCGGGTGGCGTGAGTGCCAACAAGGCCCTGCGCGCGTCTCTGGAGGACATGCTCGGTAGCATCAAGGGCAACGTGTACTACGCGCGCCCGCAATTCTGTACCGACAATGGTGCGATGATCGCCTACGCCGGTTGCCAGCGCCTGCTGGCCGGGCAGCAGCAAGACCTGGCGATCAGCGTGCAGGCACGCTGGCCGATGGAACAGTTGCCGCCGCTGTAAGGTAGCGCGTCGAAGGTTCAGAAGTGCCGTTCGCGCCCTGCAAACAGGTCGCGCAGGTTGTTGCGGTGGCGCCACACGATCATCACTGTCAGTACGCTGATCGGCAGCAGGGCTTCGGGCTCGCGCCAGGCCAGCAATGGCAAGGTGAGTGGCGTGGCAATCAGCGCGGCCAGTGAGCTGGTGCGCGTGAGGTAGAAGGTCAGCAGCCAGGCGCCGATGGCCAGCAGCGCGGCCGGAAAGTACAGGGCCATGAGCATGCCGGCAGCCGTCGCCACGCCCTTGCCGCCCTTGAAACGGAAGTACAGGGGGAACAGGTGGCCCAGCACTGCGCATATGCCCACCCAGGCCTGCGCGTGCAGGTCCAGCCCAGCAGCGCGGGCGAGCAATACCGGCAAAAGGCCCTTGCACAGGTCGCCTAGCAGGGTCAGGATCGCCAGTTTACGGCCTGCCAGGCGTAGCATGTTGGTGGCGCCGGCATTGCCTGAGCCGCTGGAACGCGGGTCCGGGCTGCCCGAGAGGCGGCTGAGAACAATGGCGAAGGACAGCGAGCCGAGCAGGTAGGCGAGCAACGCCAGTAACCAAAACATGCTAACTATTCCGGGCGAGGACGCCCTGATTCTAACGGCGCCAGTCGCCCTTGTCGTGCTGTGGAGAGAAGTGCTTGGACAGAGTGTTCATCGAAGGCCTGGAAGTCGATACCGTCATCGGTGCCTATGACTGGGAGCGGGATATTCGCCAGTGCTTGCGCCTGGACCTGAGCTTTGCCTGGGACAACCGCCCGGCCGCCGCCGGAGACGACCTGAACCTGGCGCTGGATTACGCCAGTGTGTCGGCGCGCATCCAGGCGTTTGCCGAACAGGCCCGTTTCGAACTGGTTGAGACATTTGCCGAGCGCCTGGTGGCAGCCCTGATGGACGAGTTCCACATCCCCTGGGTGCGCTTGAAGCTGACCAAGCCGGGCGCGGTGCCCGCGGCTCGTGGTGGTGTTGGCGTGGAGATCGAGCGCGGATGTCTCTGAGCACGGTTTACCTGGGCCTGGGCAGCAATATCGACCGTGAGGCGCATTTGTGCGCCGGGCTCGATGCGTTGGCTGGCATCCTGACTGACATGCGCTGTTCGCCGGCCTTCGAAAGCCAGGCGGTGGGCATCAAGAGCGGGCCGTTCATCAACTTCGTGGTGACGGGGCAAACCGCGTTGCCGTTGATCGAGCTGGACCGCCGGCTGAAGTTCATCGAGGCCGACAATGGCCGCTATGCACCTGACCGCAAGGGACTGCCGCTGGATATCGACGTGCTGATGTATGACGATTTGCACGGTACCTTCGATGGGCTGGTACTGCCCCGGGCCGAGATTCTGAAGAACGCTTTTGTGCTGTGGCCGCTGTCGTTGCTGGCACCCGACCTGGTGCATCCGGGTGTGGGCAAGCGCATGGCGCAGCTATGGCAGGAAGCGCAGATTGATCAGGTACTGGCCCCGGTGGCCTTTGAGTGGCGCGGGTTACAGTTGACGCCCGCTTGAGCCTGTATCGGCCTCTTCGCGGGTAAACCCGCTCCTACAACGGGCTGAGCCCAACCTCTGATGTGTGCCCCCTGTAGGAGCGGGTTTACCCGCGAATACTGTGGCGGCTGCGACGGTGAACCGCGGGTGGAAATTGGCCAGCAGGTCCGGCCCTTTCGCGGGTAAACCCGCTCCTACGACGGGCTGAGCCCAACCTCTGATGTGTGCCTCCCGTAGGAGCGGGTTTACCCGCGAAGAGGCCGGTAGGTCTAACCGCGCTGGTAAGCCTCGAGCGCTTTCAGCCGTTCACCTTTGAGTGCTTCGCCAAGTGCCTGACCCGTCAGCCCGGCTTGCACCAACGGCTTCACATCCACCGCTCGCGCCGCCGCTGCTGCGCCTCGCAGGTAATCGGCCTGTGGGTAACCCTGCTCGCCATCGCCCCGCGCCGCCATCTCGCAAACGGCCAAAAAATCCTCAAATCGCTGCGGCCGTCGGTAAACATCGAACTTCTGCAACAGCTCCAGCAGTGCTTTGGCAGGCAGTTCGAGCGCCTGATTACCCTGCGCCAGGCATTCCCCGGCCAGCATTGCCAGTTCCTGGCACTCTCGCGGTACCTTCAGGCGCTGGTTGACGGCTTTGATCGATGTCGGTGCCAACCCTCGCAACAGGCAGGCCCAGCGCACGTGCAGCGGTTGTTCGTGCGCCGCCGCCTGCTCCAGCGCCGCCAATGTCCGGGAGCTGTCATCGAGCTCTGGCAGCAGCTCCTGCAGGGCCCCACACGCGCTCAGCACCTTGAAGAATACCTGCGGTTGTACTTCCATCAGCGCGCGCTCGATTTCCTTCCAGCTGCGCTCGGCAGTGAGTGCCTGCAGTTCGCCCGAGGCACTGATCTGGCGCATCAGCGCCAAGGTTTCATCGGCAACCCGGAACCCCAGTGGTGCGTAACGGGCAGCAAAGCGTGCAACGCGCAGCACCCGCAAAGGATCTTCGGCGAATGCCGGGGAAACATGGCGTAGCAGGCGTTGATCCAGATCGTTCTTGCCTTGGTAGGGGTCGTAGACCGTGCCCGCCTCATCCTCGGCCATCGCATTGATGGTGAGGTCGCGGCGGATCAGGTCCTCTTCCAGGGTTACGTCGGGGCTGGCGTGAAAAGTGAACCCGCCGTAGCCTCGCCCACTCTTGCGCTCGGTGCGCGCCAGGGCGTATTCCTCACCGGTTTTCGGGTGCAGGAACACCGGGAAATCGGCTCCCACCGGCCGATAGCCCTTTGCTAGCATTTCTTCGACGGTGGCGCCCACCACCAGCCAGTCGATATCGCTGACAGGGCGGCCGAGCAAACGGTCGCGCACGGCGCCGCCAACTTTGTAGATGTGCATGTGCAGCTCTCCATAACTGCCGACAGGATAACCCGTCGGCGGTCATGGGGTCGCATCAGAGGTGGTGGATAACAGCCAGGTCCATGCGGCCGTAGTCGGCGCTTTCGCTATGCTCGCCGCGCGGCGGCATGTGGTGAGTACTCATCACTTGCTCGCCTTGCACGGTCTCCAGGTGGATATCGAAGCCCCACAGGCGATGCAGGTGCTTGAGCACTTCGTCGGTCGAGTCGCCCAGCGGTTTGCGGTTGTGTTGCTGGTGCCGCAGTGTCAGCGAGCGGTCTCCGCGGCGGTCGACGCTCCAGATCTGTACGTTCGGTTCACGGTTGCCCAGGTTGTACTGCGCTGCCAGCTGCTCACGAATCACCCGGTAGCCGGCCTCATCATGGATGGCGGGCACCAGCAGGTCGTCGCGCTGGTCGTCATCGAGGATGCTGAACAGCTTGAGGTCGCGCATCACCTTGGGCGACAGGTACTGCAGGATGAAGCTCTCGTCCTTGAAGCTGCTCATGGCGAACTTGATGGTAGAAAGCCAGTCGCTGCCGGCAATTTCGGGGAACCAGTGGCGATCTTCCTCGGTGGGGTTTTCGCACATGCGGCGGATGTCGGTGTACATCGCAAAACCCAGTGCGTAGGGGTTGATGCCGCTGTAGTACGGGCTGTCGAAGCCGGGCTGGAACACCACGCTGGTGTGCGACTGCAAGAACTCCATCATGAAGCCTTCGGTAATCAGCCCCTCGTCGTACAGGTCGTTCATCAGGGTGTAGTGCCAGAAGGTTGCCCAACCTTCGTTCATGACCTGGGTCTGGCGCTGCGGGTAGAAGTACTGGGCGATCTTGCGCACGATGCGCACTACCTCACGTTGCCAGGGTTCGAGCAGCGGGGCGTTCTTCTCGATGAAATACAGGATGTTTTCCTGCGGTTCGGCGGGGAAGCGCCCCTCATCGCGGTCGTTACCCTTTTCGGCGTTTTTCGGAATTGTCCGCCAAAGGTCGTTGATCTGACGCTGAAGATGCTCTTCGCGCTCCTGTTGCCGGCGCCGCTCTTCTTCCGCAGAAATAGGGTAAGGCCGCTTGTAGCGGTCGACACCGTAGTTCATCAGGGCATGGCAGGAGTCGATCAAGTCCTCCACAGCATCGATACCGTGGCGCTCCTCGCACTGGGCGATGTACTGCTTGGCGAACACCAGATAGTCGATGATCGAACTGGCGTCAGTCCAGGTACGGAACAGGTAATTGCCTTTGAAAAAACTGTTATGGCCGTAGCACGCGTGCGCAATCACCAGTGCCTGCATGCACATGGTGTTTTCTTCCATCAGGTAGGCGATACAGGGGTCAGAGTTGATCACGATCTCGTAGGCCAGGCCCATCTGGCCGCGGCTGTAAGACTTTTCCGTACTGAGGAACTGCTTGCCGTAGGACCAGTGGTGGTAGCCCAGCGGCATGCCGACCGAGGCGTAGGCGTCCATCATCTGTTCGGCAGTGATGACCTCGATCTGGTTGGGGTAGGTGTCCAGGGCGTAACGCTCGGCCAAGCGGCTGATTTCCCGGTCGTAGGTCTGGATCAGCTCGAACGTCCACTCGGACCCAGTGGAAATGGGTTGGCGTCTCTGTGCTCTGGCGGTCATGTGGCTAACCTGCGCTGGAAGAGTTCACGGAAGACCGGGTAGATGTCGCCGGCCGATACCAACTGCTGCTGGGCGAACGTGTCGGGGAAAGCATCTCCGATACGCTCGTATTCATACCACAGCGCCTGGTGTTCACGGGGGGTGATCTCAACGTAAGTGTAGTACTGCACATGCGGCATGATCTGTTTGGAAAGGATGTCGCGGCAGATGGGCGAGTCGTCGTTCCAGTTGTCGCCATCAGAAGCCTGCGCGGCATAGATGTTCCAGTCGCTGGCCGGGTAACGCTCGGCCATGATCTCCTGCATCAGCTTGAGGGCACTGGAGACGATGGTGCCGCCGGTTTCCCGCGAGTAGAAGAACTCTTCTTCATCGACTTCCCGGGCACTGGTGTGGTGGCGAATGAACACGACTTCGATGCGCTCGTAGTTACGCTTGAGGAACAGGTACAGCAGGATGAAGAAGCGCTTTGCGATGTCCTTGGTGGCCTGGGTCATCGAACCGGATACGTCCATCAGGCAGAACATCACTGCCTTCGAGCTGGGGTTGGGTTGCTTGACCAGCAGGTTGTACTTGAGGTCGAAGGTGTCGAGGAAGGGCAGGCGGTTGATACGTGCCTTCAGGCGCTCGATTTCCTGTTCGACTTCCTGGATATCGGTGAAATTGTCCGGCTCTTCGACCCGCAGGCGATCGAGTTCCTTTTGTGCTTCGCGCAGCAGGGCGCGGCTGCTGCCGGTCAGGGCGATACGCCGGGCATGGGCCGAGCGCAGGGTGCGCACGATATTGATGCGTGACGGGTTGCCTTCGTTGGCGATGCCGGCGCGAACAGTCTTGAAGGTGTCGGCGCCCGTCAGGTGACGTTTGACCAGGTTGGGTAGCTCAAGGTCTTCGAACATGAATTCGAGAAATTCTTCCTGGGTGATCTGGAAGACGAACTCGTCCATGCCCTCGCCGGAATTGCCGGCCTTGCCGCGACCGCCGCCACCTCCACCGCCTTGCGGCCGTGGGATGTGTTCACCGGCAGTGAATTCTTTGTTGCCAGGATGCACGATGGTCTGTTTGCCCCCGCGACCATGGTGCAAGACCGGTTCGTCGATGTCGCGCCCGGGAATACTGATCTGCTCGCCATGTTCCATATCCATGATGGAACGGCGGCTCACCGCCTCTTCGACGGCCTTCTTGATATGTTCGCGGTACCGCCGCAGGAAGCGCTGGCGGTTGACCGTGCTCTTGTTCTTGCCGTTCAGGCGTCGGTCTATAACGTAGCTCATGGTCCCTCCGGTGACTGGATGCAGCTGCAACCCACAAGCTGCAAGCCACAAGCTTCAAGCTGCAAGAAAGCGCAGCCACCGCCGCTGCAAGCTGTGACGCGGGCAGCGATGCCAACGCCAGGCAGCTTGCAGCTTGCGGCTCGTAGCTTGCCGCTTTATTGCGATTTCCTGACCCGCAGGTACCATTCCGACAGCAGGCGCACCTGTTTGTCGGTATAGCCACGCTCCACCATCCGGGTGACGAAGTCGTTGTGTTTCTTCTGGTCCTCTTTGCTGGCCTTGGCGTTGAAGCTGATGACCGGCAGCAGGTCTTCGGTGTTGGAGAACATTTTCTTCTCGATCACGACCCGCAGCTTTTCATAACTCAGCCAGCTTGGATTCTTGCCATTGTTGTTGGCGCGTGCGCGCAGTACGAAGTTGACGATCTCGTTGCGGAAGTCTTTCGGGTTGCTGATGCCAGCCGGTTTCTCGATCTTCTCCAGTTCCTCGTTGAGCGCAATGCGGTTGAGAATTTCGCCGGTTTCCGGGTCGCGGTATTCCTGATCCTGGATCCAGAAGTCTGCATACAGCACGTAGCGGTCGAAGATGTTCTGGCCGTATTCGCTGTAGGACTCCAGGTAGGCGGTCTGGATTTCCTTGCCGATAAACTCGATGTAGCGCGGAGCCAGGTATTCCTTCAGGTAGCGCAGATAGCGTTCACGCACTTCAGCCGGGAATTGCTCCTGTTCGATCTGCTGTTCGAGGACATACAGCAGGTGCACCGGGTTGGCGGCAATTTCGTGTGGGTCGAAGTTGAACACCTTGGACAGGATCTTGAAGGCGAAGCGCGTCGACAGGCCGTTCATGCCTTCGTCGACACCCGCAGAGTCCCGGTATTCCTGGATCGACTTGGCCTTTGGATCGGTGTCCTTGAGGTTTTCCCCGTCGTAAACGCGCATCTTGGAATAGATATTAGAGTTCTCTGGTTCTTTCAGGCGGGAAAGCACCGTGAACTGAGCCAGCATCTTGAGCGTATCTGGCGCACAGTGGGCCTTGGATAGCGAGCTGTTGATCAGCAGTTTGTCGTAGATCTTGATTTCATCGCTGACCCGCAGGCAGTACGGCACCTTGACGATATAGATCCTGTCGATGAACGCTTCGTTGTTCTTGTTGTTACGGAAGGTGTGCCACTCCGATTCGTTGGAGTGCGCCAGCAGAATCCCGGTATAGGGGATCGCTCCAAGGCCTTCGGTACTGTTGTAGTTGCCTTCCTGGGTGGCGGTGAGCAAGGGGTGCAGGACCTTGATCGGCGCCTTGAACATTTCGACGAATTCCATCAGGCCCTGGTTGGCCCGGCACAGCGCGCCCGAGTAGCTATAGGCGTCGGCGTCGTTCTGTGGGTATTCCTCAAGTTTGCGGATATCGACCTTGCCGACCAGGGCCGAGATGTCCTGGTTGTTTTCATCGCCGGGTTCGGTCTTGGCAATGGCGATCTGGTTAAGAATCGACGGGTACAGCTTCACCACCTTGAACTTGGAGATGTCACCGCCAAACTCCTGCAGGCGCTTGGTGGCCCAAGGCGACATGATGGTGTTGAGGTAGCGCCGTGGGATGCCGAACTCTTCCTCGAGGATGGCTCCATCTTCGGTGGCATTGAACAAGCCCAGAGGTGACTCGAATACCGGCGAGCCCTTGATCGCGTAGAAGGGCACCTTTTCCATCAGCTGCTTGAGTTTTTCCGCCAGCGAGGACTTGCCGCCGCCTACCGGGCCCAGCAGATAGAGGATCTGTTTCTTCTCTTCCAGGCCTTGGGCGGCGTGGCGGAAGTACGACACGATCTGGTCGATGCACTCTTCCATGCCATGGAAGTCGGCAAAGGCCGGATAGCGGCGGATAACCTTGTTGGAGAAGATGCGCGACAGCCTGGAGTTGGTAGAGGTGTCGATCAGCTCTGGCTCACCGATGGCCAGCAACAGCCGTTCGGCCGCCGATGCGTAGGCACTGCGATCCTCTTTGCACAGCTCGAGGTACTCCTGCAGCGAGAGTTCTTCCTGGCGCGTAGACTCGAAACGTTGTTGGAAGTGGCTAAAAATACTCATGACGTCACCTCGCTCGATACGTGGAGACGACGCCGGATCAGTCAGCTGATGCTGGCATGCAACCGGGTTGGCCGATTGCTGTATACCCCCCAGAACACCCTGTAACGCTACCGATGACCCGCACGCCGGTGTACCGGCTCTCCCCTTTTTGGATGGCCTGAGCTTAAGCGTAGTTGGTTATCTGCAAGGTAAAGGGGCGAGGAAGGCAGAAGTTACGAACGACCGTTCGTCAGATAAGCCGCAAGCCCGCGCGGCGCACGGGCTGCAGGGGAAAATAAAAAATTATTCAGCGTTGCCCTGGGCGGTCTCGGCCGGGTAGGTCGCGCGCCACAGTTCGAAGCCGCCGTCCACGCTGTACACGTCGGAGAAACCCTGGCCTACCAGGTAGGCGGCAGCACTTTGGCTGGAATTGCCGTGATAGCAGACCACCAGGGTTGGCGCGTCGAGGTCGGCGTTGCGAATGAAATCAGCGACCGAGTGGTTATCCAGGTGCCGGGCGCCGGTGATGTGGCCGGCGGCGAAGGCCTGCGGGTCGCGAATGTCGACGACGACCGCACCTTCTTTCTTGCGAAGCTCCAAGGCCTGCTCAGGAGGGATGCGCTTGAATTCGCTCATGGGTACTACTTCCTTCAGGTGTGGTCGTTGAGTGTAGTGGGTTGTGCCGGCTGGCGCAGGGTGCCGTCGTCGGCGCAGTCGCAGCGGTGGTATTCGCCGCTGTCGACGTTGTACAGGGTCATGGCGCCACCCCATACGCAGCCAGTGTCCAGGGCGATGACGTCGGGCTCGGTGACCTCACCCTGCAGGGCGGCCCAATGGCCAAAGATGATCTTCACGTGGCGTGAGCGGCGGTCCTTGTGTGCGTACCAGGCTTTGTAGCCTTTGGGCGCGCTACCCAGGCCTTCCTTGCTCTTGAGGTCGAGTTTGCCATCGGCCGTGCAGAAGCGCATGCGGGTGAAGTAGTTGGTGATGACCCGCAGGCGTTCGACGCCGGCGAGGTTCTTGCTCCACTTGTTCGGCTCGTTGCCATACATGCCGTCGAGGTACAGCTGCAGGCGGGTGTCGTCACGCAGCACTTCCTCGACCTCGGCGGCGAGTTCCAAGGCTTTGCCAAGGGTCCATTGTGGCGGTATGCCGGCGTGAACCAGGGCGATACCGCGAGGCTCGTCGTAATGCAGCAGCTTTTGCTGGCGCAGCCAGTCGAACAGCTGGTCGGCGTCCGGCGCTTCGATGATCTCGCGCAGTGTGTCGCTTTTCTTGAGGCGCTCGACGTTGTGCCAGGCGGCCAGCAGGTGCAGGTCATGGTTGCCCAGCACGCAGACCAGTGAATGACGGATCGAGTACAGGAAGCGCAGGGTTTCCAGTGACTCGGGGCCGCGGTTGACCAGGTCGCCGACCAGCCACAGGCGGTCGACGGCGGGGTTGAAACTGACGCGATCGAGCAGGCATTTGAGCGGCTGCAGGCAGCCCTGCAGGTCTCCGACGGCGTAGGTGGCCATCAGTGCAGCGCTCCGGGCACTGCCAGCCGGAAGGGGGCAATCTCGGCGTCGAAGCGCTTACCGTCCTCGGCGAACATCTGGTAGCTGCCCTGCATGGTGCCAACGCGGGTGCTGATGACGGCACCACTGCTGTAAGTGTGGCTCTGGCCAGGGTCGATGTTGGGTTGCTGGCCGACCACGCCGGCACCGCGTACTTCCTCTACCTCGCCGTCACCGTTGGTGATCAGCCAGTGGCGCGACAGCAACTTGGCACTGAGCGAGCCGTTGTTCTGCACGGTAATGGTGTAGGCGAAAGCGAAGCGACTGTTTTCGGGGTCGGATTGTTCTTTCAGGTAGCGGGTCACGACGCTGACGTCGATTTGATAGCGGGGGTCGGACATGCAAGGGCCTTGGGCGAACTGACGCAATAATGCAGTCTAGGCCATTGGGAGGGGGGAGGGCCAGCGGTGATCGGGCTTGGGGGGTGTGTTGTCTGTGCCGGCCTCTTCGCGGGTAAACCCGCTCCTACAAGGGGTCGCACAGGATTTGAGGGTTGTGCGATCCCTTGTGGCCCGCGAAGAGGCCGGTACGGGCTAAATCAGGCTTGTTGCTGATCAGCCAGTTGGTCAGCCAGGCGCACGAAGGCTGCCAGGTCAAGCTGTTCAGGGCGCAGGCTGCCATCAACGCCAGCAGCCTCGATGGCGGCGCTGTCCAGCAGGCCTTTCATGGTGTTGCGCAGGGTCTTGCGGCGCTGGTTGAACGCTTCGCGAACGACACGCTCCAGCAGCAGGTGGTCCTTGGCCGGGAACGGCAGCACTTCGTGCGGCACCAGGCGGACGATCGCCGAATCCACTTTCGGGGGTGGGTTGAAGGCACCAGGGCCGACATTGAACAGGTGCTCCACGCGGCAGTGGTACTGCACCATGATCGACAAGCGCCCCCAGTCACCGCCGCCAGGGCCGGCGGCCATGCGCTCGACCACTTCCTTTTGCAGCATGAAATGCATGTCGCGGATCAGCCCGGCGTGGCTGAGCAGGTGGAAGATCAGCGGGGTGGAGATGTTGTAGGGCAGGTTGCCAACCACCTTGAGGCTGCGCGGCGGCACGCCCAACTGGTTGAAGTCGAACTTCAGGGCGTCGCCCTGGTGCAGGCGGAAGTTGCTGCGATCGGCGAACTTGTGCTGCAGGATCGGCACCAGATCTTTGTCCAGCTCCACCACGTCCAGCTGTGCGCCACTGCCCAGCAGGCCTTCGGTCAGGGCGCCCTGGCCCGGGCCGATTTCCAGCAGGTGTTCGCCGGCCTTGGCGTTGATGGCACGCAGGATGCGGTCGATGATACCGGCGTCGTGCAGGAAGTTCTGGCCGAAGCGCTTGCGCGCCCGGTGTTGGTATTGCTCGTTCATGGTCGGTTCTCGGCCATCTGGTAGGCGGTTTCCAGTGCGACGCGCAGGCTGCCGGTGTCGACTTTGCCAGTGCCGGCCAGGTCCAGGGCGGTGCCGTGGTCAACCGACGTGCGGATGATCGGCAGGCCCAGGGTCACGTTCACTGCAGCGCCGAAGCCTTTGTACTTGAGTACGGGAAGGCCCTGGTCGTGGTACATCGCCAGCACCGCATCGCAGTGCTCCAGATATTTGGGGGTAAACAGGGTATCGGCCGGCAGCGGTCCGCGCAGGTCCATGCCTTCGGTGCGCAGGCGGGCCAGGGTCGGCTCGATGATGTCGATTTCTTCGCGGCCCAGGTGGCCGCCCTCGCCCGCATGCGGGTTGAGGCCGCACACGAGGATACGCGGGTTGGCAATGCCAAACTTGTCGCGCATGTCGGCATGCAGGATACGGGTTACACGTTCGACGCGCTCTGCAGTGATAGCGTCGGCAACATCACGCAGTGGCAGGTGCGTGGTCACCAGGGCCACGCGCAGGCCGCGGGTGGCCAGCATCATTACCACTTGTGCGGTGCGGGTCAGTTCGGCAAGGAATTCGGTGTGCCCGGAAAAGGCGATACCGCTTTCGTTGATCACACCCTTGTGCACCGGGGCCGTGATCATCCCGGCGAAGTGCCCGTCCAGGCAGCCTTGCCCGGCGCGGGTCAGGGTTTCCAGCACGAACGCTGCGTTGGCCTTGTCGAGCTGGCCTGGCACCACCGGGGCCGCCAAAGGGGTATCCCAGACGTACAGGCTACCTGCGGGTGCCGGGAGGTCAGGCCATTGGCCCGGGGCTACCGGCAGCAGGCTGACGGCCAGCCCCAGCTGCGTGGCCCGCTCGGCGAGCAGGTCACGGCTGGTGATGGCGATCAGGGGGTGAGGCTGGGCGTCTGCGGCGAGCAGCAGGCACAGGTCGGGACCTATGCCGGCCGGCTCGCCGGGGGTGACGGCGAAGCGCAGGGGCTTCACTGGGCGGCCTGGTCAGCGCCAGGCAGCTTGATTTCAACGTAGGCTTCGTCGCGGATCTGGCGCAGCCAGGTTTGCAGTTCTTCGTCATACTTGCGGTTGCGCAGTACGCTCAGGGCCTGCTGTTCGCGAGCTTGCTCGGTGCTGTCGGTGGCGCGGCGGCCCAGCACTTCCAGAACGTGCCAGCCGTACTGGGTCTTGAACGGTTTGGTCACTACGCCTTGCTGGGCATTGGCCATCTGTTCACGGAACTCCGGTACCAGGCTGTTCGGATCGACCCAGTTGAGGTCGCCGCCGTTGAGTGCCGAACCCGGGTCTTCCGAGAAGCTCTTGGCCAGTTCGCCGAAGTCTTCGCCGTTCTTGATCCGATCGTACAGGCGCTCGGCCAGTTGCTGGGTGGCAGCCTCGCTGCGGATCTCGCTTGGCTTGATCAGGATGTGGCGTACATGCACTTCGTCGCGCAGCACGTTCTCGCTGCCACCACGCTTCTCCTCGAGCTTGAGGATGATGAAGCCGTTGGGGATGCGAATAGGCTGGGTAATTTCGCCCACCGGCATGCTGCTGAGCATCTTGGCGAAGTCGGGTGGCAGCTGACCGGCTTTACGCCAGCCCATCTCGCCGCCTTCCAGGGCGTTTTCGCTGGCCGAGTTGGCAATCGCCATCTGGCCGAAGTCAGCACCCTGGCGCAGTTGCTGGTACACGTCACCGACCTTGCGCGCAGCCTTCTGGATATCGTCCGAGTTGGCGGCTTCCGGGGTCGGGATGAGGATGTTGGCCAGGCGGTACTCTTCCGACATCTGCATCTTGCCCAGGTCCGAGGCCAGGAAGTTCTTCACTTCCTGCTCGGACACCTGAATGCGTTCGGCAACGCGGCGTTGGCGCACGCGGCTGATGATCATCTCGCGCTTGACCTGCTCGCGAGCGTCGTCGAACGACAGGCCGTCACGGGCCAGCGCCGCGCGGAACTGGTCCAGCGACATGCCATTGCGCTGGGCAATGGTGCCAATGGCCTGGTTCAGCTCTTCGTCGGTGATGCGTATGCCAGAGCGCTCGCCGATCTGCAGCTGCAGGTTCTCGACGATCAGGCGTTCCAGGACCTGCTGTTCCAGGGCGCTGGTCGGCGGCACGCCGCCGCCGCGCTTGGCGATGGTTTGCTGGACCTCATGGACACGCTGGTCCAGCTGGCTTTGCATGACCACGTCGTTGTCGACGATAGCCACCACGCGATCAAGAGGTTGCACCGCGGCATGCACCGCGCCACTCAGCAAAGCGACGCCCAGCAACACTGGGCGCAGACGATCAATAAGCTTGGTCTTCACGTTCACGGTAACCTTGAATGCCTTGGTCGAGGAAAGACTCGACCTTGTTGCCAACTACGCCGCCGAGGCCTTTCAGGACGATCTGAAGGAAGACACCGTGGTCGCCTTTTTCGTTCTGTGGAAGGGCCTGGCTGAAATCGTCGTAGTCGATCCAGTAACGGTTGATCAGGCGCAGCTTCCAGCAGCAGTTGTCGTATTCGAAACCACCCATGGCTTCCAGGGTACGGTTGCGGTTGTAGTCATGCTGCCAGCGAGCGATTACGTTCCACTGCGGCACGATCGGCCAGATGACCGAGAAGTCGTGCTGCTGGATCTTGTAGTAATCCTTGATGTAGTTCGGATCGCCCGGGGTGCCATAGTCACCGCCGCCCACTTTCCAGGTACCCGTGGTCGAGTCGTAGGCAATGGTGTCGTTACGGTAGCGATAACCGAGGTTGACGATCTTGTTCGGGTTGTCTTCAGGCTGGTAGTGGAACATCGCGCTGCCCGAGCGGGTGCTGCGGCTGTCCGGGTCCCAGTTGAAGTCCGAATTAAAGCGCCAGTCGCGGTTGAAGTAGTAGTTGTACATCAGGGCGTATGGCGATACATCGGACTGCGCGTCCTTGCGGGTGCGGTAGTCGATGCCTGGCAGCTGGACCTTGCGGTCCTTGAAGTAGTAGGCCTGGCCGATGCTGAAGTTCTGGCGCTCGAAGCCGTTCTCCTCGATCCAGCGGGTGGTCACGCCCAGCGACAACTTGTTCTCGTCGCCGATGCGGTCGGTACCACTGAAACGGTTGTCACGGAACAGCGAGTCGTAGCTGAACAGGGTTTCACCCGTGTCGAACAGCGGGATGTCCATCTGGTCCTTGTACGGGACATAGAGGTAGAACATGCGCGGTTCGAGGGTCTGGCGGTAGTTGGTGCCGAACAACGAGGTGTTGCGGTCGAAATACAGGCCGCTGTCGACGCTGAAAATCGGGATATCGCGGTTCAGGTTGCTTTTGTAGTCGCCGAACACGTCCAGTGTGTCTGCGTTCGCGGCAGCAATGTCGCTCTTGCCCTTGCTATCCAGGTCAAGGTCGTAATGGGTATACATGTACTTCAGCTTCGGCGTGATGTAGCCGTAGCTGGCCTCCATCGGCAGGCTGATGGACGGGGCGACGTTCAGGCGGGTACCGTTGGCACGCGCTACACCGAAGATGTTTTCGTCAAGACGACGACCGGGTACGCCGGCGCTGGCGTCTGGATTGCCATCTTCGTCCAGAACGAAATCGTCCTTCAGGTCACGATCAAAGCGAACAGCTTCAGTCTCGTACCCAAGGTTCAAACCGCCAGGCTGGAACGGCAGTGTACCGTTCAGGGTCAGCTGCGGCAGGCGATCATACGGCGTGATCTGCGAGATGGTCGCCATCTCGTAGGCATGCACATTCAACCGCGCGGTGTAGCTGTCGCCTCGGTAGGTCAACGCACCCTGCTGGTTCAGCAGGTCGCGGCTTTCCACGCCAATCTGGTCGGATTCCAGGTCCTGGAAGTAGAACGGGTCGCTGATGTCGGTGTAGTCCACCTCGGTCATCAGGCGTTCGTCCAGGCCACCCTTGTGCTGCCAGTTGACCATCCAGCGCTGATCTTTGTAATCCGTCTGATCTTTGCGGTCGTCGTTCTTGTCGTTCAGGTAGGCGCCGCCGAACTGGCCTTCGCTGGAAGGTGTCAGGTAGCGGAACTCGCCTTCCATCAGCAGGCCGCGCTTGGCCATGTAACGCGGGTACAACGTGGCGTCGTAGTTGGGCGCCAGGTTGAAGTAGTACGGCGTGACCAGCATGAAGCCGGTGTCGCTGCTGGTGCTGAACGACGGCGGCAGGAAACCGGACTGGCGACGGTCGTCAATCGGGAAGTAGATGTACGGTGTATAGAACACCGGGAAATCCTTGACCCGAAGTGTAACGTTGGTCGCAGTACCGAAACCGGTGGCCGGGTTCAGGGTGATGTTGTTGCCTTTCAGCTGCCAGGCGTTGCTGCCCGGTTCGCAGGTGGTGTACGTACCGTCCTTGAGGCGGATGATGGCGTTTTCGCCACGCTTGGCGTACAGGGCACTGCCGCGGATGTGCGACTTGTGCATCACGTATTCGGCGTTGTCGACCTGGGCTTCGCCAGTGTCGAGCTGGATCTGGGCCTCGTCACCGACCACCAGCGAACCGTTGTCACGGATCTTGACGTTGCCCTTGAGCTCGCCACGGTTTTCGGCCTGGTAGAGGTTGGCCTCGTCGGCTTCGGCCTGCATGCTGCCCTGGCGCATCACCACGTCACCGGCGAGGGTAGCGATCTGCTGCTCCTGCTGGTACTTGGATACCTTGGCATTGATGTAGGTCGGCGACTCGTCCTTCGGCGTGGTGTCGGCCATGCCCGGGCGGGTCGGCTCGATATACGCGCCACCGCAGTACGGGCCGGTTTCAGCCAGCTGTGCGGCGGTGAGCTTTTCACGCGGAACCCAGTCCAGGTGGCTGTAGTCTTCGCTGCGCGACTTCAGGCCACGGCCCTTGGCCTCGGTGACCAGCATGGGCCGGTCCGCAGTTTCGGCTTCGCCCGCCGCTTCGGTGCCGGAGCTGACGGCTGCACCTTCGTGCACCGGGCGCGGCGGCAAGTTGTTGACTGGGGTTTTGGGCTTGCAGTCCCAACCACCGGCGGCGGACACTTGGCAGTCGAACTGTTCGGCTGCCACTACGTATGAGGTGGCCAGAGGTTGCAGGGCCAGCAGACCGCCGGTTACCAGCAACGGAAACTTTCTACGAAACGCGGGGGATTTCAATGCCATCTTATTAGTCCGGGCTTCCTGCGTGCCATCTGCCCGCGTGTGGGGCCGCACGCCTCTCGATGGTCTGAAAAAGATGCTGGATAATAAAGCATGACCCGCTTGACGGCTAGGGCCGTCGGAGACCCTTGCAATGCCTGAACACGATGTACGCCTGCAACAACTGACGGTCTGGCTCGATGAGCAGCTCAATGATCTTTTCCGTGACAACGCCTGGGGCGAGGTGCCTGCAGGCAGCCTGACCGCTGCCAGCAGCGACGCCAGCTTCCGCCGCTATTTCCGTTGGCAGGGCGCTGGCCACAGTTTCGTGATCATGGATGCGCCCCCCCCGCAGGAGAACTGCCGACCGTTCGTCGCCATCGACCACCTGCTGGCCAGCGCTGACGTACATGTGCCGCTGATCCACGCCCAGGACCTGGAACGCGGCTTTTTGCTGCTTGGGGATCTGGGCACTCAGACATACCTTGACATCATCAATGCCGACAACGCCGATGGCCTGTTCGCCGACGCCATCGATGCCCTTCTGAAGTTCCAGCGTTTGCCAATGGACGCGCCGCTGCCCAGCTACGACGACGCCCTGCTGCGCCGGGAAGTGGAACTGTTCCCCGAATGGTACGTGGGGCGTGAGCTGGGCCTGACCTTCACCGATGCACAGAAGGCCACCTGGCAGCGCGTCAGCCAGTTGCTGATCGACAGCGCCCTGGCGCAGCCCAAGGTGCTGGTACACCGTGACTACATGCCGCGCAACCTGATGCAGAGCACCCCCAACCCTGGTGTGCTGGACTTTCAGGATGCGGTATACGGCCCGGTCACCTACGACATAACCTGCCTGTTCAAGGACGCCTTTGTCAGCTGGCCGCAGGCGCGGGTCGAAGGTTGGCTGAGCGACTACTGGCAGCAGGCGCAGGCGGCTGGCATCCCGGTGCACGCCGAGTTCGAAGCCTTCCACCGCGCCAGTGACCTGATGGGCGTGCAGCGGCACCTGAAGGTGATCGGCATCTTCGCCCGTATCTGCCACCGCGACGGCAAGCCGCGTTACCTGGGCGACGTGCCGCGTTTCTTCGCCTATATAAATGAAGTGATCGGTCGCCGGCCCGAATTGGCGGAGCTGGGTGAGCTGATTGCCGAGTTGCAGGCCGGAGCGCGTGCATGAAGGCCATGATCCTGGCTGCGGGGAAGGGCGAGCGCATGCGCCCGCTGACCCTGCACACCCCAAAACCGTTGGTCCCGGTCGCCGGCCAGCCGCTGATCGAGTACCACTTGCGCGCCCTGGCGGCAGCGGGCGTGACCGAAGTGGTGATCAACCATGCCTGGCTTGGCCAGCAGATCGAAGACCATCTGGGCGACGGTAGCCGCTTCGGTCTGAGCATTCGCTATTCACCTGAAGGTGAACCGCTGGAAACCGGCGGCGGCATCTTCAAGGCCCTGCCTTTGTTGGGTGATGCGCCGTTCCTGCTGGTGAATGGCGATGTGTGGACCGACTACGACTTCGCGCGATTGCAGGCTCCCCTGCAAGGTCTGGCTCACCTGGTACTGGTCGACAACCCTGGCCATCACGGCCGTGGTGACTTCCGCCTGGTGGGCGAGCAGGTCGTTGACGGCGATGACGCGCCCGGCACGCTGACCTTCAGCGGCATTTCCGTGCTGCACCCGGCGCTGTTCGAAGGTTGCCAGGCGGGTGCCTTCAAGCTGGCACCGTTGCTGCGCCAGGCGATGGCGGCCGGCAAGGTATCTGGCGAACACTACCGTGGGCACTGGGTGGATGTTGGCACGCTTGAACGCCTGGCCGAGGCTGAGTCTCTGATTGGCGAGCGCGCCTGACATGTGGTGGCCAGGCACGGTGATAGGCGTGGGTGCCGGCTTTGCCGTTGCGAGCATACCGGGTGCCTTGCTCGGTGCGTTGCTTGGGCAGGCCATCGACCGCCGGCTGCGCTTGCAAGGCTGGGAAGACATGCGCGAACGCCTGGGTGGGCGCCCCGCATTACGCGACGACGAGTTGTTGTTCGTGATGCTCGGGCGCCTGGCCAAGTGCGATGGCCGGGTAGCCGAGCAGCATATCCAGCAGGCGCGTCAGGAGATGGTGCGCCTGGACCTGGCCGAGGCAGCCCGGTTGCGCGCCATCAATGCGTTCAACCGTGGAAAGGCGGGCAAAGACCGGCTTGGCGGGCACCTGCGGCGCATCAGTCAGCAGCCCCACGCGGCGGAAGGTACCTTGCGGGCCTGCTGGCGCATGGTCTGGGCTGACGGCAAGATGGGCAACAAGGAGCGTGAGTTGCTGCTGGACTGGGGGCAGAAGCTGGGCATGAGTCGACGCCAGGTGCAGGCCATGTCCCTGGAGTACGAGCCGCGCAAGGCCACGGGTACAGAAAGCGTGCCCATGACCTACGCGGCAGCGTTGCGCTTGCTGGCGGTGGACGCAGACACCGACACCGATAAGGTCAAGCAGGCGTATCGTCGGCTTGTCAGCCGGCATCACCCGGACAAGCTGGCAGGTACCGGTGCCAGCGAGGCGCAGGTGCGTGAAGCAACCGCGCGTACCCGTGAGTTGCACCAGGCCTATGCCATGATCCGCAAGCGGCGCGGCCTTTGACGCCCCGCCACAAGGATCAAGCCTGACTCAGCCCTGAGGGCTCATCCACCCCCGCACCCGGCGGAACAATTGTTCTTGTTCCGCCGCTTTGTTTGCTGGCATGGCAATCAATGACAATTGTCGGTACTGGCTATCCTTCTGCCGCTTGCTGGCCTGCAGCCGTTGCTGGGCTGCGTTGCGGTCAGCGCTGCGGGTGGCGTAGTAGATATCGGCCGTGGGTACCTTCAAGGTTGGGGCCAGGCTTTCCAGGTCCTGCTCCACCCGTGCAGGGGTCTGCGCAGCGACCATCACCAGTTTTTGTACCTGTGGTGGCTGCTTCTCGCTCAGGTAGCGCGCCGCCCAATATGCACCGCTACCATGGCCGATCAGTACGATGCTGCGGGCATTGTGTTGTTGGGCGAACGCCACGGCGGCATCCAGGCGGGCGAAGATGCGTTCGGCATCTGCCGGGTCGGCCTGCTCGCTGGCTTGTTCGGCATCGGTGCTTTCTGCTGTGTCGGCATCGGCTGCGGTGGCTTGGGCCACGTTGGCGTTGGCATCGGCCGGAACGTCCTTGGCCGGTGCGCTTTCGCCTTTGTCTGGCGCAGGCGCTGCCGGTGGTGTGGCTTCGACCCGCGCTTGCGGGCTGTCTGCGAGCAGGTCGGGCAGGCTGACGCTGAGGCTGTGCCAGCCGATATCAGGGAATTTTTGCCGCAGTGGGCCGACTGCATTTGGCCAGTCGGCCGTTTCGCCTGCGCCGGGGACAATGATCACCGCCCCTTGCGGATCGTTGTCGTTGGCCGGCTTCCACAGGGCCAGGAAGCTGTCGGCACCGGCCTGCAGGGTCTGCTGCTCAGCCTTGGGCAGCAGCCGTTCCAGCGCCAGTGCATCCTCCTGGCTGCGTTCCAGCAAGGGTGGGCGTGGGGCCTCGGCAGCCGGTGCCATGGCATTTGCAGGTGGTTTTTCGGCATCGGCGGCCAGGGCGCCGAGTGGAAGGACCGAGGCCAGGCAGCACATTGCCAGCGTCGTGCGATAAAGTGTGGACATGAGTCAACCCAAGGCCAGAATGAAACCGGCAGCCTAATAGTATTTGCCCGTGACGGCCATGCTGCATGGCCGTCTTTGCCAAGTCGAGCGTATAGATGAAGCGAGTGCGTCGCCTGTTGGTTATCGGCTGCTTGTGGCTGCCCTTGATTGCCTGGGCCAAGCCCGAGGCGCCACCCTCTGTGGTGCTGGAGCCTGACCAGCAGCAGTGGCTGGACACCCACCGCAGCCTGCGTGTCGGCCTGGTGTTGCAGGCGCCCTACGCCCAGTTCGACCGGCGTCTGCAGCAACTGTACGGGGCCAATGTGGAGCTGGTGAACAGCCTGGCGCAGGCGCTGCGGCTGGACCTCACCTGGCGTAACTTCAGTGACCAGGCCAGTTTGGAACATGCCCTGCAAAGCGGCGAAATCGACTTCGCCCCTGGCCTTACCCAGACGCCGGCCAGCCTGCGCCTGTGGCTATTCAGCGACCCGTACATGCGCGTGCCACAGCTGGTGGTGGGGCCGCGCACCGGGGCCATGGCCGTGGAGCTGGAAAAGCTTGAAGCCGAGCAACGCGTGGCGGTGCGCATGCCCAGCCCGCTGGCGGATTACCTGCGCGGCAACTACGGCAACCTCAACCTGCAGGGGGTGCCCGACGATCGTGAGGCCTTGCAACTGGTGGTAGGCGGCCAGGCCAGTTTCGCCGTGCTGGATGAAGCGCAGCTCAGCCGCCTGTCGCGCGAGAGCGAGTTCGGTGAGCTGGCGGTGGTCGGCGATATCGGCCTGCCGCAACTGTTGCGTATCGGTTCGCGGCGCGACTGGCCGCTGCTGGCCGATGTACTTGAACGTGGCTTGCAGGCAGTGCCGGCCAAGGAGCTGGAACAACTGCATCAGCGCTGGTTGCAGCCGAAGTACCCGCGCCTGAGCGAGTCGCCGGGCTTCTGGCAGAACATGGCCTTGCTGTTCGGTCTGTTGCTGTTGTGTGCCTTGGCCACGCTGGTGTGGCAACGCCGTCAGCAGCGCCAGCTGGAGCGCAGCCTGTTGGCCGCGCGGGAGAGCCTTGTTGAACGCCAGGTGCGCGAAGAGGCGTTGCGCCTGAGCCAGTTCGCCATCGATCAGAGCACCGTGGGTATTCTCTGGGTCAACTGGGACAGCCATGTGCGTTACGCCAACCATGCCGCCGAGCGCATGTTGGGCTACAGCGAAGGGGCGTTGCTGGAGCGGCCGCTAAGCGACTTCGAGCCAAGCCTGAACATGGACCGTTGGCTAGAGCTGTGGAAGGGGGCGCGGACAGGGGCGGGGGGTGTCGGTCAGTTTGAGACGCAATGCCGGCGGGCTGATCAAAGCTTGCTACCCGTGGAGCTGTCGCTGAGCTTTCTGCGCTTTCGTGATTCCGAATATCTGGTGGTCTACCTCGCCGATGTCACCGAGCGCCACCGTGCCCTGGCGGCCCTTCGCGAAAGCGAGGCGCGGCTCAAGGGCATTGCTGGCAACGTACCAGGGTTGGTGTTTCGCCTGGAACGTGACCCGGCCGAGGGCGATCTGGAGTTCCCCTATATCAGTGAAGGTAGCGAGGCTTTGGTGGGTTATGCACCCAGCGAGATCCAGCACCCGCAGATGGGCCTGCGCAACCTGGTGCACCCCGAGGACCGTGCTGATTATCACCGGGTGCAGGACCTGGCCCTGGCCAGCGACCAGGACTGGTCCTGGCAGGGGCGCATCCTCACCCGGCAGGGCGAACAGCGCTGGGCCGATATCAAGGCCAGCGCCCGGCATCTGGGCAACGGCCAGGTGGTGTGGGACGGTGTAGTCTGGGACATCACACAGGGCAAGCGGGCCGAGCTGGCGCTGGCGAAGTCCCAGGAGCAGTTGCGCGAACTCTCGGCCCACCTGGAGAGCGTGCGTGAAGAGGAAAAAGCCCGTATCGCCCGGGAAGTGCATGATGAACTGGGGCAGATGCTGACCGTGCTCAAGCTGGAAGTGTCGATGTGCGAGCTGGCCTATGCCGAGCTGGACCCTGGCCTGAATGATCGCCTGGCGAGCATGAAGCGCCTGATCGCCCAGTTGTTCCAGTTGGTGCGCGATGTCGCCACTGCCTTGCGTCCGCCGATCCTCGATGCCGGCATCGCCTCGGCCATCGAATGGCAGGCGCGGCGTTTCGAGGCACGCACGCAAATCCCCTGTCTGGTGCAAGTACCCGATAATCTGCCAGCATTGAGTGATGCCAAGGCCACCGGGCTGTTTCGTATCCTCCAGGAGGCGCTGACCAATGTGATGCGTCACGCCCAGGCGCACAGCGTAGAGATTGAGCTGGTACGTGAGGGCGAACAGTTGCGCATGACGGTCAGTGATGATGGCCAAGGCTTTTGTCGCGAGCAGACCCGGCCCACCTCGTTTGGCCTGGTGGGTGTGCGCGAGCGGGTGCTGATGCTGGGGGGAAGCATGGCGCTGGAAAGCGAGCCGGGCGAAGGCACCAGCCTGAGTGTGGCCATTCCGTTGGAGTAGGAGAGCAATCGTGATTCGAGTACTGGTGGCCGAAGACCACACCATTGTCCGTGAAGGCATCAAGCAGTTGATTGGCCTGGCCAAGGACATGCAAGTGGCGGGGGAGGCCGGTAATGGCGAGCAGTTGCTCGAAACCCTGCGCCACACACCGTGCGAGGTGGTACTGCTGGATATCTCGATGCCGGGTGTGAACGGCCTGGAGGCGATCCCGCGTATCCGTGCGCTGCACGATGCTCCAGCGATCCTGATGTTGTCGATGCACGATGAGGCACAGATGGCGGCGCGGGCGCTGAAGGCCGGTGCGGCGGGCTATGCCACCAAAGACAGTGACCCCGCGCTGTTGTTGACGGCGATTCGTCGGGTGGCCGGTGGCGGGCGTTATATCGACCCGTCGCTGGCCGACCGCATGGTGTTCGAAGTAGGCCTCACCGAATCCCGGCCGTTGCACACACTGCTCTCGGAGCGGGAGTTTTCGGTGTTCGAGCGCCTGGCCCAGGGCGCCAACGTCAACGACATCGCCCAGCAGTTGGCGCTGTCGAGCAAGACCATCAGCACCCACAAGGCACGCCTGATGCAGAAGTTGAAAGTGAACTCGCTGGCGGAGCTGGTGAAGTACGCCATGGAGCACAAGCTGATCTGATTGCGACATACGGGTGCCCGAAACTTGCCGAAGCCTCTGTGGGAGCGGGCATGCCCGCGAACGGGCCTGGCCTGCTGATCTCTATGGCTGAGCCGGCCTCTTCGCGGGCATGCCCGCTCCCACAGGTTTCGTGGTTGGCTCGCAAGGGCATTCCAATCCCGCCATCCTTGTAGGGCGATCCCTACAACAAATCTTCCATCCGGATGATGGCATTCTCTCAGTGCCCCCGATTTTCGGGCGCTTGCGTCTCTTCTACTCTTTTGCCTACGCAGTCATCCAACAAGAAGGTGCAGGCATGAGCGAGGCGAAGTCGAACGCTGCAACCGGCGAAACGCTGGTCAGCTTCCGTGGTGTGCAGAAGAGCTACGACGGCGAGTCGCTGATCGTCAAAGACCTCAACCTGGATATCCGCAAGGGCGAGTTCCTCACCCTGCTTGGCCCGTCCGGCTCGGGCAAGACCACCAGCCTGATGATGCTGGCGGGCTTCGAAACGCCCACCGCCGGTGAAATCCAGCTTGGCGGGCGCTCGATCAACAACGTGCCGCCGCACAAGCGTGATATCGGCATGGTGTTCCAGAACTACGCGCTGTTTCCGCACATGACCGTGGCCGAGAACCTGGCCTTTCCGCTGACCGTGCGCAACCTGAGCAAGACCGACATCAGCGAGCGGGTCAAACGTGTGCTGAACATGGTGCAGCTCGACGCTTTCGCCAAACGCTACCCCGGCCAGTTGTCCGGTGGCCAGCAGCAGCGGGTGGCGCTGGCCCGGGCATTGGTGTTCGAGCCTCAGCTGGTGCTGATGGACGAGCCACTTGGCGCGCTGGACAAACAGCTGCGCGAACACATGCAGATGGAGATCAAGCACATTCACCAACGTCTTGGTGTGACCGTGGTGTACGTGACCCACGACCAGGGCGAAGCGCTGACCATGTCCGACCGCGTGGCGGTGTTCCACCAGGGCGAAATCCAGCAGATCGCCGACCCGCGCACGCTGTACGAAGAGCCCTGCAACACCTTCGTCGCCAACTTCATCGGCGAGAACAACCGCATCAGCGGCACCCTGCTGGCCAGTGATGGCAAACGTTGCCAGGTGCAGTTGCCTCGCGGCGAGCGGGTCGAGGCGCTGGCGGTGAATGTCGGCCAGGCCGGCGAGCCGGTGACCCTGTCGATACGCCCGGAGCGCGTGCGCCTGAACGGCCACAGTGAAAGCTGCGTCAACCGGTTCTCTGGCCGGGTGGCCGAATTCATTTACCTGGGCGACCACGTGCGGGTGCGTCTGGAGGTTTGCGGCAAAGGCGACTTCTTCGTGAAGCAGCCGATTGCCGAGCTCGACCCGGCGTTGGCCGTGGGCGATGTAGTACCGCTGGGCTGGGAGGTGGAGCACGCCCGCGCGCTCGATCCGATTGCCGAAGCCCATTGATGGATTGCTTCACCAACCCTGTACTGTGGAGAGAATAATAATGCGCAAGCAGTTGAAACTGACCGCCCTGGCTTTGGGGCTGTTCACCGCTGGCCAGGCCATGGCCGCAGACCTCACCGTGATCTCGTTCGGCGGCGCCAACAAGGCTGCCCAGGTCAAAGCGTTCTACGAACCCTGGGAAAAAGCGGGTAATGGAAAGATTGTCGCGGGTGAGTACAACGGCGAAATGGCCAAGGTCAAGGCAATGGTCGACACCAAGAGTGTGTCGTGGAACCTGGTAGAGGTTGAGTCGCCAGAGCTGGCGCGCGGTTGCGACGAAGGCATGTTCGAAGAGCTCGACCCGGCCCTGTTCGGCAACGAGGAAGACTACGTGCCTGGTGCCATTCAGCCTTGCGGTGTGGGCTTCTTCGTCTGGTCCACGGTCATGGCCTACAACGCCGACAAGCTCAAGACCGCCCCCACCAGCTGGGCCGATTTCTGGGACACCAAGCAGTTCCCGGGCAAGCGCGGCCTGCGCAAGGGCGCCAAGTACACGATGGAATTTGCACTGATGGCCGACGGTGTTGCGCCCAAGGACGTCTACAAAGTGCTGGCAACCAAGGAAGGCCAGGACCGCGCCTTCAAGAAACTCGACGAACTCAAGCCCAGCATCCAGTGGTGGGAGGCGGGTGCACAGCCACCGCAGTTCCTGGCCTCTGGCGACGTGGTCATGAGCTCTGCCTACAACGGCCGTATTGCCGCTGTGCAGAAAGAAAGCAACCTCAAGGTGGTGTGGAACGGCGGCATCTACGACTTCGATGCATGGGCAATTCCTAAAGGCGCCAAAAACGTCGAAGAGGCGAAGAAATTCATCGCCTACAGCGTCAAGCCCGAGCAGCAGAAGATCTACTCCGAAAACATCGCCTATGGCCCGGCCAACTCCAAGGCCGTGAGCCTGCTGTCGGACGAAGTGAAGAAAGACATGCCGACCACGCCTGAGAACATTGCCAACCAGGTGCAGATCGACGTGACCTTCTGGGCCGACAACAGCGAGCAGCTGGAGCAACGCTTCAACGCCTGGGCGGCGAAGAAGTAAACGTCCAGTGTGTGGGGCCGTAAAGCGGCCCCCAATTCAGCCTGTATTGCGGAGTTCGCCATGGCCATTGCAGTGCCCCTCAACGAAGGCGCAGGTCCAAGTCTCAAGCAGCGCCTCAAACACGCCGAGCGGGTCAACCGCTGGAAGGCGCAGGCGTTGATCGCGCCGCTGGCGCTGTTTCTTCTGCTGGTGTTCCTGGTGCCGATTGCGGCGCTGCTGTACAAGAGCGTCGGCAACCCTGAAGTAGTCGCCGGCCTGCCGCGCACGGTGGAAGTCATCAGCCAGTGGGATGGCAAGAGCCTGCCAGGCGAGGACGTTTACAAGGCGCTGAGCCAGGATTTGGCCCAGTCGCGCAAGAACCAGACCCTTGGTGACCTTTCCAAACGCTTGAACATGGAACTGGCCGGTTACCGCAGCTTGTTGACCAAGACTGCCCGTGCACTGCCCTTCAAGGCTGAGCCTGCCTCTTATAAAGAGGCATTGCAGGCTGTCGACGAGCGTTGGGGCGACCCGGCTTATTGGCAGGCGATACGCCGCAATACCAGTTCGGTGACTTCTTTCTACCTGCTGGCCTCGGTGGACCATCGCATCGATGACCTTGGTGAGCTGGCCAAGGCCACCCCGGACCAGGCCATTTACCTGGACATTTTTATCCGTACCCTGTGGATGGGCGTGGTGATTACCACTATCTGCCTGGTACTGGCCTACCCACTGGCCTACTTGTTGGCCAACCTGCCGACCCGGCAGAGCAACCTGCTGATGATTCTGGTGCTGTTGCCTTTCTGGACATCGATCCTGGTGCGGGTGGCGGCCTGGATCGTGCTGCTGCAGTCGGGTGGGCTGATCAATAGCGCGCTGATGGCCATGGGCATCATCGACCAGCCGCTGGAGCTGGTGTTCAACCGCACAGGCGTCTACATCTCGATGGTGCACATCCTGCTGCCGTTCATGATCCTGCCACTGTACAGCGTGATGAAGGGTATTTCCCCGGGGTACATGCGTGCGGCGATCTCGCTGGGCTGCCACCCGTTCGCCAGTTTCTGGCGGGTGTACTTCCCGCAGACTTACGCCGGTGTTGGCGCCGGTTGCCTGCTGGTGTTCATCCTGGCCATCGGTTACTACATCACCCCGGCACTGCTGGGTAGCCCCAACGACCAGATGGTCAGCTACTTCGTCGCCTTCTATACCAACACCAGCATCAACTGGGGCATGGCCACCGCACTGGGCGGGCTGTTGCTGCTGGCGACCGTGCTGTTGTACCTGATCTATAGCTGGCTGGTCGGCGCCAGCCGTCTGCGCCTGAGCTGAGGAGCCTGTCATGCTGAGCCCATACATGTCGCCCGTGGAGCGGGTCTGGTTCTACAGCCTGCGCATTCTCTGTGGCTTGATCCTGCTGTTCCTGATCTTGCCAGTGCTGGTGATCGTGCCGCTGTCGTTCAACAGTGGCAGCTTCCTGGTGTACCCGCTGCAGGGCTTCTCGCTGCAGTGGTATCAGGACTTCTTCGGCTCGGCCGAATGGATGCGGGCATTGAAAAACAGCATCATCGTTGCCCCGGCGGCCACAGTGCTGGCCATGGTGTTCGGCACCTTGGCGGCCATCGGCCTGACCCGTGGCGATTTCCCCGGCAAGTCGCTGGTGATGGCGCTGGTGATTTCGCCCATGGTGGTGCCGGTAGTGATCATCGGGGTGGCCAGTTACCTGTTCTTCGCCCCTCTGGGTATGGGCAACAGTTTCACCTCGCTGATTCTGGTGCATGCGGTGCTGGGTGTGCCGTTCGTCATCATTACCGTGTCGGCGACGCTGCAGGGGTTCAACTACAATCTGGTGCGCGCGGCGGCCAGCCTGGGAGCCTCGCCTTTGCTGGCTTTCCGCCGGGTGACCCTGCCGCTGATCGCACCCGGCGTCATCTCGGGCGCCCTGTTTGCCTTTGCCACCTCGTTTGACGAGGTGGTGGTGACGCTGTTCCTCGCCGGGCCGGAGCAGGCAACCCTGCCGCGGCAGATGTTCAGCGGTATTCGCGAGAACCTGAGCCCGACCATTGCCGCGGCGGCGACCTTGTTGATTGCGTTCTCGGTGGTGTTGCTGTTGACCCTGGAATGGTTGCGTGGGCGTAGTGAGAAGCTGAGGACCCAGCAGCCGGCCTGATGAGGGGTTGCCTGTGCGGGCCTCTTCGCGGCTAAAGCTGCGAAGAG
Organism: Pseudomonas sp. GD03862; assembly: GCF_029840855.1. NCBI lineage: Bacteria > Pseudomonadati > Pseudomonadota > Gammaproteobacteria > Pseudomonadales > Pseudomonadaceae > Pseudomonas > Pseudomonas sp. GD03862. The sequence goes on from NZ_JAOCDI010000024.1 coordinate 65,531, forward strand.
GCCGGCACAGGTTGCGCTGGTCGACAGCAATTGATACCAATCAGCCTTCATCGCTTTCCCTGAGTTACAATGCGCGCCACCGTGACTCTGCCAACAGGTGCGCCATGCAGCCCTACGCTATTGCCCCCTCCATTCTCTCTGCCGATTTTGCCCGCCTGGGTGAGGACGTCGACAAGGTATTGGCTGCGGGTGCAGACATCGTCCACTTCGATGTCATGGACAATCACTATGTCCCCAACCTGACCATCGGTCCGATGGTCTGTACCGCTCTGCGCAAGTACGGCGTTACTGCGCCGATCGACGTGCACCTGATGGTCAGCCCGGTTGACCGCATCATTGGCGACTTTATCGAAGCGGGTGCCACCTACATCACCTTCCACCCTGAAGCCACGCAGCACATCGATCGTTCGCTTCAGCTGATCAAGGATGGTGGCTGCAAGGCCGGCCTGGTGTTCAACCCGGCCACCAGCCTGGACGCCCTGAAGTATGTGATGGACAAGATCGACATGGTGCTGCTGATGAGCGTCAACCCAGGCTTCGGCGGGCAGAAGTTCATCCCCGGCACCCTCGACAAGCTGCGCGAAGCGCGTGCGCTGATCGACGCCAGTGGCCGTGATATCCGTCTGGAGATCGATGGTGGCGTGAACGTCAACAACATCCGCGAGATCGCTGCCGCTGGCGCCGACACCTTCGTGGCCGGCTCGGCGATCTTCAACGCCCCGGACTATCAGGAAGTGATCGCCAAGATGCGCGCCGAACTGGCCCTGGCCCGCCCATGAGTGGCTTCGAGCAGCTGTTCCCGGGAACGCTGCCAAGGCTGGTGATGTTCGATCTGGACGGTACCCTGATCGATTCCGTGCCTGACCTGGCCGCCGCTGTGGACCGCATGCTGCTCGAACTGGGGCGCCCGCCTGCTGGCCTTGAGGCCGTGCGCCACTGGGTTGGCAATGGCGCCCAGGTGCTGGTGCGCCGCGCGTTGGCGGGCGGCATCGACCATGCCGACGTGGACGATGCGCTGGCAGATCAGGCGTTGGCGCTGTTCATGGACGCTTATGCCGAAAGCCATGAACTTACCGTGGTCTATCCTGGCGTGCGCGACACCCTGCGCTGGCTGCGCAAGCAGGGCGTGGAGATGGCGCTGATTACCAACAAGCCTGAGCGCTTTGTTGGCCCACTGTTGGACCAGATGAAGATCGGTAATTTCTTCCGCTGGATCATTGGTGGCGACACCCTGCCGCAGAAAAAGCCCGACCCGGCGGCGTTGCTGTTCGTCATGCAGATGGCCGGTGTTACCCCGCAGCAGTCCCTGTTTGTCGGTGATTCGCGCAGTGACGTGCAGGCGGCGAAGGCGGCTGGCGTGCAATGCGTGGGCCTGACCTACGGCTATAACCATGGCCGGCCGATCGACGACGAATCCCCCAGCCTGGTAATCGACGACCTGCGCGCATTGCTGCCCGGTTGCGCAGACCCGGCCACTGGGATAACGTTGGCGGACCTTCAAGCCTCACAAGACAGAGAGTCCACCGTGGCGGTTACTGGCAAATTCTGGATGAAAGTCATCAAGGCCTTGGCCCGTTGGCGTTGGCGCGCCTGACTTCAGCCTGCCGGCGTGTGCCGGCCCGTCCGTTTGCCTGACCTATTGCTGCTTGCCACGAGACTACTCATGAACCGCGAAGAATTCCTGCGCCTGGCCGCTGCCGGCTACAACCGTATTCCCTTGGCCTGTGAAACCTTGGCCGACTTCGACACGCCGCTGTCGATCTACCTGAAACTGGCTGACCAGCCCAACTCGTACCTGCTCGAATCGGTGCAGGGCGGGGAGAAGTGGGGCCGATACTCGATGATCGGCTTGCCATCGCGCACCGTGATGCGTGTGCATGGCTACCGTGTCAGCATCCTGCACGATGGCGTCGAGGTGGAAAGCTGCGAGGTCGAAGACCCGCTGGCATTCGTTGAAACCTTCAAGGACCGCTACAAAGTTGCCGATATCCCCGGCCTGCCGCGTTTCAATGGCGGCCTGGTCGGCTACTTTGGCTACGACTGCGTGCGTTATGTTGAAAAGCGCCTGGGGGCCAGCCCCAACCCAGACCCGCTGGGCGTACCGGATATCCTGCTGATGGTGTCCGACGCGGTGGTGGTGTTCGACAACCTTGCGGGCAAGATGCACGCCATCGTGTTGGTTGACCCAGCTGAAGATCGGGCCTTCGAACAAGGCCAGGCACGTCTGCAAGGCTTGTTGGAAACCTTGCGCCAGCCAATCACCCCGCGCCGCGGCCTGGACCTGAGTGGCCCGCAGGCGGCCGAGCCGGCGTTCCGCTCCAGCTACACCCGCGAGGATTACGAAAACGCCGTCGGTCGTATCAAGGAATACATCCTGGCCGGGGACTGTATGCAGGTGGTGCCGTCGCAGCGCATGTCGATCGACTTCAAGGCTGCGCCTATCGACCTGTATCGCGCGCTACGCTGCTTCAACCCGACGCCGTACATGTACTTCTTCAACTTCGGTGACTTCCATGTGGTCGGCAGCTCGCCCGAAGTGCTGGTACGTGTCGAGGACAATCTGGTCACCGTGCGCCCGATTGCCGGTACCCGCCCGCGTGGTGCGACCGAAGAGGCCGATCGTGCGCTGGAGGACGACCTGCTGTCGGACGACAAGGAAATTGCCGAGCACCTGATGCTGATCGATCTGGGTCGCAACGATGTCGGTCGTGTATCTTCGACCGGCAGTGTGCGCCTGACCGAGAAGATGGTGATCGAGCGTTACTCCAACGTGATGCACATTGTTTCCAACGTTACCGGCCAGCTGCGTGAAGGCCTGACGGCGATGGATGCACTGCGGGCGATTCTGCCGGCTGGCACCTTGTCGGGTGCGCCCAAGATCCGGGCGATGGAGATTATCGACGAGCTGGAGCCGGTCAAGCGTGGGGTTTACGGCGGTGCCGTCGGCTATTTTGCCTGGAACGGCAACATGGATACCGCAATTGCCATTCGTACCGCAGTGATCAAGGACGGCGAGCTACATGTGCAGGCCGGTGGCGGCATCGTTGCCGACTCGGTGCCGGCGCTGGAATGGGAAGAAACCATCAACAAGCGCCGGGCGATGTTCCGTGCGGTGGCGTTGGCCGAGCAGACTTCCGCCAGATAAATTGATTGGGGCTGCTGCGCAGCTCATTCGCGGGTAAACCACGCTCCTACAAGGTTGTGTAGGAGCGGGTTTACCCGCGAAAGGGCCGGGCCTGCTGGCCAATTTCTACCTACCGTTCACCGTTGCCGCCGCTATCGTATTCGCGGGTAAACCCGCTCCTACATGGATTGCGCAAGCCTCAGGCATACGGGGCCGTCGTAGGAGCGGGTTCACCCGCGAATGGGCCGGGCCTGCTGGCCAATTTCTACCTGCCGTTCACCGTTGCCGCCGCCACCGTATTCGCGGGTAAACCCGCTCCTACAAGGGTTGCGCAAGCCTCAGGCATACGAGGCCGTCGTAGGAGCGGGTTCACCCGCGAATGGGCCGGGCCTGCTGGCCAATTTCTACCTGCCGTTCACCGTTGTTGCCGCCACCGTATTCGCGGGTAAACCCGCTCCTACGAGGGTTGCGCAAGCCTCAGGCATACGAGGCCGTCGTAGGAGCGGGTTCACCCGCGAATGGGCCGCAAAGCGGCCCCCAGCAATTCAGAAGTCCACGCTAACCCCCACGCTAATGCCCTGCTGCGTCAACTCATCACTCTTGCGCCAGTTGTAGTTCCCGCGCAAATGCACCCCTGCCACCAGTTCATGGCTCACACCCAGGCTCGCCCGGGTCAGGTCGCTGTGCGGCGTATACCCGGTCAGGGTGAAGTCATTCGCCGGCAAGCTGGTCAGGTGCATCGTCACATCCTGCTCGTCGTCCTCGAACTCATGCTCCTGCGCCACCTCGGCGAAAAGCCGGGTACTTGGCAGTACCTGCACACTGCCCAGCAGCCCCACGCCCAGGCGGCGTGACGTGCGCTCCTGGTCATCGAAGGCAAGCGCCGTCGAGCGCCCGCTTTTCTCGTCGTAGCCATCCACCTTCACCCGCGCATAGTCGGCACTGATGAAAGGTGCCAACTGCCAGTTGCTGGTGTCGGCCGCCAGGTTGTAGCCCAGCCGCCCGGACATTGCCCAAGCCTCGCCGTCGGTGTCGCCCTTCTCACTGCGGTCATTCACGCCCAGGGCGAAGGTACGCTTGAGGTCGCTGTAGTCCAGGTGCCCGGCGGTCAGCGCCGCGTCGGCCCACCAGCGGTCCTGGCGGTATTGGGCAAAGGCACTGGCCATATAGCTGTTCAGCTTGTAGTCCGAGTCCTGTTCACCAGCTTCCAGCTTCTGCCGGTACGCACCGCCGGCCAGGCCCAGGCGCCAGGCGTCGTTCAGGCGATAGCTGCCGCCCACGGTCAGGTTGTAGCCGCGGCCGTCACCGCTGGCCGCGCTGTGCTGGCCGTCGAAGTCCAGGTCCTGAGCGCCGCTGGCGACAAAGGCTTGCCATTGGCCAACTGCTTGCCAAGGCGTCTGCCACTGATTACGCAACTCATCCTGGTGAGCCCGCAGGCTGGCGTGGGCCATTTCCGGTAGCAGGGTCAGTTCCCAGGGGGCCGCGAGAATCGAGTAGGCGTAATCGGCAATCAGCTGCTGACCCGCGATGGTCGGGTGGACCGAGTCGTTGAACAGCAGTTTGGTCGGGTCTGGCGTTGTGCCGTTGATCCCGTACACCGGGTTTTCCACGCAGCTATCGCCGCTGTAGCAGGTGCCGACCAGGTTCTGGTCGCTGGCCAGGCCGAACTGACTGGGGCTGGCCAGCGCCTCGCTCAACAGCACAGGGATGTTCAGTGGAATGATCTGGGCATCGATCTGCCCTAGCTGGCTGATCAGTGACTGGTTGAACGCAGCGGAGAGCAGTGACAGTGGGTTTTGCTGTGGCGTGCCGCTGAAATTGGGCGTTTGGCCGAGGTCAGGTAGCAGCCAGACCATGATGTAGCGCGCGCCTCCTTGCTGAAGCGCTTGGGCGCTGGCAGCCAGGCGGGCGCCGGCGGCTACGGCGTCGGCCGGGCTATTCACCAGGCCCTGAAGGAAGTCGTTGCCGCCGCCTGTCAGGTAGTACAAGGCGTTGGGGTCGGCGCGCAGGCCGTTGGCCAGGTAGCCGGGGCGCTCGCGCAGCACCTGCCCGGCATTGGGGTTTCCTGGTGGGATGACGGTCTCGGACGTTGTCGTGATCGAGTCCAGGATCTGCTGGGTGGTGTACCCGCCGACTGCCCAGTTATTACCATCGGGCTGGATGCCTACGGATGTCGACGGGTTAAGGTCGCCTGGCGCAACGCCCAGGCGGCCACCGAGGATCATCGGCGACACCGGGGCGAAGTTGCCGTCGGCGTCACGGTTGGTGAAACGCGCGCCTGGGGTACCGCCAACAAGATCGGGAAACTGCCCGGCATCGGCGAGGCTGTCGCCAAACACGATCAGGGTTGAATAGGGCGAAGGGCCGGCCAACGCCTGGCTGCAGGCCAGGGCCAGTGAAGCGAGGGTAAAGCGCAATAACGGGGCTTTTCGCATCGGGGAACATCCTTTTCTTTGTTTTTATCAGGACAAGCCCATCGACCTTAGCAAATCGTCGTGCTTCGCTCCCAAGTCCATTCGTTTCCCCGTGTTTACAGGCATATTGCGCCCGTCGCCCCGGTAGGCTACTGTGCCGGGACGTATGAGCGAGACCTATCCTGTGTTGATCGTCAGCAAACTCTTGATGCGCGTAATCAAGGCCCACGCCCGTTGGCGTTGGCGCGCCTGACTTTATCTCCTGCCGGCCCGCCCGGCCCGTCCCCGTTTGCCTTCTCGTTTACCGCCCGTTGTGGCAAAGCCGCGCCTGTGGCTGGTGCCGGAAGGTTCGAATCATGAAGTCAGTAGATTCAAGAGGTTTAACACCATGTTACTGATGATCGACAATTATGACTCATTCACTTACAACGTCGTTCAGTACCTTGGCGAGCTGGGTGCCGAGGTCAAGGTCATTCGCAATGACGAAATGACCATCGCCCAGATTGAGGCCCTCAACCCTGAGCGCATCGTCGTATCTCCGGGCCCGTGCACCCCAAGCGAGGCAGGCGTGTCCATCGAGGCCATCCTGCATTTCGCCGGGAAGTTGCCAATCCTCGGCGTATGCCTGGGCCACCAGTCAATCGGGCAGGCCTTTGGCGGCGACGTTGTACGTGCACGTCAGGTCATGCACGGCAAGACCAGCCCGGTATATCACCGCGACCTGGGCGTGTTCGCCAGCCTTAACAACCCGCTGACCGTGACCCGTTACCATTCGCTGGTGGTAAAGCGTGAAACCTTGCCCGACTGCCTGGAAGTTACCGCCTGGACCTCCCATGCTGACGGCTCGGTCGATGAGATCATGGGCCTGCGCCACAAGACGCTGAATATCGAAGGGGTGCAATTCCACCCTGAGTCGATCCTGACCGAGCAGGGCCACGAACTGTTCGCCAACTTCCTCAAACAGACCGGCGGCCGCCGTTAAGGATCGAACATGGATATCAAGAGTGCGTTGAGCCGTATCGTCGGCCAGTTGGACCTGACTACCGAAGAAATGCGCGAGGTCATGCGCCAGATCATGACCGGTCAGTGCAGCGAGGCGCAGATAGGCGCTTTCCTGATGGGCATGCGCATGAAAAGCGAAAGCATCGACGAGATCGTCGGTGCGGTGTCGGTGATGCGCGAGCTGGCCGAAAAGGTCGAGCTGCAAAGCCTCGATGGTGTCGTCGATATTGTCGGTACCGGGGGTGATGGCGCCAACATCTTCAACGTGTCCACCGCTTCGTCCTTCGTCCTGGCGGCGGCGGGCTGCCCGGTGGCCAAGCATGGTAACCGCGCAGTCTCGGGCAAGAGCGGCAGTGCCGACCTGCTGGAAGCTGCCGGCATCTACCTGAACCTGACGCCAACTCAAGTGGCACGCTGCATCGACAGCCTGGGCATTGGCTTCATGTTCGCGCAAAGTCACCACTCGGCCATGAAACATGCCGCTGGCCCACGTCGAGAACTGGGGTTGCGCACCCTGTTCAATATGCTCGGCCCGCTTACGAATCCGGCCGGAGTGAAGCACCAGGTGGTCGGTGTGTTCGCGCAAACCCTTTGCCGCCCGCTGGCTGAGGTGCTGCAACGCCTGGGGAGCAAGCATGTGCTGGTCGTGCACTCGAAGGATGGTCTGGACGAGTTCAGCCTGGCTGCACCCACCTTCGTCGCCGAACTGAAAAATGACGAAATCACTGAATATTGGGTAGAGCCGGAAGACCTCGGCATGAAGAGCCAGAGCCTTCATGGCCTGGCTGTCGAGAGCCCTCAGGCTTCGCTGGAGTTGATCCGCGATGCGCTGGGCCGGCGCAAGACCGAGAACGGTCAGAAGGCCGCCGAGATGATCGTGCTTAATGCTGGCGCGGCACTGTACGCAGCCGACCATGCCATGAGCCTGAAAGCCGGTGTAGAACTGGCCCATGATGTACTGCACACCGGCCTGGCCTGGGAAAAGCTGCAGGAATTGGGTGCCTTTACTGCAGTATTCAAGGTGGAGAACGAAGCATGAGTGTGCCGACGGTGCTGGAAAGGATCATTGCCCGCAAGTTTCAGGAAGTGGCCGAGCGCAGTGCGCGCGTCAGCCTCGCCGAGCTGGAGGGCCTGGCCAAGGCCGCTGACGCCCCGCGAGGCTTCGCCAACGCGCTGATCGAGCAGGCCAAGCGCAAGCAGCCCGCGGTGATTGCCGAAATCAAGAAGGCTTCGCCAAGCAAGGGCGTGATCCGCGAGCACTTCGTGCCAGCGGAAATCGCGGTCAGCTACGAGAAGGGCGGGGCCACCTGCCTGTCGGTGTTGACCGATGTCGATTATTTCCAGGGGGCCGATGAGTACTTGCAGCAGGCCCGCGCGGCTGTTTCGCTGCCGGTGATCCGCAAGGACTTCATGGTCGACCCTTACCAGATCGTCGAAGCCCGGGCCCTGGGGGCAGATTGCGTACTGCTGATCGTGTCGGCGCTGGATGACGTGAAGATGGCTGAACTGGCCGCCACTGCCAAGGACGTCGGCCTCGACGTGCTGGTAGAAGTGCACGATGGCGATGAACTGGAGCGCGCGCTGAAAACCCTGGATACACCGCTGGTGGGGGTGAACAACCGCAACCTGCACACCTTCGAGGTCAGCCTGGAAACCACCCTTGACCTGCTGCCGCGCATTCCGCGTGACCGTCTGGCGATTACCGAAAGCGGTATTCTCAACCGGGCCGATGTGGAGCTGATGGCAATCAACGAGGTTTACTCGTTCCTGGTGGGAGAGGCGTTCATGCGCGCCGAGCAGCCTGGCCTGGAATTACAGCGGCTGTTCTTCCCCGAGCAGGTGAAGAAGACTGTTCAGCAACTGGACTGATCAAATGAAGCCGGCGTTTTTGCCGGCTTTTTTGTACCTGTAATGGCCTCTTCGCGGGCAAGCCCGCTCCTACACGGGTACGCGCCCTGTCGTAGGAGCGGGTTCACCCGCGAAGAGGCCAGTGAAATCAACATCATAGGTGGATCAATGACCGATCAACCCCTGGCCCTGAGCGTCGAACAAGGCCTGCACGCCGAGCAGGAACTGCTGGCCGCCGTCTGCCGCGGCGAACGCGAGAATGGTGTGCTGTTCTGGCGCCCCACCGACCACGCGCTGGTCATGCCTCGACGCATGAGCCGGCTGGGCAACTTCGAGGTCGCCTGCGCGGAATTGGCTATTGCTGGCTGGCCGGTGCTGCTGCGAGAAACCGGCGGTGAGCCGGTGCCTCAGTCGCATTCGACGGTGAACGTTGCACTGGTCTACGCCGCACCGCGCAGTGAAGGCGACCACGGCCGTATCGAAAATGCCTACGAGCGCCTGTGTCTGCCGCTGTGTGATGTGCTGCGCGAGTGGGGCGGGGTAGCGTCAGTCGGGGAAATCGACGGGGCCTTCTGCGATGGCCGCTACAACGTCAACCTCAATGGCCGCAAATTGGTGGGTACCGCCCAGCGCTGGCGTCAGGGCCTGGGTGGCAAGCGCCCTGTGGTGCTGGTGCACGGTGCGCTGCTGCTGGACAACGAGCGTGAGTCGATGGTGGCGGCGGTCAACCGCTTCAACGAGTGCTGTGAGCTGGAGCAACGCTGTCGCGCCGATGCGCACATCGCCTTGCACGAAGTGGCGCCGGCAGCACCTTGGTTCGAGCGCCTTTCGCAGGCCTACGCCAAGGTACTGGCCGAGTTGCCCAAGGACTAGCGGGTACCGTGGACCACCATGGTCTTGCCTTTGACCTGCACCAGGCTGCGTTCCTCGAGGTCCTTGAGAACGCGGCCGACCATTTCCCGAGAGCAACCGACGATTCGGCCGATTTCCTGACGGGTAATCTTGATTTGCATGCCATCGGGGTGGGTCATGGCGTCGGGCTGCTTGCACAGTTCCAGCAGGCAACGGGCAACTCGCCCGGTCACGTCGAAAAATGCCAAATCGCCAACCTTGCGCGTAGTGTTGCGCAGGCGCTGGGCCATCTGGCTACCCAGGGCATAGAGGATTTCCGGGTCCTGGCGCGCCAGCTCGCGAAACTTCTCGTAGCTGATTTCGGCCACTTCGCATTCGGTCTTGGCGCGTACCCAGGCGCTGCGCTGCTGCTCGCCATCAACGGGCTCGAACAGGCCTAGCTCGCCAAAGAAATCGCCATGGTTGAGGTAGGCGATGATCATTTCATGGCCGTCGTCGTCCTCGATGAGGATGGTGACCGAACCCTTGATGATGAACGACAGTGTCTCGGCCCGGTCGCCGGCGCAGATGATATTGCTTTTGGCGGTGTAGCGGCGGCGCTGGCAGTGTACCAGCAGCTTGTCGATGTTCTTTATCTTGGCGGGTAGGGCGGAGGCAACCATCACGAAATCCTGTTCGATATGACGCATAGGCTTTTTTAGAGGTTGGCTGACGGAGAGCGCCAGTCATTTGGCGCCAGCTTATCAGACACTACGAGATGTTTCGGTACTAAACCGACACATCTCGTGCTTTTCCCACAGCCGCACAAGGTCTAAGCTGACACCCTTTTCCGAAAATCAGGAGTCCGGGTAGATGAAGGCACGTATCCAGTGGGCCGGTGAGGCAATGTTCCTCGGCGAATCGGGGAGCGGCCATGTCGTCGTAATGGACGGCCCGCCCGAGGCCGGCGGCCGCAACCTGGGCGTGCGACCGATGGAAATGCTGTTGCTGGGCCTGGGTGGCTGCAGCAGCTTTGACGTGGTGAGCATTCTGAAGAAGTCGCGCCAGGCAGTGGAAAGCTGCGAGGCATTTCTGGAGGCGGAGCGCGCCAGCGAAGACCCGAAGGTGTTCACCAAGATTCACATGAACTTTGTGGTGAAGGGGCGTGGGCTGAAAGAAGCGCAGGTCAAGCGGGCGGTGGAGCTGTCGGCGGAAAAGTATTGCTCGGCTTCGATCATGCTCGAGCGTGCCGGGGTTGAGATTACCCATGGGTATGAAATCGTAGAGCTGGGTTAAGGCTGAGATTCCGGGGCCGCTTTGCAGCCCTTGTGGAAGCGGGTGAACCCGCTCCCACCCGCGGCCCGGGCGAGTTTCAGTTGCGCAGGGCCGGAAGGGCCATCCGCAACCATTGCGGAAGACTGCTTCTCAGCGCCTGGCTCAACCGCTCCCGGCGCTTCTGGTAAACCAGCCCAAGCCAGATAACCCCCAGCCCGATCATGGTCAGCACCACCGGGAACAGCAGCGACTGGGCAAACACCTCGTACGACAGATATCCCAGATAAGCCGCCACCCCCAGCGCACCAAACACCATGAACACCGGCCGACGCAGCAGCACCGCCATGCCCATCAGCGCAATGTTGATCAGGCAGTACATGGCCTTGCCCAACTCACTGCCGCTGTCCAGTAGCGTCAACCCGCCCCAGAACGCTGCCAGCCCGGCGAGGTAACCCCAACGTGCGTAGTCCTCACGTGTGCGACCGTCTATCACGAGGAAAACCACCAGCAAGCCCAGCCCAAACCACAGGGAGACGTGGCGACGCTGCTCCCAACTGAACGGTGAGCCGAAGAACCACTCGCTAAGGTCCATCGACATGAACCACAAGGCCACGGCCATTGGCATGACGACGAACGGGTAGGGGATCAGTCGCAGCATTAGCAGCCCGGCAAGCACCGTGGCTGCTTCCATCGCCAGCCAGCCGCCTTGCACGTAGGTGTAGTACTGGTGGTAGTCAGCCTGCGCATCGTCCAGTGGCCACCAGCCGAGCATGCGTTCGATAGCGAATACCGCCAGCGGCACGATGCTGACGGCTACTGCTGCCAGCACGCCAGCAGCGACGGGCTGGGCGCGGCGTTGCAGATTGAGGGCGAACAAGGTGATCAGCAGGATATAGAGGCTGGCGATGATCAACAGCGCGCCGTCACCGAGGCTCATCCAGGCCTCGGTGAGCAACCAGCCCATTGCCGCCATGATCAGCATGGCGCCAAAGTAGAAGGCAACATGGGCCAGCTGAAAGCTGCCACGTGGTGCGGGTTGCTGGCGCAGGAATGCCAACAGGCTTTGGTCCTGGCCTGGTTGGAGAATGCCTGCTTGCACGGCGCGCGCCAGGTCCTTGGCGTCGAATCGATCCGTCATGGTGATGCCTTCAGATGCGGTATGTGCTCTTGGTCATGACCTTGGCCAGCAAGCTCATGCCAAAGCGGACGGGGGCCGGGAAGCGATAACCACCGGCTTCCAGCGCAGACTCGGCGTGCTGCTCTTCGTCTATGCGCATCTGCTCGAGAATGGCCCGGGATTTTTCATCTTCGTGCGGGAGTTGCTCCAGGTGCTCGTCGAGGTGCTTGCACACCTGATGTTCGGTAGCGGCGACGAAGCCCAGGCTGACCTTGTCGCTGACCAGCCCGGCCAGTGCGCCAATGCCGAACGACATGCCGTAGAACAGAGGGTTGAGCACGCTCGGGTGGCTGTTCAGCTGGCGAATGCGCTGCTCGCACCAGGCCAGGTGGTCGATTTCTTCCTCAGCGGCATGCTCCATGGCCTTGCGCACTTCGGGCAGCTTGGCGGTCAGGGCCTGGCCTTGGTACAACGCCTGGGCGCAGACTTCACCGGTATGGTTGATGCGCATCAGCCCGGCAATATGGCGGGCCTGTTGCTCGTCCAGGTCAACGTCTGGCTGGACGATGGCCGGCGATGGCCGGGCAGGTTGGCCGCTGAAAGGCAGCAAGGTGCGCATGGCGGTATCGGCCTGCAGCAACAAGCGGTCGAGCGGCGAGTAGTGACGTTCGGTAGCCATCGGGCACCTCCGCAAGAATGTGCCCGACAGTTTACCGCAATAGCGGCGGGGTCGCTTGCCGTGGGTCAGCCCGGTGGCCAGTTCATCTGGCGCTGGCCAAGCACGTGCATATGGATGTGGTAGACAGTCTGGCCGCCTTTGGGGTTGCAGTTCATGACCACGCGGAAACCTTCCTCGCAGCCTTGTTCGACAGCCAGGCGCTGGGCGGTGAACAGGATGTGGCCAGCCAGGGCCTTGTCTTCTTCGGTCAGGTCATTGAGGGTGCGAATGTGCTTTTTCGGGATGACCAGAAAATGTACCGGTGCCGCGGGTGCAATGTCCTTGAAGGCCAGGATCTGGTCGTCTTCATAGATGATATCTGCCGGGATTTCCCGGTTGATGATTTTGAGGAATAGATCGTCCACAGCACTTGCTCCATGGTGAGGGTCGGGCCGAGTGTACTCAGCCGGGCGCCGCTCGCCCAGTGGCTATTCCATGCCTAAGGGGCAATAGCGGCGGTGGATGGCCCCGGCCAGCTTGCGCACCAGCCAGCGCGGCAACAGCCGCGGTGCGAACGCCAGCCAGCGGTTGCGCCGGCCAGGCATGATCAGTGCGCGGTTCTTGTCCAGTGCCCGCACGGTGTACAGCGCCACTTCCTCGGGGCTGAGACAGCGCGGCTTGCCATCGAGCCGCGCAATGCGCCGGCGTGCGGAACGTACCGGGCCAGGGCACAGTACAGAGACCTTGATGCCGGTGCGCTTGAGTTCTTCGCGCAGGGCCTGTGAAAAGCTCAGCACATAGGCCTTGCTGGCGGCATAGGCGGCCATCCATGGGCCAGGCGCCACCCCGGCCAGGCCGGCGACGTTGAGAATCTGCCCGCCACCCTGCACAGCCATCAGGTTACCGATGGCGTGACACAGGCGGCTCAGGGCCAGCACGTTGACTTCCAGCAGATCCTGTTCGTCGGCCCATTCATGGGCCAGGAACGGCCCATAGGTGCGCAAGCCCGCGCAGTTGACCAGCAAATCGATACGCCGCTCACCTTCTTCCAGCTCGAGCACGAAGCCTGAAAGGCGCAACGGCTGACTGAGGTCGCAGGCGCGGAACAGCACCTCGACACCGAAACGCTGGGTCAGCTCGATGGCGACAGGCTCCAGCGTTTCTCGTTGGCGTGCCACCAGGATCAGATTGCGCCCGCGCCGTGCCAGCGCTTCCGCCAAGGCCAGGCCCAGGCCGCTGGAAGCACCAGTGATCATGGCGTAACGGGTCATGCAAGGCTCCTGGGGGCGGAAGAGGGCGCCTAGTGTACAACTTGCCCGTGCAAGGTGTTGCCTTTTGCTACAAGGCGCGGGCGCGCAAAACCTGGCAGCGTTCCAGGGCTTGTCGGTACTCGCCATGCAGGCGCTCGATCAATGCGCTGGCGCTGGGCAGGTCATGGATGTCTCCGACACCCTGGCCCGCTGACCATACGGTCTTCCAGGCCTTGGCTTCGTCATCGATCGGTTTGAGCTTGCCTTGCACCTGCCCCCCCTTGAGGGTGTTCATGTCGTAGCCGGCCTGCTCCAGGCTCTGGCGCAGGAAGCTGGCGGGGATGCCGGACACCACGGGTGTGTGGATGATGTCGGCGGCATGGGCGTTCAGCAGCATCTGTTTGTAGGCGCCCTGAGCCTGGCTTTCTGTGGTGGCGATGAAGCGCGTGCCCATGTACGCCAGGTCCGCCCCCAGCAGTTGTGCGGCCAGGATTTCGTGGCCGTGGTTAATGCAACCAGCCAGCAGCAGGGTCTTGTCGAAGAACTGGCGAATTTCTGCGGCCAGGGCGAATGGGCTCCAGGTGCCGGCATGGCCGCCCGCGCCTGCGGCGACGGCGATAAGGCCATCGACACCGGCTTCGGCGGCCTTTTCGGCATGCCGGCGGGTGGTGACATCGTGGAGCACCAGGCCGCCGTAGCCGTGTACGGCATCGACCACTTCCTTTACCGCCCCCAGGCTGGTGATAACGATTGGTACACGGTGTTCGACGCACAAGGCCAAGTCGGCCTGCAGGCGCGGGTTGGTCGGGTGGACGATCAGGTTGACGGCGTAGGGCGCTGGCGCCTGCAGTTGAGCCAGGCCAGCCTCGATCTCTTCCAGCCAGGCCTTGAAGCCAGCGCTGTCGCGTTGGTTCAGGGCCGGGAAACTGCCAACCACGCCGCTGGCGCAGCAGGCCAGCACCAGTTGGGGGTTGGAGATGAGGAACATCGGCGCGGCAACCACGGGCAGCCGCAGGCGTTGTTCGAGCGAGGCAGGTAGCGACATGGCAAGGCTCCTTGAGCGGGTGGCTATGTCAGAACGGTTTCACCACCACCAGAATGACGATAGCCAGCAGGATCAGCACGGGCACTTCGTTGAACCAGCGATAGTAAACGTGGCTGCGGGTGTTGGTGCCGTTGGCGAAGCGTTTGCGCTGGGCACCGCACACGTGATGGTAGCCGGTCAGCAGGATGACCAGGGTGAGCTTGGCATGCAGCCACCCCTGGCTCAGCCAGCCGGGGGTGAGGTACAGCATCCAGGCGCCAAACACGTAGGTGGCGATCATCGCCGGGTTCATGATGCCGCGGTACAGCTTGCGCTCCATGGTCACGAAGCGTTCCTGGCTGATGCTGTCCTGGCTCTGGGCGTGGTAGACGAACAGCCTGGGCAGGTAGAACAGGCCGGCGAACCAGCAGACCACGCTGACGATATGCAGCGCTTTGATCCATAGGTAAAGCATGGAGGGAGTTCCTTCAGATAGTCACGGTCGTCAGATAGTAGTGGTCAGGCGCCCGAAGGGTCACCCGAAGAGTTGTTACAGGCGCCCTGCGCCCCTATTATCGTGCGCTTTCCAGACGGCTCGTTGATAAGGGGCAAGCGTTATGATCAAGGTCGGTATCGTCGGCGGCACGGGTTACACCGGCGTCGAACTGTTGCGTCTGCTGGCACAGCATCCACAGGCCGAAGTGGCGGTCATCACTTCGCGCTCCGAGGCGGGCGTGGCGGTGGCGGACATGTACCCGAACCTGCGCGGCCACTATGACGGTTTGGCGTTCAGCGTGCCGGACAGCAAGGCTCTGGCCGCCTGCGATGTGGTGTTCTTCGCCACGCCGCATGGTGTTGCCCACGCCCTGGCCGGTGAGCTGCTGGCGGCTGGCACCAAGGTGATCGACCTGTCGGCCGACTTCCGTCTGCAGGATGCCACTGAGTGGGGCAAGTGGTACGGTCAGCCCCATGGCGCGCCAGAGCTGCTCAAGGACGCAGTCTATGGCCTGCCCGAAGTCAACCGCGAGAAGATCCGCCAGGCACGCCTCATCGCTGTGCCGGGTTGCTACCCGACTGCAACCCAGCTGGGCTTCCTTCCGCTGCTGGAGGCGGGCTTGGCTGACCCGTCGCGCCTGATAGCCGACTGCAAGTCGGGTGTCAGCGGCGCTGGTCGTGGTGCGGCAGTGGGCTCGCTGTTCTGCGAGGCCGGCGAAAGCATGAAAGCCTACGCGGTAAAGGGCCATCGCCACTTGCCGGAGATCAGCCAGGGCCTGCGCCTGGCCGCGGGCAAGGACATCGGCCTGACTTTCGTGCCGCACCTGACGCCGATGATCCGTGGCATCCACGCCACCCTGTACGCGAACGTGGTCGATACCTCGGTCGACCTGCAGGCGCTGTTCGAGAAACGCTACGCCGATGAACCGTTCGTCGACGTGATGCCAGCAGGCAGCCATCCGGAAACCCGTAGCGTGCGTGGTGCCAACGTCTGCCGCATTGCCGTTCATCGTCCGCAGGGTGGTGATCTGGTGGTGGTGCTTTCGGTGATCGACAACCTGGTCAAGGGTGCCTCCGGCCAGGCGGTGCAGAACCTCAACATTCTGTTCGGTCTGGATGAGCGCATGGGCCTGTCCCATGCCGGCTTGCTGCCGTAAGGCCGCCAGCATTGGAAAAGGCCCGCGTCGTGCGGGCCTTTTTGCAGGTCGCGACTAAAGCCGCACAATTCTTGACCGATTTTCTCGGGAAAGCGGATAATGCGCGTCATCGAGTTTTATGGCGGCTACCGCGCCGGGAGAATCAACATGAGCGTCGAAACCTTCACCCCTACCGGTCTGGAGTTCACCCATGGGGCAGCCCAGAAGGTGAAAAACCTGGTCAATGAGGAAGGCAATGAACGTCTGAAACTGCGGGTGTTCGTGACCGGTGGTGGTTGCTCGGGCTTCCAGTATGGCTTCACCTTCGATGAAGACGTGGCCGAAGATGACACCATTGTCGAGCGCGAGGGCGTTTCCCTGGTGGTCGACCCGATGAGCTTCCAGTACCTGGCGGGTGCCGAAGTGGACTATCAGGAAGGCCTGGAAGGTTCGCGTTTCGTGATCAAGAACCCGAATGCCGCGACCACCTGCGGTTGCGGGTCGTCGTTTTCGATCTAAGGGTTGGGCATACGAAAACGCCGCGCAATTGCGCGGCGTTTTGCTTTCTGGCGTATCGGCTATGCCGGGTAGATTGCGCCCAGTACGCGCAGGCCCTTGGCGGCAGTGACGCTGGGGCGGTTGGCGGCGATGCCCTCCAGGCAGCAGTGAGCCAGCCAGGCGAAGGCCATGGCTTCGACCCAGTCCGGGTCTACGCCATAGGCGCCAGTGCTTGCGACACGGGCCGCAGGTAGCAGCTGGCCAAGACGGGCCATCAGCGCGCCGTTGCGGGCGCCCCCACCACAGACCAACAGCGCCTCGGTGCCTTGCTGGGCTTTGCCAAGCGAATCGATGATGCTGCGTGCGGTCAGCTCCAGCAGTGTCGCCTGCACGTCCTGGGCCCGGTATGCCGGCAGGGTGGCCAGGTGGCGATCCAGCCAAGGCAGGTTGAACACCTCGCGGCCGGTACTCTTCGGGCCGCTGCCGGCAAAGAACGGGTCAGCCATCAGTGCGCTGAGCAACCCGGGCTGAACCACACCCGAGGCAGCCCAGGCGCCATCTGCATCGTAGGCGTGGCCGTGCTCGCGCTCGATCCAGGCATCCAGCAGCACGTTCCCCGGGCCGCAATCGAACCCATGAACCGGCTTGTCCTGCTCGATCAGGCTGAGGTTGCTGAAACCGCCTACGTTAAGGATTGCCAGGCGTCGGCCAAGCTGGCTGAACAGGGTTTCGTGGAAGGCCGGTACCAGTGGCGCGCCTTGGCCGCCGGCAGCCACATCGCGACGGCGGAAGTCGGCGACCACGCTGATGCCGGTCAGTTCGGCGAGCAGTGCGGGGTTACCGATCTGCACAGTAAAGCCGCGGGCCGGTTCATGGCGAATGGTCTGGCCGTGGCTGCCGATGGCGCGAACGGCTTCGGGCTTCAGTCCCTGGCGAGCCAGCAGTTGGCAGATACCTTCGCCGGCCAGGCTGGCCCAGCGGTTTTCCGCCAGTGCTGCACGGGCAATCTCGTCAGGGCCGCTGCTGCACAGGGCCAGCAGGTCCTGGCGCAGGTCCGGGGGCATGGGCAGGTAGTGGGTGGCGAGCAGTTCAAGCTGCTCGCCTTGTTCGACCAGGGCGATATCCAGGCCATCGAGGCTGGTGCCGGACATCACCCCCAGGTAGAGCGCCATGGCTTAGCGCTTGTTCGCTGCGAGCAGGGTGGCCTTTTCCTGATCCATGCGGGCAATCAGCGGCTGGCTCTGCTGCAGGAAGCGCTGACGCTCGTTCTTGGCAATCGGGTCAGCCATAGGCACCTTCTGGCTCAGCGGGTCGACGTGCACGCCGTTGACCTGGAACTCGTAGTGCAGGTGTGGGCCGGTGGACAGGCCGGTAGTGCCGATGTAGCCAATGATCTGGCCCTGCTTGACCGTACTGCCGGTCTTGATGCCTTTGGCAAAGCCCTGCATGTGGCCATACAGCGTCTTGTAGCGGTTGCCATGCTGAATGATCACCGTATTGCCGTAGCCACCACGGCGCCCGGCCAGTTCAATGCGACCGTCACCCGCTGCCTTGATTGGTGTACCGCGGGGGGCCGCGTAGTCGACGCCTTTGTGGGCGCGGATCTTGTTCAGGATGGGGTGCTTGCGACCGGCGGAAAAGCGCGAGCTGATGCGGGCGAAGTCGACGGGCGTACGGATGAAGGCCTTGCGCAGGCTGTTGCCGTCGGCGGTGTAGTAGGCAGTGTTGCCCTGCTTATTGGTATATCGCACGGCGGTGTAGGTCTTGCCGCGATTGGTGAAGCGGGCGGACAGGATATTGCCGGTGCCGACGACCTTGCCGTCCATCACTTTCTGCTCATAGACCACGTCGAATTCGTCACCCGGACGAATGTCCTGAGCGAAGTCGATGTCATAACCCAGCACGCGGGCCAGGCTCATGGTCATGCTGTGGGACAGACCGGCGCGCTGGGCCGATGCCGACAGCGAGCTCTTGATCACGCCGTGGGCATAGGCGGTACGCACCACCGGCTTGCTGATTTCACGATTGAAGGTGTAGCCCTTGGCGGTCTTAGTCAGTTGAATGGTTTCGAGGTTGCTGACCTTGCTGTGCAGGCTGGCCAATTGGCCATCCTTGTCGAGTTCGAACTGCAGCACCTGGCCGTGCTTTAGCTGGCTGAACTGCTTGGCCTGCTTGTTACTTGCCAGCAGGTCATGCACTGCATTGGCTGGCAGGCCAACCTTGGCGAACAGGGTTGACAGTGTATCGCCACGGGCCACGGTAACTTCGCGGTGACCAGGCTCCTTGGCGGCCTCGGCAACCGGTTCAGCGGCCGGGGCCTGCTGATCGGCCTTCTGGGTTTCGGGGGTAGCCCCTTCGATCTGGGCGAAAGGCGAGCCTTGCTCACCTTCACTTTGCACCAGTGGCGCGGCGCGGGATTCGTCTTTCAGCTGCTCGGCAGGGCTTTCGAGCTCGAGGTTGAGGGTAGTTTTCTTGGCTTCCACTTCGCTGGAAGGAAATACCAGCAAAGCCAGGCTGAGCAGGGCGGCGATGCCGCTGGCGGCCAACAGATGGCTCTTCGGATAAAGCGGGGGCGCTTTAGGCGGTTCGTTGGTCATGGGCAAGGTGACTTTGAAAAAAGTGAAATGGAAAAGATGAATGACATGATGAAGATGAAATAACTGTATAAAATATAACCAAATCCATTTTCACGCAAGGGCGCGTAGACGCCGCAAGCCTGTGTTCGGGTCACATTCCTTTGCGAAACTTGTATTTGACGGCCGATCTTGTATGGTTGGCTCCCCCTGAATCTGAGCCTTGCGGGTTTGTCTATGAAGTCGGTTGAAGAGCAGCTGGCGCTTATCAAGCGCGGTGCGGAAGAAGTACTGGTCGAGTCGGAACTGGTGGAGAAGCTCAAGCGCGGCCAACCTCTGCGCATCAAGGCTGGCTTTGACCCGACCGCACCTGACCTGCACCTGGGTCACACGGTGCTGATCAACAAGCTGCGTCAGTTCCAGGAGCTGGGTCACCAGGTCATCTTCCTGATTGGTGACTTCACCGGCATGATTGGCGACCCGAGCGGCAAGAGCGCCACGCGCCCGCCGCTGACCCGCGAGCAGGTGCTGGAGAACGCCGAGACGTACAAGCAGCAGGTTTTCAAGATTCTTGACCCGGCCAAGACTGAAGTCGCGTTCAACTCCACGTGGATGGACAAGCTGACCCCTGCCGACTTCATTCGCCTGGCTTCGCAGTACACCGTCGCGCGCATGCTGGAGCGTGATGACTTCGACAAGCGTTACACCACCAACCAGCCGATTGCCATTCACGAGTTCCTCTATCCGCTGGTGCAGGGGTACGACTCGGTAGCGCTGAAGGCGGACGTTGAGCTGGGTGGTACCGACCAGAAGTTCAACCTGCTGATGGGGCGCGAACTGCAGCGGTCTTATGGCCAGGAAGCGCAGAACATCGTGACCATGCCACTGCTCGAAGGGCTCGACGGCGTGAAGAAGATGTCGAAGTCGCTGGGCAACTATGTCGGCATCCAGGAAGCGCCAGGGGTGATGTACAGCAAGCTTGTGTCTATCCCGGATACCCTGATGTGGCGTTACTTCGAGTTGCTGAGCTTCCGTTCGATGGAAGAAATCGAGCAATTCCGTGCCGACGTCGCCAACGGTGCCAACCCGCGTGACATCAAGATCAAGTTGGCAGAAGAGATCGTCGCGCGCTTCCATGGAGAAGAGGCTGCGGCCAATGCTCACCGTGCTGCCGGTAACCGTATGAAGGAAGGCGAGCTGCCGGAAGACTTGCCGGAGATCGAAGTGGCTGCGGCGGAAGACCTGCCAATTGCTGCGGTGCTGAACCGGGCTGGTCTGGTCAAGAACTCGGCACAGGCGCGAGACTTGCTGAATAGCGGCGCGGTGAAAGTTGATGGTGCAGTGGTCGACAAGGACTTCATGTTTGTCCTTGGTGCTACCCATGTGTGCCAGGCTGGCAAGAAGTCGTTTGGCCGGGTTACCCTCAAGGCTGAGTGATTGCCTGGATGGTGTAGCTATATAGATGCGGGGAGGCCGGTAGGCCTCCCCGCTTTGTTTTTGGGGGTTGGTGGTTGCTGTTGTAGGGGGAGGGGGCTGTTTTGAGAGGGTGTTGGCGGTGAGATGTGTCCGCCACAACCCTTGCAGTGCCTGTGAGATCGAGCGCCGCGCGCGTCCGGCTTGAGACATTCACCGCCTATGAGACCGAGCGCCGCGCGGGCGGCGCTCGATCTCAAAGGCGCTGAAACTGTCGTGGCGAACACTTGGCAGCCCCGATACGGTCTTTCCCCCTTATATTTCACTTTCTTGAAATTAAAGGTTGACGCCCTCTCGAATCCCCTTATAATGCGCCCCACTTCCAGCGACATCGGAACGAAAAACTCCTTGATATTCAATGAGTTAAGTAGTGAAAGCAAAAGCTGGAAGGGCTACGATCAAATGATCGAAAGCGGTTGAAATGGTGGTTGACAGCGCTTCCAAGTGCTGTATGATTCGCCTCCCGCTACGAGAGATCGCAGCGAGCCAAGTGTTTGAAGCTAAACGAGTTTCTCGCAAAAAACTTCAAAATAAACGCTTGACAGGCTCTGAGGAAAGCGTAGAATGCGCGCCTCGGTTGAGACGAAAAGCTCTTAACCAAACGCTCTTTAACAAATCGAATCAAGCAATTCGTGTGGGTGCTTGTGAGTACGGACTGATAGTCAAAAAGATTATCAGCATCACAAGTGGCCATGCGAGAAATCACATAGTCATTTGAGATTGCTGAGCCAAGTTTAGGGTTTCTTAAAAACCCAAGCAGTATTGAACTGAAG
>NZ_JAOCDI010000025.1:0-86511 GCF_029840855.1 Pseudomonas sp. GD03862
CAAATTACAGCCAGTAATCGGTGCGTGTAGGAGCGGGTTCACCCGCGAAAGGGCCGCAGAAACCAACACAGATTTCAGCCAGTAATCGGTGCTTGCAGGTGCCGGGTCGGATAATGCTGCTCATACACCTTGCACACCCGCAGCACTTGCTCATCGGCAAAGCGCCCGGCCACCACCTGCAGGCCCACCGGCAACCCCTCGCGGGTGAACCCGCAGGGTACCGAGGCCGCCGGCTGTTGGGTCAGGTTGAACGGATAGCTGAACGGCGTCCACTCCATCCATTGCGCCATCCCCGACCCAGGCGGCACGTTGTGTCCGGCTTCGAACGCCACCAACGGCAGCATCGGCGATACCAGCACGTCATATCGCTGATGAAAGGCATTCATCTTCGCAATCAATTCTGCCCGTGCCTCTAGCGCCTGGGTGTATTCGCCAAGGCTGATCTGTGCGCCTTGTTCGGCAATCCAGCGCAGCCCCGGGTCAAGCAACGCTCTCTGCTCATCGCTCAAGGCACTGGCCAACCGCGCCGCGCCGGCAAACCACAGGGTATTGAAGGTTTCCAGCGGGTCGCTGAAGCCCGGGTCCACTTCCTCTACCTGCGCACCCAGCCGCGCCAGACGCTGCACCGCTTGCGCCACCAGTGCCTGGATCTGTGGGGCGACTTGCACGTAACCGAAGTTGGCGCTGTAGGCGATGCGTAGGCCGCTCAGATCTTGCTGCTGGCTGAGCCACGGCGCCTGCCGGGGTGCGCCGGCCAAACCGTCGCGGGCATCGGGGCGCGCTACGCAGTCGAGCATCAGCACCGAATCGTCCACGGTACGCGTCATCGGCCCCAGGTGCGATAGCACGGTCATGGCGCTGGCCGGCCATTGCGGCACATAGCCGAAGGTCGGTTTGATGCCGAAGGTGCCGGTGAAGGCGCAAGGGATGCGAATCGAACCACCGGCATCGCTGCCCTGATGCAGCACCCCCAGGTTCAGCGCGGCGGCTGCCGCAGCACCACCAGACGAACCACCGGCAGTCAGCCTGGTATCCCACGGGTTGCGGGTAATGCCGTACAGCGGGTTGTCGGTCACGCCTTTCCAGCCGAACTCTGGCGTGGTGGTCTTGCCCACCAGCACTGCACCGGCTTCACGCATGAAGGCACTGAAGGGCGCATCGGTTTCCCACGGCCCGGCACCCGAGGTAGTACGCGAGCCCTTGCGGGTAGGCATGCCGCGGGTCAGGGTCAGGTCCTTGATCGAGGCGGGTACGCCATCCAGTCGGCCACAGGGCTCGCCGCGCTGCCAGCGCTGTTCGCTGGCGCGGGCGGCGGCGCGGGCGCCTTCGCCGTCGACATGGCAGAAGGCGTTGACCGCCGGGTTATGCAGGTCGATGCGCGCCAGCACATCTTCGACCACCTCGACGGGTGACAACTGGCGGCGCTGGTACAGTTCGAGCAGTTCGACGGCGGTGAGTTCGCCAATCGCGGTTTTCTGGGTCATTTCAACGGGCTCCCGGGTTGGCGGCCTGGAACATGGCGCGCAACAGGACGTCGCAACCATCGGCCAGGTCCTGGGGCGCGGCATTTTCGATTTCGTTGTGGCTGATGCCGCCTTCGCATGGCACGAAGATCATCCCGGCCGGGCCCAGTTCGGCGAGGAAGATCGCATCGTGACCGGCGCCGCTGACGATATCCATGTGGCTCAGGCCCAGCGCACGCGCCCCCTGGCGCACGGCATCCACACACTGCTCGGCGAAGTACAGTGGCGGGAAGTCGGCTGTCGGGGTCAGCTGATAGCTCAGGCCATGTTTCGCCGTGCTGGTTTCGATGGCTGCGCGCACTTCGCTGACCATGGCGTCGAGGTGCCCAGGGTCGAGGTGGCGCAGGTCGATGGTCATGTGTACCTGGCCGGGGATAACGTTGCGCGAACCTGGATGCAGGGTCAGGCAGCCGACCGTGCCGCAGGCATGTGGTTGGTGCGCGTGAGCGACGCGGTTGACCGCAGCCACCACCTCAGCTGCGCCGACCAATGCGTCCTTGCGCAGGTGCATGGGTGTGGGGCCTGCATGCGCCTCGACGCCGGTAAGGGTCAGGTCGAACCATTTTTGCCCCAGGCAGCCCTGGACCACGCCGATGGTGGTGCGTTGGTCTTCCAGCACCGGGCCTTGTTCGATATGTGCTTCGAAGTAGGCGCCCACGGCATGCCCGGTAGGCACGCGTGGGCCGGCGTAGCCGATGCGCTGCAATTCAGCGCCGACCGACAGACCTTGGTCATCGACCTTGTCCAGGGTTTCCTGCAGGCCGAACTTACCGGCAAACACGCCCGAGCCCATCATGCAGGGCGGGAAGCGCGAACCTTCTTCGTTGGTCCATACCACCACTTCCAGCGGGGCTTCGGTGGTCAGGTGCAGGTCGTTGAGCGTGCGCATCACTTCGAGGCCGGCCATGACGCCGTAGCAGCCATCGAACTTGCCGCCGGTGGGTTGGGTGTCGATGTGGCTGCCGGTCATAACCGGTGCCAGGGCAGGGTTGCGGCCGGGGCGGCGGGCGAAGATGTTGCCGATGGCGTCGATGCTGACGGTGCAGCCGGCTTCTTCGCACCAGCGCACGAACAGGTCGCGCGCCTGGCGGTCGAGGTCGGTCAGGGCCAGGCGGCATACGCCGCCCTTGGCGGTGGCGCCGAGTTGCGCCAGGTCCATCAATGATTGCCACAGGCGCTCGCGGTTGATCAGAGGGCCTTGGCCGAGCAGGTGCTGCGAGGGATCGATGCGGGTGTTCATGGTTCATCTCTCCTGAAATTTCTGGGTTGCTTGTACCGGCCTATTCGCGGGTGAACCCGCTCCTACAAAGGCCTCGCAGGGCTGAGGGTGGTGACACCTTTGTAGGCGCGGGTTTGCCCGCGAAAGGGCCGGTACAGGTAAGCACGGTCGGGTCAGGCGCTAAGGGCCAGGTAACGGTTCTTGATGCTCGGGTCCTCGCGGAACTGCGCCGCACTGCCCTGGTAAGCGACGCGGCCCTGCTCCAGCACATAGTGGCGATCAGCAAGGGCATCGCAGACCATCAGGTTCTGCTCTACCAGCAGGATCGACAGCCCTTCGTCCTTGATCCGTCGCAGGATCTTCACCAGTTCATCGACAATCACCGGGGCCAGGCCCTCGGTGGGTTCGTCGAGGATCAGCAGCCTGGGGCCGTTGAGCAGGGCGCGGGCGATGGCCAACATTTGCTGCTCGCCACCGGACAGGGCGAAACCACCGTTGCGGCGCCGCTCCTTCAGGCGCGGGAACATGCTGTAGACGTCCTCCAGCTGCCAGCGGCTGGCCTTGCGCACGGCAATCTTCAGGTTCTCCTCCACGCTGAGCTGGCGGAAAATGCCGCGGTGTTCCGGCACCAGAGCAATGCCGAGCCGGGCGATATCGAAAATTTCGCGGCCGACC
Organism: Pseudomonas sp. GD03862; assembly: GCF_029840855.1. NCBI lineage: Bacteria > Pseudomonadati > Pseudomonadota > Gammaproteobacteria > Pseudomonadales > Pseudomonadaceae > Pseudomonas > Pseudomonas sp. GD03862. The sequence goes on from NZ_JAOCDI010000025.1 coordinate 3,418, forward strand.
AACTGCTGGCCGTTGAAGCTGATCTGCCCCTGTCGTGGGCGGACGATGCCAAGGATGCTGCGCAAGGTGGTGGTCTTGCCTGCGCCGTTGCGCCCCAGCAGCGTTACCAGTTCGCCTGCCTCGACCTTGAGCGAGACACCTTCGAGCACATGGCTCTTGTCGTAGTAGGAATGGATCGAATCGACGTTGAGCATCAGGCGGCCTCTCCAAGGTAGGCGGTGCGTACGCGCTCGTCGTTGCGCACCTGTTCAGGGGTACCCTCGACCAGGATCTGGCCGTGACTCATCACCGTGATGCGCTGGCTGATCGACATGACAATGCTCATGTTGTGCTCGATCAGTAACACGGTATGGTCGCGGCCAAGGTCGCTGATCAGGTCGGTCATCACCGGGATGTCGTCGATGCCCATGCCTGAAGTGGGTTCGTCGAGCATCAGCAGGGTGGGCTTGGCGCAGATCGACATGCCCACTTCCAGCACTCTTTGCTGGCCGTGCGACAGCTCGCCCGCCAGGGTTTCGGCACGGGCGCTCAGTTTCAGGCGCTCCAGCACCTGGTCGGCGGTGTTCCAGTGGCTGCGCTTGTGCTCGACACTGCGCCAGAAGTTCAGCGCGCCCAGGCCATCACGGCCCTGGGCGGCCAGGCGCAGGTTCTCGCGCACTGAAAGGTTCTGGAACAGGCTGGTGAGCTGAAACGAGCGCGCCATGCCAAGCGCCACGCGCCCGTGGGACGGCTTGCGAATGATGTCCTGGCCATTGAACAGGATCTTGCCGGCCGTGGCCTGACGCTCGCCGGTCAGGCAGTGGAACAGGCTGGTCTTGCCGGCGCCGTTGGGGCCGATGATGGTGTGGATGGTGCCGGCGCGCACTTTAAGGTCAACACCGGCGACCGCCTTGAACGGCCCGTAGGCCAGCTCCAGGTGGCGGGTTTCCAGGAGGTAGTCGCTCATCACAGGGTCTCCTTGGTCTTGGCCTGGGGTTTGTCATCGGCATTGCGCGTGGCCAGCAGGCGCTTGCCCAGTTCGGTCAGGCCGCCCCACAGGCCGCCACGCATGAACACCACCACCAGAATCAGGATCACCCCCAGCAGCATCAGCCAGCGTGGCCAAAGCTCCGACAGCACGTCACCCAGCAGCACGATGGCGCCGGCCCCCAGCAGCGAGCCGAACAGTGAGCCGGTGCCGCCGACGATGGTCATGATCAGGATGTTCTCGCTCATCATCAGGTCGATGTTCGACAGCGGCGCAAAGTGCAGCAGCATGGCGTACAGCGCCCCGGCGATGCCGGTGATGGCGCCCGACAGCATGAACACAAGTATCTTGAAATGGCGGGTGTCGTAGCCGATGGCGGCGGCGCGGGTCTCGTTCTCGCGGATAGCCAGCAGGGTGCTGCCGAATGGCGAACGGATCACCCGCAGGGCTGCGGCGAAGATCAACAGGAACAGCACCGCGACGAACACATAGAAGTGCCGCGGATCGGCCAGGTCGACCACCACATGGCCGGCGATTTCGATATTCGGCCGTGGCACATCAAGCAGGCCATTGTCACCGCCGGTCCAGCCGCTGAGGGTATAGGCCAGGAAGTAGGCCATCTGGCTGAAGGCCAGGGTCAGCATGACGAAGTAGATGCCCGTGCGACGGATCGCCAGTGCGCCCACCAGCAGCGCGAGGAGGGCGCCGAACACAGCTGCGCCAAGCAGCGCGGCGAACATGCCCCACTGCAGGTGGATCATCAGCAGCGCTGCGCCATAGGCGCCCACGCCAAAGAAGATGCCCTGGCCGAACGACAGCAGTCCGGTGTAGCCGAGCAGCAGGTTGCAGGCCAGTGCGGCCATGGCAAAGATCAGGATCTCGGTGGCCAGGGTGGCCGAGGGCAGCAACAGCGGCAGCGCCACCAGGCTGGCAACTACCAGCGACAGCAGCGCCGGGGCGCGGCCCTTGGCGACTGGCAATGGGTTTTTCTCGCTCATCTCAGGCTCTCCCGAACAGGCCGTAGGGACGGACCAGAATCACTGCTGCCATGGCGCCGTAGATCATCAGGCTGGCGCCTTGCGGCCAGAGACTGGTCATCATGCTTTGCACCACACCCACCAGCAGGCCGCCAACCAGCGCCCCGCCGAACGACCCCATGCCGCCAATCACCACCACCACGAAGGCAATGCCGAGGATTTCCGGGCCGACGAAGGGCTGGGCGCCCCGTAGCGGCGCAAACAGCACACCCGCCACACCTGCCAGGCCCACGCCCAGGGCGAATGTCAGGGAGAACAGGCGGAAAATGTTGGTGCCCAACAGCGACACGGTTTCGGTGCTTTCGCTACCGGCCCGCACCAGTGCGCCGAAACGGGTGCGTTCCAGCAGCAGCCACAGGCCAATACCGATCAGCGCTGCGAAGCCGATCAGGAACAAGCGGTAGTAGGGGTAGATGAAGTCGCCGAGTATCAGCACCCCACGCAGTTCGGGTGGCACGGCAATGTTCTTGCCCACCGGGCCCCAGATCAGCACCGACGCTTCCTGGATGATCAGCGCGATGCCGAGGGTGACGAGGATCTGGAAGGTGTGCGGCAGGTGGTAGATGCGTTTGATCAACAGGCGCTCGACCGCCCAGGCCAGCGCGGCCACCACCAGTGGCGCGATCAGCAGCGCCAGCCAGAAGTTGCCGGTGACGGCCACGGCGGTGTAGCACAGGTAGGCGCCCAGCAAGAAAAACGCGCCGTGGGCGAAGTTGACGAAGTTGAGCAGGCCGAAAATGATCGTCAGGCCCACGGCGATGAGGAAGTAGATCATCCCCAGGCCCAGGCCGTTGAGCAGTTGGAACAGGTACAAATCGAGCATGAGCGTGCCCTCGACAGCGCGCCGGGCGGCTGCCTGTACAAGTGTTTGTGACTAACGCCGCAGCTTCAGGCCAGGGCGCAACCGGTGTGATCGACCTCGACGAACGAGCGGCCCGAACTGATGACTTCGGCCAGGTCGTCCTCGTCGCGCATCTGCCCTTGGGGCTTGCCGCGCAGCAGGTAGTAATCCTTGAGCACCTGGTGGTCACCCGGGCGGATCATTTCTTCGCCGGTCGGGCCCTGGAAGCGCATGCCCTGCAATGCCGCAGACACGGCGGCCCCGTCCAGGCTGCCGGCCTTGACGATGGCTTCGAGCATCACCTTGGTGCCGATGTAGTCGGCGGCCAGCGGATAGTTGGGGTTGATGCCATAGGCCTTGCGGGTGGCGGCGACCAACTGTTTGTTCAGCGGGGTGTCGACCTGGTGCCAGTACTGCGCACCCAGGTACACGCCCTCGAGCACGTCGCTGCCCAGCTCCTGGAACTGGTCGAGGCCGGCAGACCACACCATCAGCACTTTCATGCGGTCCTTGATGCCGAAGTTGACCGCCTGGCGCAGGGCGTTGGAGGCCTGGCTACCGAAGTTGAGCAGCACCAGCACGTCGGGCTTGGCGGCGATGGCGTTGGTCAGGTAGCCGGAGAACTCCTGCTCCTGCAACGAGTGGTAGCTGTTGCCGATGTGTTCCACGCCGAGCTCGGCGAACACTTTGCGGGCGTTGTCCAGCAGGGCATCGCCGAATACGTATTGCGGGGTGATGGTGTACCAGCGCTTGGCCTGGGGCAGCTGGCGGCTCATCGGCACCAGGGTTTCGCGGATGGCACCATAGGTGGGCACCGACCAGCGGAAGGTTGAGGCATTGCAGTCCTTGCCGGTGATTTCATCGGCGCCCACAGGCGTCATGAACACGCCGCCGGCTTTGTGGATTTCCTTGGACACCGCCAGTGCCGAAGACGACAGGGTGCACCCCTGGAAGAAGCGTGCGCCATCCTGGCCGATGGCTTCCTGCACCTTGCGCACCGCCTTGCCGGCGTTGCCTTCGGTGTCGATGACTTTGTACTTGAGCGGGTGGCCGAGCAACTGTGGGTGCTCGGCGATGGCCAGGCGCGAGCCCATGTCGGCGTACTTGCCGTAGCTGGCGAAGGCCCCCGACATGGACTTGAGCCCATAGAAGGTCAGCGGTTGGTCGGCAAATGCCCGGTGTGCCCCCAAGGGGAGGCTACCTAAGGCACCTAGGGCAAGGCCTGCCTTGAGCAGGGTACGTCTTTGCATGAGTAACTCCTTGTTTGTGGTTATTAGGCAGGAGTGGCAATGACAAAGCGGGTACGGCCGGGCCTGTGTGCAGGCCTCTTTACAGGCGCATCAGTGGTGGTGATCGAACTCCAGCAGGAAGTTGCGGGCAACCTCGCCTTCCAGCGCGGTCATGTGGTGCTCGGCGTCGCACATGTGTTCGTGCATCAGCCGGCGTACGGCGGGTTCGTCGCTGGCGCGCAAGGCGGTCAGCAGTTGCTTGTGGTAGTCGATGTTGGCGGCGGCGAACTGCTGGCGCTTGGGCAGGTAGGCCTTTTTCAGCACCACCAGGTCGCGCAGCAGGTCGTTGAGGAACACCGCCATGAAACGCAGCAACGGGTTGGGGCAGCGGTCGGCCAGCAGGGTGTGGAATTCAAGCTCCGCCAAGCGCTGCTCACGCTGGCCTTCTTCGCTGTCTTCCGGCGCGCTGCAGAAGTCGATGTTGGCCTGCAGCGCGGCATAATCGGCCTCGCTCAGCTTGCCCATCACCGACACCGCCAGTTCTACCTCGATGACTTTGCGCAGCTGGTACACCTGTTCGCCGTCCAGGTGCTGGAAATGCAGGTAGTTGCGCAGCGCGCGGCTGGCTGGCTCGGTGCCCACTTCGTTCAGGTAGGCGCCCCCGGTCGGGCCGGTGCGGGTGCTGACCAGGCCTTCGACTTCGAGCGCCTTGAGGGCTTCGCGGGCGGTGCCCTTGGAGCATTCGAAATGCTCCATCAGCTCACGCTCGGTAGGCAGGCGGTCGCCGGGGTGCAGCGCTTCGGTGACGATCGAGCGCTTGACTGATTCGACGATCACATCGGACAGCTTCTGGCGCTTGCGTTTGGGTTTGAGCATTTCGCTATTTTTCATATTTATGCGGATAAATAGGATTTAGCGAATTTTGGCCGGACGGGTCAATGCTGGCGGGGGGGAGGGGTCGTAAATGGTGTGAAAGGGTCGGGGAGGGATATGTGGAACACGAAATTGCAGATAAAAACTGTGGGAGCGGGCGTGCCCGCGAACACCGGCGAAGCCGGTGCCATACACCGTGGTGCCTGCTTCGCGGGCAAGCCCGCTCCCACAGATTTCGAATTGGTTTCAGGATTGAACAGACATCGTGTTCAGCCTTGGTGGCCAGGGCCCTGCTGCAGGTGGGCCTGGCTGCAATACCACTCATTGCCCTGCTGCAGCGCCCGGTCGTTGGGCAGGTGCACGCCGCAATGGGCACAGCGCACCATCTTCAGCGGCGCATCCAGCTTCGCCTCGGGGTGCGACTGCTGGCTGACTTTGTATTTGCGCCACAGCCAGAACGCGGCGGCGATCAGGGCGATCCAGAAAAGTAGGCGAACCATGATGTCCAGCTTGTCGGTTGAAGAAGCCGACAGTCTAGGACGCGGCCATAAAAAAAGGGAGGCCTGGCCTCCCTTTCATTTACCGCTGTGGGTCAGTCGAACAGACCAAAGGTCATGTAGCTGAACCAGGAACGGTCTTTCTCGGCTTCTTTCGGGCCTTCCGGCACGATCGGGTCGCCGTTCTCGTCTTTAGGCAGCAGCTCTCGCGGCATCTCGTCGCGCGCGTCCTGGAACTGCTTGACCACGTCCTGGTTGGCGCGGGTTTCGCCTGGCGGCAGCGGGGTATCGGTTTCGATCAGGCCCAAGGTGGCCTTGGACAGCCAGCCGCGGCCGTCAGACTCGGTCTGCTTGGGCTGGAACTCGCCATCGACCAGGCTCGGGTGGTCCGGGTAGTTGAGCTTGAGGGTTTCCAGGCTCGTGGCGGCCAGTTCGTCCAGGTGCAGCTTCTGGTACGACTCGACCATCACCGCCAGGCCGTCACCGACAGACGGGGTTTCCTGGAAGTTTTCGACCACGTAGCGGCCACGGTTGGCAGCCGCTACATAAGCCTGGCGGCTCAGGTAGTAGTCGGCCACGTGGATTTCGTACGAAGCCAGCAGGTTGCGCAGGTAGATCATGCGCTGCTTGGCGTCTGGCGCGTAGCGGCTGTTGGGGAAGCGGCTGGTCAGCTGGGCGAACTCGTTGTACGAGTCGCGGGCGGCGCCCGGGTCACGCTTGGTCATGTCCAGCGGCAGGAAGCGCGCCAGCAGGCCACGGTCCTGGTCGAACGAGGTCAGGCCCTTGAGGTAGTAGGCGTAATCGACGTTCGGGTGCTGCGGGTGCAGGCGGATAAAGCGCTCGGCGGCCGACTTGGCGGCCTCGGGCTCAGAATTCTTGTAGTTGGCGTAGATCAGCTCGAGCTGCGCCTGATCGGCATAGCGGCCGAACGGGTAGCGCGACTCCAGGGCCTTGAGCTTGTTCACGGCGCTGGTGTAGCTGGAGTTGTCCAGATCAGCCTGGGCCTGCTGGTACAGTTCGGCCTCGCTGAGGTTCTCGTCAATGACCTCTTTATTAGAGGAACAGGCCGCGGTAAGCCCGAGGATGGCGATCAGCAGCAGGTGTTTCACTCGCATGGCGGCTTGCGTCCCTTTGACGGCCGCTGTCTTGGGCGGTGCCGTCCTGTTATGATGAGCGCCCCGGCCAACCCCGGGACAAAAGAAGCCGTATTTAACCACAAGCTCGCAGCCGAAACCAAAGGCTGTGCGCCCGCCGAATCGAGCATGTCCGAGATCATTCAACTTAGCGCAGAGGTACCGTCCGAACTGGGCGGCCAACGCCTCGACCAGGTCGCCGCCCAATTGTTCGCCGAGTACTCGCGTTCGCGGCTAACTTCGTGGATCAAAGAGGGCCGCCTGACGGTCGATGGTGCAGTCGTGCGCCCTCGAGACCTTGTTCATGGTGGCTCTCTGCTTGCCCTGGAGGCCGAACAAGAGGCCCAGGGCGAGTGGATCGCAGAAGATATCGAACTGGATATCGTCTACGAAGACGACCACATCCTGGTGATCAACAAGCCTGCCGGGCTGGTTGTGCACCCGGCGGCCGGGCATGCCAGCGGCACCCTGCTCAACGCGCTGCTGCACCATGTGCCAGACATCGTCAACGTGCCGCGCGCCGGTATCGTGCACCGCCTGGACAAGGACACCACCGGCCTGATGGTGGTGGCCAAGACCCTGCAGGCGCAGACCAAGCTGGTCGAGCAGATGCAGGCCCGCAAGGTCAGCCGCATCTACGAGTGCATCGTGATTGGCGTGGTGACTGCCGGTGGCAAGATCGACGCGCCCATCGGCCGTCACGGCGGCATGCGCCAGCGCATGGCTGTAACCGACGGCGGCAAGCCGGCGGTCAGCCACTACCGCGTACTCAAGCGCTTCCGCTCGCACACCCATGTGCGGGTCAAGCTGGAAACCGGCCGTACCCACCAGATTCGCGTGCACATGGCCCATGTGGGTTTCCCGCTGGTTGGCGACCAGACGTACGGCGGGCGCTTCCGTATTCCGCCCGCTGCCAGCCCGACCATGGTCGAGGCGGTCAAGACCTTCCCGCGCCAGGCGCTGCATGCGCGTTTCCTCGCCTTGGCCCACCCGATTACCGGTGAAGTCATGAAGTGGGAATCGCCACTGCCGGATGACTTCGTCTGGTTGCTGTCGCTGCTGAACCAGGACCGCGAGAGCTTCATCGGATGAGTGACCTGACGCAGGCGTTGCTGTTCCCCGACTGGCCGGCCCCGGCTTCGGTGCGCGCCTGTGTCACCACCCGTCAGGGCGGCGTCAGCTTGCCGCCCTATGAAACCTTCAACCTCGGCGACCATGTTGGGGATGACCCTGCCGCGGTCGCCGAGAACCGCCGCCGCCTGAGCGAACAGTTCGCCATCCAACCGGCCTGGCTCAAGCAGGTGCATGGGCGGGTGGTGGCGGATGCCGACCCGGCGGTGGTGGCCGAGGCCGATGCCAGCTGGACCCGCCAGCCTGGCATTGCCTGCACCGTGATGACCGCCGATTGCCTGCCTGCGCTGTTCTGCGACCGCGCGGGCACCCGCGTGGCGGCGGCACATGCTGGCTGGCGCGGGCTGGCGGGTGGCGTGCTGGAAGCCACGCTGGACCGGCTGGCGCTGCCGCCAGAAGAGGTGCTGGTGTGGTTGGGGCCTGCCATCGGCCCACAAGCGTTCGAAGTGGGGCTGGAAGTGCGTGATGCCTTTACCGCCGTGCACCCGCAAGCAGCTCGGGCATTCGTCGACGGCGAACGGCCAGGCAAGCTGTTGGCGGATATCTATGAGCTGGCGCGTATTCGCCTGGCTGCCCGTGGCGTGACTGCTGTTTATGGCGGTGGCTTGTGCACGGTCAGTGATGCGCGGTTCTTCTCCTATCGCCGTACCCCGCAGGGTGGGCGCTTCGCATCGCTGGTCTGGCTGGACCCGCGCTAGCCTGTACCGGCCTCTTCGCAGGCACGCCCGCTCCCACAGAGATTCCGCAAACGTTGAAACTGGTGGTGTACCTGTGGGGGCGAGCATGCCCGCGAATGGCCCCCGTTAATCCAACAGCTTGACTTTGGTCAACCCCGCTACGCTTGAATCTTCCAGAATCAGCCTTATCTATAAAGTCATCTCAGGCAGGTTTCTTTATAAACAGGCGCTGTCCATCGCTCCGACCTGCCCTTTAAAGGAAGGTACACCATGCGAATAGACCGTTTAACCAGCAAGCTGCAACTTGCAATATCCGATGCCCAGTCTTTGGCCGTTGGCATGGACCACCCTGCCATCGAGCCCGTGCACCTGTTACAGGCGCTGCTCGAACAGCAGGGCGGCTCCATCAAACCGCTGCTGATGCAGGTAGGCTTCGACATCAATGGCCTGCGCCAAGGGCTGGTGAAAGAGCTCGACCAACTGCCAAAAATACAGAACCCTACCGGCGACGTGAACATGTCGCAGGACTTGGCACGCCTGCTTAACCAGGCAGACCGCCTGGCACAGCAGAAGGGCGACCAGTTCATTTCCAGCGAGCTGGTGCTGTTGGCCGCCATGGACGAAAACAGCAAGCTCGGCAAGCTGCTGCTGAGCCAGGGCGTGAGCAAGAAAGCGCTGGAAAATGCCATCAACAACCTGCGTGGCGGCGCGGCAGTGAATGACGCCAACGCCGAGGAATCGCGCCAGGCGCTGGACAAATACACCGTCGACCTGACCAAGCGTGCCGAAGAGGGCAAGCTGGACCCGGTCATTGGCCGTGACGATGAAATCCGCCGTACCGTGCAGGTGCTGCAACGCCGTACCAAGAACAACCCAGTGCTTATTGGTGAGCCTGGCGTGGGTAAAACCGCCATCGCCGAAGGCCTGGCCCAGCGCATCATCAATGGTGAAGTGCCTGACGGCCTCAAAGGCAAGCGCCTGCTGGCGCTGGACATGGGCGCGTTGATTGCCGGTGCCAAGTACCGCGGTGAGTTCGAAGAGCGCTTGAAAAGCCTGCTGAACGAGCTGTCCAAGCAGGAAGGCCAGATCATCCTGTTCATCGACGAACTGCACACCATGGTCGGCGCCGGCAAAGGCGAGGGCGCCATGGACGCCGGCAACATGCTCAAGCCGGCCCTGGCCCGCGGCGAGCTGCATTGCGTAGGTGCCACCACGCTGAACGAGTACCGCCAGTTCATCGAAAAGGACGCCGCCCTGGAGCGCCGTTTCCAGAAGGTGCTGGTCGAGGAGCCGAGCGAGGAAGACACCATCGCCATCCTGCGTGGCCTGAAAGAGCGCTATGAAGTGCACCACAAGGTGGCCATCACCGACGGTGCAATCATCGCTGCGGCCAAGCTCAGCCACCGCTACATCACCGACCGCCAGCTGCCGGACAAGGCCATTGACCTGATCGACGAAGCGGCCAGCCGCATCCGCATGGAGATTGACTCCAAGCCGGAAGTGCTCGACCGCCTTGATCGCCGCCTGATCCAGCTGAAGGTGGAGTCGCAGGCGCTGAAGAAAGAAGAAGACGAAGCGGCGAAAAAACGCCTGGAGAAGCTGACCGAAGAAATCGAGCGGCTGGAGCGTGAGTATTCCGACCTGGAAGAAATCTGGGCTTCGGAGAAAGCTGAAGTGCAGGGCTCGGCGCAGATCCAGCAAAAGATTGAGCAGTCTCGCCAGGAGCTGGAAGCCGCCCGTCGCAAAGGCGACCTGAACCGCATGGCCGAACTGCAGTACGGGGTGATCCCGGACCTGGAGCGCAGCCTGCAGATGGTCGACCAGCACGGCAAGACCGACAACCAGTTGCTGCGCAACAAGGTCACCGAGGAAGAAATTGCCGAAGTGGTGTCGAAGTGGACCGGCATTCCTGTGGCCAAGATGCTCGAAGGCGAGCGTGAGAAGCTGCTGAAAATGGAAGAGCTGCTGCACCAGCGCGTGATTGGCCAGGGCGAGGCGGTAACCGCCGTAGCCAACGCCGTGCGCCGCTCGCGTGCCGGGCTGTCCGACCCGAACCGGCCAAGTGGTTCGTTCCTGTTCCTCGGCCCGACCGGTGTGGGCAAGACCGAACTGTGCAAGGCGCTGGCCGAGTTCCTGTTCGATACCGAAGAGGCGATGGTGCGCATCGACATGTCCGAATTCATGGAGAAGCATTCCGTAGCGCGCCTGATCGGTGCACCACCAGGCTATGTAGGGTATGAAGAGGGCGGTTACCTGACCGAGGCCGTGCGGCGCAAGCCTTACTCGGTGGTGCTGCTGGACGAGGTGGAAAAAGCCCACCCGGATGTGTTCAACGTGCTGTTGCAGGTGCTGGAAGACGGCCGCCTGACCGACAGCCACGGGCGCACTGTGGACTTCCGCAACACCGTGATCGTGATGACCTCCAACCTGGGCTCGGCGCAGATTCAGGAACTGGTGGGTGACCGCGAGGCACAGCGTGCGGCGGTGATGGATGCGGTGGGGGCGCACTTCCGCCCCGAGTTCATCAACCGCATCGACGAAGTGGTGGTGTTCGAGCCTTTGGGCCGCGAGCAGATTGCCGGTATTACCGAAATCCAGCTGGGCCGCCTGCGCAGTCGCCTGCTGGAGCGCGAACTGTCGCTGAGCCTGAGCCCAGAGGCGTTGGACAAGCTGATTGCCGTGGGTTACGACCCGGTGTACGGCGCGCGGCCGCTGAAGCGTGCGATCCAGCGCTGGATCGAGAACCCGCTGGCGCAGCTGATTCTGGCCGGCAAGTTCCTGCCCGGTACGGCGATCACCGCCAAGGTGGAAGGCGACGAAATCGTCTTTGGCTGATTGTGTTGCACCATGAGCCCCGCGTTTGCGGGGCTTTTTTTGCCTGTTGCCAATGCCGGCACAGCCCAGCTATTTCGGGCCTTTGCGCCAACCCGGGGTAACCGCCTGAAATTTTTGAAATTTTTGCTTGCATCAAATTTAGAGTGCCCCTAATATACGCCGCGTTGTCAGGCACTAAGCGAATCACCAGCAACATAGGTAATCGCAAAACAACTTACAAATCAGTAAGTTGAATGAAAAAAAGTGGTTGACAAGCAAAACGAAGAATGTAGAATAGCCGGCCTCAGCAGCGACAACGCGAAAGCGAAGAAGCTAAAGAGTCCGAAGCGAACACAGTCTTCGGAGTTGTACCGAAGTTCAGTTCCGCGATAGCTCAGTCGGTAGAGCAAATGACTGTTAATCATTGGGTCCCTGGTTCGAGTCCAGGTCGCGGAGCCAATCTCGGGGTGTAGCGCAGTCCGGTAGCGCGCCTGCTTTGGGAGCAGGATGTCAGGAGTTCGAATCCCCTCACCCCGACCATTTTCCGGGTCGTTAGCTCAGTTGGTAGAGCAGTTGGCTTTTAACCAATTGGTCGTAGGTTCGAATCCTACACGACCCACCATGTAGAAAAGGGCATCTCCAAAGAGATGCCCTTTTTTTTGAAACACTCGGGGTGTAGCGCAGTCCGGTAGCGCGCCTGCTTTGGGAGCAGGATGTCAGGAGTTCGAATCCCCTCACCCCGACCATTTTTGGGTCGTTAGCTCAGTTGGTAGAGCAGTTGGCTTTTAACCAATTGGTCGTAGGTTCGAATCCTACACGACCCACCATGAACAAAGGGCATCTCGCATGAGATGCCCTTTTTCTTTTGCCTCGAAAAATGCGCCCATCGGTGCAAATCCCACCTGTTTGCCACACCGCCCCTTTGTAGGAGCGGGTTCACCCGCGAATGCGATGGTGGCTGCACTGCCGCATTCGCGGGTAAACCCGCTCCTACAGGGCATGGGGCGCCTGTTAGTGCAGCTTCAGGCGCGGCTCGGTACCCCGGCCAATCTTGCTGCCCAGCATCATCAACGCCGTGCGGAAGAACCCGTACAGCGCCATCTGGTGCATGCGGTACAGCGACACATAGAACATCCGCGCCAGCCAGCCTTCCAGCTTCACGCTGCCCATCAGGTTACCCATCAGGTTGCCCACCGCCGAGAAGCGCGACAGCGACACCAGCGAGCCATAGTCCTTGTACTCGTACGTCGGCAGGGCCTTGTTCTCCAGGCGCGCCTTCAGGCTTTGCGCCAGCATCGAAGCCTGCTGGTGCGCCGCCTGTGCACGCGGCGGCACGTTGCGGTCGCTGCCAGGTTGCGGGCAGGCGGCGCAGTCACCGAAGGCGAAGATGTTGTCGTCGCGGGTGGTTTGCAGGGTGGGGCGCACCACCAACTGGTTAATGCGGTTGGTTTCCAGGCCATCGATGTCCTTGAGGAAACCTGGCGCCCGGATACCGGCTGCCCACACTTTCAGGCTGGCCTGGATCACTTCACCGTCCTTGGTTTTCAGGCCGTCCTCGGTCACTTCACTGACTGCGGCGTTGGTCATCACCTTCACCCCGAGTTTTTCCAGGGTTTTGTGAACCGGTACGCTGATGCGCTCCGGCAGCGCCGGCAGAACGCGCGGGCCCGCCTCGATAAGGGTGATGTGCATGTCCTTGGGCTGGATGCGGTCCAGGCCATAGGCCGCCAGCTCGTGGGCAGCGTGGTGCAGCTCGGCCGCCAGCTCTACACCGGTGGCACCGGCGCCGACAATGGCTACGCTGATTTTCTCGCTGGCCACGTCGCCGGCGTGGGCACGCAGGTAGTGGTTGAGCAGTTGCTGGTGGAAACGCTCGGCCTGCTTGCGGGTATCCAGGAACAGGCAGTGCTGCGCTGCGCCCAGGGTGCCGAAGTCGTTGGTGTTGGAGCCCACGGCGATCACCAGGGTGTCGTAGCCCAGGGTGCGCGCAGGCAGAAGCTCGCGGCCCTCTTCGTCGAGGGTGGCAGCCAGTTGAATCTGCTTGCCTTCACGGTCCAGGCCGCTCATGCGCCCCAGCTGGAAATTGAAGTGGTTCCACTTGGCCTGAGCCACGTAGTTCAGTTCGTCTTCCGAGGAGTTCAGCGAGCCGGCGGCCACTTCGTGCAGCAGTGGCTTCCAGATGTGCGTGAGGTTGGTGTCGACCAGGGTGATTTCGGCCTGCTTGCGCTTGCCCAGGCTTTTACCCAGGCGGGTCGCCAGTTCCAGGCCGCCGGCGCCGCCGCCGACAATCACGATGCGATGAGTCATGGGAATATCTCATAAGGTTTACGGAATTCGTGGCCCTGGGGGCCGGCCGCAAACTGCATGAGGGGAGGGCGAGCGCGAAGCAGCTCATAGCACCAGTCCACTCAGCAGGCGGCTGATGAGACCCAACCCGATGGTCACGGCCAGCACCAGCACAAGGAGCAGCCACGGCCGGAAGGGCCTGCGCTCGACTTGGTGCTGGGGGGCTCGCAGATACTCATCGACACGACGCTGATCTTCCGGGTTCAGGCGGCTGGTCATAGTGGGCCTCGTCAGGTAGACGTTTGTGACTGCGCAAACGCTACAGCGTTCGCGCAGGCGCTTGAAACAAATGATAATGCTTTCTATCCCTGGCGCCGAGTGTACGCCATCGCAAACAGTCGCTGCACTGGATCAAAGACTGATGCCTACGTCGAAGACGATACTGCGGCCCAGGTTGCCGCGCAGGAAATCCGGCGCATCGGGGTGGGCAAACAGTACCCGGGCAAAGGTTGGCCCAACCAGCGACAACGAACGCCAGCCCTGGCGCAGGTATTCGGTAGGCGGCGGGAAGTGGGTGTTGAGGTCGAGCACTTCGCGCTTGAGGCTGGAGAACGCGATGATGTCCAGCTCGTTCAGCTCCAGCCCGCGTTCCCGGTAATTGTGCGCCTTCTTGCGCAAGGTGGGCGCCAGGCGCCCGAGCAGTTCGGTGGCACTGATGCGCCGTGGGCGTGCTTCGCGGCGTACCAGCTGCGCCAGGGAAAACGCACTGCGCCGCCGCTGCAGCTCCTCGCGCCATTCATCGTTCAGCCGGCGGCCCTCGTCGAGCACGAAAAACACCTCGAAGGCGGCGTCGCGGAACAGCACGTCTGGTGGCTCCTGCCCCGCCGGAGTGAAGTCCTCGCTGCGGTAGGGAATGTTCAGCCCCTGCAACAGGCGCTGGCACACCCAACGCTCCCGCTCCCACTTACGGGCGTTGGAGAGAAAGGCATTGGCTTGTTCGGCCTGGATGGTAAGCAGGCGCAGGTAGTCTGAGTCATCCATGCAGACAAGCTTAGCCGCTAATCGATGACGGTAAGATGCTGTTTAAGCGTGAGAATCAGCCCAGCACCGGCCACTGCTGCACCAGCCCGACCAGATGCACCACGCCAAAGCCCAGGCAGATCAGCGAGCTGACCACGATAAAACGCTGCGAACGCCCGGTGCCCGCCAGCAATACTGGCCCCAGCAGGCCGCGTAGCAAGTACACCAGGGTGATCAGGCAAATGACTGGCAGCAGCAAGGGCAGCCGCCCGATCGCCCCGGCAGCCGACAGCGCATAGGCCGACCAGGCGAGCAACACGCAGGCGATGGCAGCGGTGATCAGCGCCGGGTAGCAGCGGCCCTTCTCGGCGGCCACCGCCATGCGCTCACCGGCCCCGAACAAACGGTACCAACGCGGCCCCACGGCGATGATGGCCAGGTGAATTACGCCGATGATGGCGTTGAGTGCCGCTGCCAGTAGCAGGGCGGGGTTGGTTCCTTCCAGCATGACCAATGCTTCCTGCATCAAATGGAAGCGTCAGCCTACCGCAGCCGAAGGAATGGGAGAATGGGTGTAGACTCGGTTTTATCCACATGGCCGCAAAGGGTATTGTTCAGGTGATCAGCGCGCAGGTGTTATCCGGCACCACCCTTACCCTTGGCTGGCTGGGTTATGTGCCGTTGCTGATCTGGGCGGTCAGCCGGGTTCGCTGGGTGGAACTGTTTACCGACCGGCGCCGCCAGCATTTGCTGTTTGGCACGGTGTTCTGCCTGTTTGCGCTGTGGCTGGTGCGGCGCGACTTTGATACCGGGGTGTCGTACCACTTTATTGGCATGACGGCGGTCACCCTGTTGCTGGACTGGCCGCTGGCGGTGCTGGGTGGGTTCATGGCCCAGCTCGGCTTGCTGGCGCTGGGGCGTCAGGACCTGGCGGCGCTGGGGGTGAATGGTTTGTTGCTGGTTGGCTTGCCGGTGCTGATTACCGAGGTGTGCGCGCTATTGGTGGAGCGTGCCCAGCCCCGAAACCTGTTTGTTTACATCTTTTGTTCGGGTTTTTTTCCGGCAGCGCTGACTGTGCTGATTTGCGTCCCCGCAGCGCTAGGCGTGTTGTGGCTGGACGGGCGTTTTGCCCTGCCGGAGTGGCTCAGCGACTTTGTTGGCTACCTGTGGCTGATGATGTTCCCCGAGGCGTTCATCAACGGCATGGTGATCAGTGCGCTGGTGGTGTTTTGCCCCGAGTGGCTGGAAACCTTCAACCGGACGCGGTACCTGCAGGCGCCGTGGAAGGAAGATGAGCGGTGAATGTGTGGTGGCTGTGCCGGCCTCTTCGGGGGTAATGCACAGCACTCAGCGGTTGCACTCACACTGTGGGAGCGGGCTTGCCCGCGAACACGGGCGAAGCCCGTG
Source organism: Pseudomonas sp. GD03862 (assembly GCF_029840855.1). NCBI lineage: Bacteria > Pseudomonadati > Pseudomonadota > Gammaproteobacteria > Pseudomonadales > Pseudomonadaceae > Pseudomonas > Pseudomonas sp. GD03862. The sequence continues at coordinate 19,330 of NZ_JAOCDI010000025.1, forward strand.
CCATCCACTGCGGCGCCTGCTTCGCGGGCTTGCCCGCTCCCACAGGTACCGCGCGGGTTGTGGGCCCGCGTTGTATTTGTGGATCAGCTCAATGCCGCGGCTCCAGGTCCCCCGAATACAGCTCATCTTCGGACTCTTCCGACCCCGCAATCTTGTGCTCCTCAGCCGCCCAGGCGCCCAGGTCGATCAGTTTGCAACGGTCCGAACAAAACGGCCGGAACGCGTTTTTTTCGCTCCATTCCACAGGCGCGCCGCAAGTTGGGCAATCGACGGTCAATGGCTGGCTCATGGCTGGCCTCCTTTCAAAGTCAGGTAAAAGTGGTGCAGGCGGTCAATCTGCTCATGCAGCGCGGCCAGGCCGCCGTCGTTGACTACCACATCATCGGCATGGCGCAGGCGATCCTCACGGCCCAACTGCGCCTGCAAAATGGCCTGCACGTGCTCTGCACTGGTGTTGTCCCGCGCCAGGGTTCGGGCTATTTGCAGGTCCTGCGGCGCATCGATCACCAGCACACGTTGGGTCTTGTGGTGCTGGCCCGATTCGATCAGCAGCGGCGACACATAGACTGCATAAGGCGACTGCGCCTTAGCCAGATAGCTGAAAATCTCCTGACCGATCAGCGGGTGCAGTAGTTGTTCCAGCCATTTGCGTTGCGCCGGGTCGGCGAAAATCAGCTGGCGCAGGGCGGCGCGATCGAGCTGGCCGTCGCCCTGCAGCACGGCCGGGCCGAAGCGCTCGACGATGCTGGCCAAGGCCGGGCGGCCAGGTTCGACAACCCAGCGCGCCGCCTGGTCGGCATCGACCAAGTGCACGCCAAGCTCGACAAAGCGCTCGGCAGCGGCACTTTTGCCGCTACCAATGCCGCCGGTCAGGCCGAGAATCCAGGGGGTAAAGGCCGCAGTGGTCATCAGTATCCAAGCAGTTGCATGTATGAGGCGTATATTTCATCACCCCAGAGCACGGCAATCCACCCCGCAATTGCCAGATAAGGGCCAAACGGGATTGCCGTGCCCAAGGCATGCCGGCGAAAACGCAGCAGGCACAGGCCAACAAGCGCCCCGACTACCGACGACAACAGCAGCGTCAACGGCAGCACCTGCCAACCCCCCCACGCCCCGATCAGCGCCATCAGCTTGAAATCGCCATAGCCCATGCCTTCCTTGCCGGTAACCAGCCTGAACACCCAGTACACAGTCCACAGGCTGAGATACCCGGCCACTGCGCCCCACAGTGCGTCGGCCAGGGCCACATGGATACCAAAGGCATTGACGATCAGCCCTAGCCACATGGTCGGCAGCACCAGCACATCCGGCAGCAGCTGGTGGTCCGCATCGATCAGGCTCAGCGCCAGCAGGCACCAGGTCAGCGGCAGAGCCACCAACGCCTCTACCGAAGCGCCGAAGCGCCAGGCCACTACAAGCGACAGCAGCGCGCTGGCCACTTCCACTACCGGGTAACGCAGGCTGATGCGGTTTTTGCAGGACGAACAGCGCCCGCCCAAGGCCAGGTAGCTGATGACTGGAATGTTCTCCCACGCACGAATCCGGTGCGCGCAGTGTGGGCACCGGGAGGCGGGCAGGCACAGGTCGAAACGCGGGTGCTGCGTGGTCGGCAGCCCCAATACCTCTTGCGCCTCACGCTGCCATTGCCGCTCCAGCATGATCGGCAGGCGATACACCAGCACGTTGATAAAGCTGCCCACCAGCAGGCCGAGCACCGTGGCAAGGGTGAGGAAATACGCTGGCTGTTCAGCCAGAAAAGTCCATAAAGTCATGTTCAGATCAAACTACCCAACTGGAAGATCGGCAGGTACATCGCCACCACCAGGCCACCCACCAGCAAGCCCAGGATCAGCACGATGGCCGGCTCCAGCAGGCTGGTCAACTGGTCCAGCGCCTGGCTGACCTGTTCCTCGTAATGGCTGGCGGCTTTTTCCAGCATCTGGTCCAGCGTGCCGCTGGATTCACCGATGGCCGTCAACTGCACCAGCAAGGGGGGAAACAGCGGTTCACCGGCCATCGCCTGATTCAGCCCTTGTCCATTGGCCATGCCTTGGCGCAGCCGCAACACCGCCTGTTCGTGCAGGTCGCCACCCGTTACCCGCGCCACCGTCCCCAGCGCATCCAGCAACGGCACCCCGGCGCCGTAGGACGTTGCCAGGCTGCGCGCAAACCGCGCCAGCGCGGCCTGCCCCAGCAACTTGCCAAACACGGGCAAGCCCAGCACCCGCCCAGATATCCACAGGCGCGCTGGCGCGTGCTGCCGGTAAAGCTGGCGCACGGCAACACCCAGCACCAAGCCCATCACCAGCAGCAGCGGCGCAAACCGGCTCAGCCCTGTGGACAAGTTGATCACCCATTGGGTAAATGCCGGCAACGCCGCGCCCATGCCCGAGAACATGCTCTCGAATTTCGGAATCACCTCCAGCAACAAGATCGCCGACACCCCCAGCCCGGTCAGCAACAGCAGCAGCGGGTAGATCATCGCCTTGCGCACCTTCTTGTGCAGCATCCGACGCTGTTCCAGCATGCCGGCCAACTGCTCCAGCTGCCGGTCGAGCGTACCGGACTGCTCGCCCACCCGTACCAGGTTGCAATACAGCGCATCGAACCATGCCGGGTGACGCTGCAACGCATCCGCCAACCCCAGGCCCGAGGCCACATCCTGTTTCAATCTTTCCAGCAACGCCGCCTGCGCCGCATCGCAACCACTGCGGCCCATCACCTCGAACGCCTGCAGCAGCGGCACGCCGGCCTTGAGCAACGTCGCCAACTGCCGGCTGAACCCCGCCGGGTCTGCCTTTTCGCGCCGCTTTGGCAAACTGAACGCCAGCCCGCTGGCCGGCCGCAAACTCGCCACCGTGATGCCCTGGCGAATCAGCCCGGCGCGCACATAAGCCGGGCTGCGCCCGGGTGTTTGGCCGCTGACCGGCGCGCCGTTGGCGTCGGTGCCGTGCCAGCGGTAGAGAAGTGAAGATGAAGTCATGCAAAGGTCCTTGTTCAGCCCCGGCGACAAGCCTGGAAACAGCTTGCCGCGTCCATGCAAGGGCATGCGTCCGTGATGCTCACTAGAGTAGTTCAGCGAAGATGACGCCCGTGCGGGCAGGGGTGACAAAAGGTGTCTGTTCAGGCCTACTGCGCCGCTGCCGGTTGGGGCGCAACTGACCTCAATGTGTAAGCGAATCAAAAAGGAACTACGTTCATGAAAGGGCAACGCGGTATCACCCTGATCGAACTGATGATCGTCGTCGCGATCATCGGCATTCTGGCGACCATCGCCTTACCGATGTACACCAACCACCAGGCACGCTCCAAGGCCGCGGCCGGGTTGCTGGAGATCAGCGCGCTGAAGACGGCGATGGATCTGCGGCTGAATGATGGAAAGGATGTGGCGGATGTAGCCGCCCTGGGTGGCCAGCCGGCGACCGCGCATTGTGCGATCACGGCGAGCGGCAAGGCCGCGGATGGCAGCGGCAGCATTGTATGCACCCTGGTGGATGCGCCGGCAAACGCGCTGGGCAAGGCCCTGATCCTGACGCGTTCGGCCAGCGGCTGGGCGTGCACGACCGACATCGAGGAAGACCTGGCGCCCAAAGGGTGCAAGGGGGCTTGAGGGCAGGGCAATAAACCAGCGGAAACAGGGGTTTGCGTTACGGGTGTGAGCAGTGGTACGTTGCGCTACACGCCGGTGTAGCTCAGTCGGTAGAGCAGCGCACTCGTAACGCGAAGGTCGCAGGTTCGATTCCTGTCTCCGGCACCACATCCAACTCCACTGCATTCCGCTGAATGCTTTGGAAGCCCTCTAAACCGGCCTTCTGGCCGGTTTTTCGTTTCCACGACCCTCTGTCGGGAACCAACTAAATCCCCAATAACCGGGGGTATTTTTGGGGTACAGCGTCTTTCCTGAATGGAGAACGTACCCCTATGCCACGCCTAGCCACTCCGCTCAGCGACCTCAAATGCCGCACGGCCAAACCGCGTGATCGGGCCTACAAACTGTTCGACGGCGGGGGCATGTACCTGTACGTCGCACCCAGTGGTTCGAAGACTTGGCGGCTGCGGTATTTCAAACCCAGCGGCAAGGAAGGCACGCTGATCATCGGTAAGTACCCCATCGTTTCGTTGGCCGTTGCGAGGACCAAGCGCGATGAGGCCAAGGCCCTGTTGCTCGACAACCTTGATCCGATGGAAGAGAAGCAGAAGGCCAAGATCGCTGCCCAGCGTGCGAGTCTTCTCTTTGAAACCGTCGCTTTGGAGTGGCACGCCGAAATGTCCCGGCGCTGGACCGAGGGCCACACCAAGACGGTACTGAGCAGGCTGCGCACCCATGTGTTTCCACTGATTGGTCAGCGGCCTATCGCTGAACTCGACACCCATGATCTCCTTGAGGTCACCCAGCGGATCAAGGATCGCGGCACCATGGATGTCGCGCTGCGTGTGCAGAACTATCTCTCCACGATCATGCGGGGTGCGAAGCGGGCGCGGCAGATCACTCAAAATCCGGCGCTCGATCTGGCCGGCTCGATTCAAGCGCCCCGTACTGTGCACCGTCCAGCACTCTCGCTGAACCGCCTTCCTGAATTGTTGAGCCGAATCGACAACTACACCGGTCGCGAGCTGACCCGGCTCGCAGTGCTACTGACGCTGCATGTGTTCGTGCGCTCCAGCGAACTGCGCTTTGCACGGTGGGATGAATTCGACCTGCAACGTGCGATGTGGGAGATCCCCGATACCCGTAAGCCGATTGAAGGCGTCCGCTATTCCACACGCGGGACCAAGATGAGTGGGGACATTCAGATAGTGCCGCTGTCGCCTCAAGTGATCGAAATCCTTGAACGGCTGCGCAGCTTGAATCGCTTCTCTGAACTCGTGTTGCCCGGCGACCACAGGTACTGGAAACCCATGTCGGAGAATACGGTTAACCAGGTGCTGCGCAATATGGGCTACGACACCACCAAGGACGTGTGCGGGCATGGTTTCAGGACCATGGCTTGTAGTGCCTTGCTCGAATCAGGGCTATGGACGGATGCGGCGATTGAGCGGCAGATGAGCCATCAGGAGCGTAACCGCGTGCGCGCTGCTTACATCCACAAGGCCCAATTTCTGGAGCAGCGTCGATTGATCATGGCGTGGTGGAGCAATTACATCGATGCCAACAGATCGGGCCATGTCACCCCGCATGAGTTTGCCCACCCAATAGGCGACAACGTCACCGCCTTGCCAAATGGTCATGGCGCATTCAATCGCGGGTGAGTCTGCAAGATCGGCGCTGGCTGCTCTTTCACGCGGGTCCATCCAAACAGGGCTGCAAAGCCGCCCTGTTTGGATGGACCTCACTTTGAAGAGCTATAAGCCACGACGATGTCCGGGATTTACCACGGAATTCCACCGGTGAATAACCGCTTTTCCCGTCCTCAACAGCCCGGAGTTTCGACCCTTGACCGGGTTTATCCACAGGCGTAGAACTGGCCATGCAAGCGCTGTCGATGACAGCACCCCAGGTGGCCCGAACCTTCAAGGCCACGCCGCTCTCGCGGTGGTTCTCCCCAAAGGCGATTCGCATCCGGCAGCTCGCCCGGTCACCTCCCAGGTGATGGATGCTCTTATACATATGGCCCTCGTGCGCCAGACACACCGTACCTCGCTGCCCTGCAGCAACCTATTCCGCTTGGCCGAGTTTTTGCGCCAACCTGTGCCCGTCTCTTTCTGTGGAAAGAGACGGGCACTTCAAACACTGCTGCAGCCCTGATCGTACAAGGCTTTGCGGCATTCCCCCTCGTGACAATCGGCGTGACAAACGCCGATGTCACCAGCAACAGCCATGTAGACGATGGTGCCGCAGACCAAGGAATGGACTGCACCTGACTGACAGTCTGGCATGCCCCGGTCATCGCATTGCTGCTTGCACCTGGCTCAGGATCTTCAGGCGCTGATCTCGTCAGCCAGTGCTGCCTCCACCCGCCCACCGGTAACGGTGCTAAGGAGGCCAGATCATGAGATGCCCTTGCTCCCGGACGTAAGGAGCCGCCAGTCCCGCGCTAGAGGACATCCCCACAGGTCGCAGGGGCCTTGATCCCTGATAACACTCAGCATTCTTGGCGGGATGACGTGGGGCGAGGATCGGAGAACAGGCGATGAGGTGATCGACATGGCATTGGTAGGTAGGCGGGATGGCCGCAATTTCGGCTACGGCAGGCAACTGAGCTATGCAGGGCCGCAGGCGTTGAAAGACATGTTCGGCGGCGGCCACTACGGCACGGTGAAGGCACACTGTGATCGGTGGCAGGCATTCGTCAGATGGTGCCGCTCCGAACAAGGGGCCGGTATCAATGATGCGCGGCAGATTGATCGGAAGGTATTGGCGGACTATGCGGCGTACCTGCGTGACGTGGTAAGGCGCGGTGACCTTGCTGTCAGCACCGCACATAACCGCCTATCCAGCGTTAACAGGACAATGGCGGCGCTGCGCGGTGATCAGTGTGTGAAATTGCCCAGTCCGAGCAAGGCGTTGGGAATGCAGCGCACCGGAGTTCGCCAATCGGCTCCGCAAGGCCAAGACCGCGATCAGGTTAATGAGATCGTCAATGCGCTTTGCCGCAATCATCAGCAACGGGCCGCTGCAATCGCTCTGTTGGCGCGAGCCACCGGCATGCGCTTGCGTGAGGCGATCCTAGCCGACTTGCCACGGCTGAGCCGTGAGGCTGAAGTCTTCGACAAGATCAATATCCAAGACGGCACTAAAGGCGGCCGCGCCGGCGCCTCGGCGCCACGTTGGATTGCGGTGGACGAGCATGTTCGAGGTGCCATTGAGTTTGCAAGGCAAGTGTCGCCTGTGGGTAGCCGCAACCTGATCGCACCCCACCAAGCCTACCTGAATGTCCTGCAAGAAATCATCCGCCCTGCGCGAGACATCCTGCATGCACACAACCTGAAAGGCTTCCATGAGCTACGAGCGGCATATGCATGTGAGCGCTATGAGCAAATCACCCAACATAGCGCGCCTATCAACGGCGGCCAATGTTGCCAGGTAAACAGGAACCTTGATCGTGAGGCCCGGAAGCAAATCAGCTACGAGCTGGGGCACGGTCGGATCAATGTGGTCGCTGCCTACGTCGGAGGGCGAACATGAGTAAGCAATTCGACATGGAACTGTACTTGACTGGAGTGCTGACGGGGTCGCACGCAACCCAGCAACGTCATGTGCGACAGGCGAAAATCATCCAGGCTGAGATTACAAAGCGCTGGCAGCTTGAAACTCCTTGGGGTTGGCAGAGAAAGCATGTGGCTTGGTTTCTCGATCATCGCCTCGGTAACCGCAGCGAGGCAACGCGTTACTACTACTTGCTGACCGTGCGGTTGCTGGTTAGCCGATTGCAAAAAACATGGGTATTCGGATCGCCAATTGACTGAGTGATCGCGCTGAGTCAGCAACCCTGCTGTTTACTCGTTAAGTGCGCGCTCCCCAGCATTTAGTTTGGGGCGCGACTAAAATTAAGCCGGGAGAGGTTGAAATGTTTTTTTGGCTGTACATATATACAGTCATGGTTAAGTGCGGAGAGCCTTTCAAGCTGCCACGGAGTTGCGATATGATTGCATATGGCCATCAATGCGCCATCACGGTAAAAGGCATTTTCATTAAAAAAGGCCCCCTTCGCATGGACGTACAAAAATTAAATCGGCTCAAAAAGCTTGAGCGAGAAGTGCAAGATTTTCATCCGCTGCTACGGGTATTATTGCATAGGTTGCCATACATCAGGAATTTAGAATATAACCAAGGGCCTGGTGAAAAGGGGGCGGATTTTGTATTGGAAAAAGTCGATGATGTTGTAGATATCACTACCTACGTCGGCGTCATTGTTAAGATTGGGAAAATCAAACTTGATTTTCAAGATATAGAGCGACAAATTGATGAGTGCGGCATGGAGCGCACATTCGATAATGGTAAGAAAAAGATATTTCTAAGCGAGATATGGATAATCACAAATGACGCCATTACCGAGCATGCTCAGCAAAAGATTCATCATAAATTTAAGCAGACCAAAATTATTTTCTTCGATGGAGAGAAAATTGCGGGGCTTATTGATAGGTTTTACGCTGAGTACTGGACTGATATCAGCATCAGTCTTGGGGAATACATAAGGAAGCTTCGCAGTTTTTCTGAAGGGCTAACTAGAAACTCGGCAATTTTGGAATTTCAGGAAGATATTAATATTGAGCAGCGGGTTGTTCGCGTCGGAAGAAAAGTAAGGCCTGATCAGGGAAGAAAAAGTAAAGACCTCCAATCTACAATTCATGATGCTATTAAAAACGAAAAAGCTATTTTCCTCGAAGGATTTATGGGGGCGGGTAAGTCCAATCTTGTAAAGCGGGCAATTGAGCGCATGACTGAGCCTGCCATAATCAATAACGAGAAAGTTATTCCAGTGGGTATGACTTTCAAAGATTATCTGGAAGCTTATCACGGCGATATTGATAAAATAATTGCCAAGGTTGTTGATGAGTCTCAAACTGATCCTGAAAAGCATACTTACGTTATCTTTATCGATGGGCTTGATGAAGTTCCGCTTAGCGAGGAAGCTCGCCAAGATCGCCTTCGCGCTATTAGTTCAAATGTTAGGTCAAAAAACAATGTTAAAGTAGTAGTTACCAGTCGCCCAATCGAAGACCTGAAAGAAAAAAATGAAATTGACAGATTTTTTTCTCGATTCCAGCTTATTCCTCTAACCACAAAGCAACTTTTAACCTTTATTGAAAAGGCTTGCGATAATCCGGTCGCTCTCGAACGGCTTACTGCCGGCATGGAAAGGTCCGCTTTGTTCAGGCATTTGCCCAAAACGCCCATCTCTGCGATTTTACTGGCGAGGATAGTTAAGGAGGACCCTGCAGAGCTTCCATCTACTATGACTGAACTCTACTCTAAGTATTGTGAATTGGTTTTAGGGCGATGGGATATGAGTAAAGGACTACAATCCCAAAAAGAGTACGAGGTGATTGATAGCGTTTGTATGGATCTTGGAGCATATGTAATCGAGAACGGGCTCAGCGATGTTTCATCTCGTGAAGTTCTCGGGTTCTTTGAGCGCTACATAGCGGAGAGAAACCTGAAAATGGATCCTGCTATTATATTTGATAAGTTTCTGGCTAAGAGGGAGGTTTTTAAATATAACAACAGAAATCTAGCGCTATCATTTAAGCATAGGACATTTGCCGAATATTTCTCAGCCAAAAAGATGCTGCGTGAGAATGCGGCTTTGGTTCATGACAGGGTCTTTGATCCATATTGGTGTACGGTTTACTTTTTCTTGGTTGGTCTGAAACGGGACTGTCCAGACTTGATGCGGGAAATTTTTGGGGTAGCTAATCTTACTCCGCAGCAAGAAATTGTTAAAGTCTTTCAAACCGGGCAATATCTTTTGGCTGGGCACCTGACTCCCTATAAAGTCATCCAAGAAGGGTTGAGCGGCAGCTTTAGACTTGCAGCTAGAATTCTGGACGATGCGCTTCAGGGGAAGAATCCGCTGTCAAGTCTACCTCCGGTCCAGCTCATATATCTCTTGGCTCATGGGATGAGCCATACCTATGGCTATAACTATTTTGAAGATGCTATTGGTGAGGGGGTGTTGGAAGTGGTGGAAGTATCTGGTGATGACCGGAGTCTTTATGAGTTGTTTTTCCTAGCAACCACAAATGCCTATCTTGGAAAAAACTCCGCGTTTGAGTCGTTGATCAAGCAGCACGGAAAAAATCTTCCAGAGTTGCTGAAGCTGGGGATTTCTCATTTCAACGATGATTTTTCGCTGAAGTCTGATGTCACCGCGAAGTATGTCAAAAAGCTTCATAAAAGCCTACAGTCGCGTGGTAATTTTCACGAAATTATCGCTAGCTTTTACGATATTTCTATTGCGGAAACTTTGGGTAAGCAAGAGATTATGCCTGCGGGTTAAAATTGTACGGACGTTTGCTGTTGTCCGCTCGGATTGTTGTTAGGTGGCTTCAATCATAGTTTTCAGCCTATGTCCAATCATTATGCGAGCGAATACAGTGCGGAAGGTATTGCCGATCATCCATATTCTAAGTTTTCCCTGACATGGGAGCACCCACTTAGCGGATCCCTCTTGACCGCTTCCTGATGGGGTAGTGGTATCGGGAGGGATGTGGGTAATTTAAATACTTGGGTGATACTTAATTTTGTTGCGATTTTCGAATAAGAATATAGGCGGCCGGATGCAAAGCGGCTCAGTAGTTAAATAAGTGAGCGCACAGTCAACGTGAGCACCCTGGAGATACCTAAGAGTGCAAGAAGACAGAAAAAGAAAGGGGGCAGGCCACGATTCCATTCCTCGAATATATACAAGCGAGGGGGCTTGAAGGCTTATTACCATGGAGCCCTTAAATTATGATGCGTGGTCTGTCCCCTATTGTGCGAGGCACCGATCGGGCCCCACTTCTGGACCAAGATCGCCATTCACAAAGGGCAGCTTTGGGTCGTTTTCTGCCGTTCCTCACCTAGCATTTTAACCGGGTGGGCGTAGTTCTAATTGGATCCAGCGTAATTCCCGATTCGATTCCACTGAAATCCTTAATTAGCTGATTTGTTTATAGATACCCTATGAGGTACATCAAAAAATCCACCAAATTCCAGCCCCGCGAAAACCGGGCCCTCACGTCCAACAACCGTCCGTCTGTCTCCGCACCAGACAATTTGGCCGATGGTGATTTATTGCTATCGGGCCATCAATGTAAGCCCTCCAAGTGCGGGCTTTCTTATGCCTGTCTTTTCTCATCAGGCCTGCAAACCTCGGACTTAGCCGTTCCACCCCCCTGTAGGAGCGGGTTTACCCGCGAACACGGGCGAAGCCCGTGCCATCCACCACCTACCCAACGCAATAAAACATAGTCCTATAACCCAAAGACCGAGTCACATGCAGTTCCTGCTTCCCAGACGCAGCAACGACCTCTAGCACCCACCGGCGCGCTGTGAATGCATAATCGGTAGTGTGGTGCCGGTTTTGCCCGTGCTTAAGCTTTTAATCGGCAAAATATTGCCGATTCCAGTCGTGCGCACTAGTTTAATCGGCATTCAAATGCTGATTAATGGTGTCGCGATGCCGCTCAGACTCACGCTCCGGGCTTCTCCGATGGTGCATGGCGCGAGGCAGCGACACTCTCGGTTGAGAACCCTGAGCGTGTTGCTGATGGAAGCTGCCTTGTCGCCTACGACGACTACATCATCTCGATCTGCTGAACCGCATTCTAGGGAACACCGATAACCACGGCCGCAACACCTGAATCATGCGTGTGGGTGGGAGGTTTCGTTTGGCGCCAATCTATGACCTCGCGTCAATGATCCAGGATGAAGAGGGCATCACACGGACGACGAAGTGGGCGGCGGAGCGCAAGGGGTCTTCTAGTTGGCGCGACAACTGCGCTGAGCTTGTTGGTTACACTGATCCCGATGTCCTGCTGCAACGGTTGATGCATGCGGCTGAGGCATTCAGGGCGTTGCCCGATCTGCTGACCGATGCGCCTGAATCGATGCGCAATGCAGCCTCTCTACCTGTGAATAACCTGGATAAACGACTCGTGGAGTGGGGACTGCGATGAAAAAACTACAGCCTGAAGAGCGCGCCCAGCTCGTAGAGGATATCGTCAAGCGCAACGCGGCGGGGTTCGATCCAATTGGGACATCCATCCGCCGTCTGCGGCTCGAAGTCACCGGGCTTGATCAAAAGACCTTCGCGGCCATGTGCAAGATGTCCACGAAAAGCCTGTACGAACTGGAAAGCGGGAAGTCGAATCCGAAGCTCAGCACTTTGGAGGGCGTGCTGCGTCTCTTTGGCGTGCGGATGGGTATGGTGATGACTGCCAAAGATAAGCCCACTGCAACGCTCGTCGGCAACACTGTCGGCCAGTTGAAGGCTGGTGGGTCAATCGCGGTGGGCGCGCCGCTGGCCAGTTCCTGCGTGGTGGCCGGACCGAAACGAGGGAAAAGCCCTCCGGCAGCCAAAGCGAAGAAGGCAGTGTCGAGGCCGGCATCGCCACGGGCACGGAAAAGCAGTCAGGAATAGTGAGATTGATGTGGGATGCAAATAAAGTCTCATCCCATTTTCCTCTGATTGGTTGCGGTATTAAGTCTGGTTGCTCGCAGTAGTTCCAACCACGACGGCTTCATGCTTGTAACGATCATAGGCGCTTGCGCACCAAACAGACCGTATCTCGCTGCCCTGCAGCAACCTATCCGCTTGGCCGACTTTTGCGCCAACCTGTTCCCGTGTCTTTCTGTGGAAAGAGACGGGCACTTCTACCACTGCTGCGGCCCTGATCGCACATGGCTTTGCGGCATTTCCCCTCGTGACAATCGGCGTGACAAACGCCGATGCCACCAGCAACAGCCATGTAGATGATGGTGCCACAGACCACGGAATGGACTGCACCTGACTGACAGTCAGGCATGCCCCAGTCATCGCATTGCTGCGTTCACCCGGCCCAGGATCTTCAGGCGCTGGTTTAGTCAGCCAGCACTGCCTCCACCCGCCCACCGGCAACGGTGTTAAGGAGGCCAGATCATGAGATGCCCTTGCTCCCGGACCAGGCTGTGTGAAAACCCCCGCTGCTTTTCGATGAGCGCGCTCGTACGTGAAATCTGAAAAGAGATGGCGGCTCAGCAGACCCAGATTTTGCGTAGACGCGCGATTTTTAGGATGTTTTTTGAACAGCCACATCGGTCGGGAGGTTTTCACACAGCCTGGGACGTAAGGAGCCGCCAGTCCCGCGTAGAGGACATTCCCCACAGGTCGCAGGGGCCTTGATCCCTGATAACACTCAGCATTCTTGGCGGGATGACGTGGGGCGAGGATCGGAGAAATGAAGATGAGGTAACCGACATGGCATTAGTGGGTAGACGCGATGGCCGTAATTTCGGTTACGGCAGGCAATTGAGTCACGCAGGGCCGCCGGCACTGAAAGACATGTTCGGCGGCGGCCATTACGGCACGGTCAACGCGCACTGTGACCGATGGTTGGCATTCGTGAAGTGGTGCCGTTCCGAACTGGGCCCCGGTATCAATGATGCGCGGCAGATTGACCGGGAGGGCTGGAGTTGTCCACACCAAGCTTGATGCTGTGAGCGCAAATCACTTATTTCTTTACCTGTATTCATGCTGCAGATATTTTGCTAGCAAAAGGATATTAGAGTCCTAGTGAAAGGCGCTTCAGAGTGATCACTCGACTGGCTCACACACTGGCATCCTTTCCCTGATTCTCGTGACTCTAGCAAGCCAAGCTGAGCAATCGTTGCATCCAATGAGTTGTACGCACTAGGCTCAAACTTTCGGATGACTGCTCACTAGACTTGCCCGCCAGGCCTCCGGTGATGGCGCAAACGTGGAACAGTTTTCCATTAGCATCCTTCCAGTCTGCAGACACGACCAAAGCCGTTGGTGTGCGAATTCAGATAGCAGGTTTTCCTATGAATGCAGTGATCGGCCAGAAGCTACAGAGCAGTCGCAAAGAGCTTCTGGATATCGGGCTTCGCAACAACATGCTCAATTTCCGCAAGACCGCCAAAACCCTGATGGTGGTCGATGAGCAGTCCGAGGAGGTCTTCAAGACCCTCTATCGTCAGGAAAAAGCCATGACCTTTGCGCCAATGGCTCGCAAGAAACTGGCGGAACTGGTTAAGGCCTCCAAGTCGGCAGAGGAGGGGGAGGAAGATAGTAATTCTCCCTGCGATGAGGAGTTGTTGTATGAACTCGATAGCCTGGACTGGAATGTCGCCACGGGCGACGCAGGCGAGGATGAAACGGGCAAGGCTCGCCGTCATCTCGATACGCGTTTGCAGACCACCATCGAAGATGATCGGCTTTTCCTTCAGTTATTGAAAATCCATACCGAGGCCAAAGGATTTATAGAGGAGCAGGGCGTCAACACGCTGTTCCTGTCCCTTGGCTTCCTGCATTGGTACGAGGCCGACAGCTCTGAAAACCTGCGCAAGGCGCCTTTGATCCTGCTGCCTGTCACCCTTGAACGCAGCGGGGCCAAGGATGCGTTCAAACTGAGGTACTCCGGTGACGAGCTGATGCCGAACTTATCCCTGGTCGCCAAGCTCAAGACTGACTTTGGCCTGGATCTGAGCTCGTGTGCATTTGACGAAGACAGCTTCGATGCTGACGACAACAGCTTGGATCGCTTTTTCAGCGATGTTGCTGCTGTGGTCAGCAAGCAATCGCGATGGAAGGTCGCCAGTAACGAAATTGCACTGGGCTTTTTCTCGTTCGGCAAGTTCCTGATGTTCAAGGATCTCGATCCGAAAAGTTGGCCAGAAGACAAGCAACCCGATGCTAACCCGGTGATGAAGCGCTTGCTGGGCTCGGGCTTCGGCGATCTGCGCGCGGCATATCCAGAGGGCGTGAATATCGACTCGGTGATAAAGCCGGGTGAAGTCCGTTTCGTCAAGGATGCCGACAGCAGCCAGACCGAAGCAATCCTGGAAGTGCGCGACGGCTCCAATCTAGTCATTCAGGGCCCACCTGGTACCGGCAAGTCCCAGACAATTACTAACATCATTGCCGAGCTGATCGGGCAGAGGAAAACGGTCCTGTTTGTTGCGGAGAAGATGGCGGCCCTAGAGGTGGTGAAGCGCCGCTTGGATGAAAGCCATCTAGGCGACGCGGTACTTGAGCTGCATTCCCACAAATCCACCAAGCAGTCTGTGCTCAAGGAGTTGGGGCGAACCCTGAACCAAGGGCGGCCAATGACCAAAGGCTCAGAGGGAGACCTGGCCAGTTTGAAAGAACTGCAGGACTCCCTTAATGCTTACTGCGAAGCCGTCAGTGCGCCAGCCGGGGCGAGTGGATTGCCCTTTCTCGATGTACTTGGTCGCTTTTTAAAGCTGAAGCGAGTTCATCCGGGGCTACCTGTGATCCCGTTTGGGCCAATGGCCGGCTGGAGCTTCACCCAACAGCAAAAGCAGCGAGAGTTGGTCGAAGAACTGGTGCTCCACCTAAACGCGATGGGTCGGCCGGATCGCAGCCCGTTCTGGGGCAGCCAGCGGACCTTTTTCTCTCCCATCGAACAAAGCACTGCCAATGACACGTTGCAGTCTGCGATCTCTCACCTCAAAGCCTTGCAATCCGCCACTACCGCGCTCTCCGACCGACTGATGCTGACCCAGCCGGCCTCCTTGGCAGACGTCGATGTAGTCTGCCGCGCTGCACGCCGTGCGGCGGAGGCCCCGCGCCTTGAGGGCATCAAGATTTCCACGGGGGAATGGCAGTCGCGTCGCGACTCCATTCGCGAATTGCTCGAGGCGGGCGAGAGGATGTCTGCCTGTCGTGATCAGTTCGACAAATATTTGATCGACGCGGCTTGGGAACAGGATCTCCTAGAGGTTCGCCAGAACTTGCAGGCCTACGGCGACAAATGGTGGAGAGTCTTTTCGGGGCGTTTTCGCGCGTCACGTACTCGATTGCAAGGGGTTGTCCGCGAGGTATTGCCGAAAAGCAATGCAGGCATGCTGGAGCTGGTCGACGCGGTCTTGACCTACCAGCAGAACAAGAAGGTGTATGACCAGCACGAAGCCTTGGGTAGTGCGCTGTTTGGCGCCCAGTGGCAACGGCAGAAGACCGATTGGCCCGTGCTTGAGCGCCTGAGTGCCTGGGTGATCCAGTTGCATGACGACCTGGGCCATGGACAGATTCCGCAGGGCATTATTGCCTTCCTTGCCGGACACGCTGATGCCACAGGGTTGGGCGATGCAGTCGCTGACGTAGAGCAGCATGTCAGCGGGCTGGACAAAGCGATTCGTGATTCGCTGGAAGTGACCGGCATGCAGGAGGAGAACGCTAAGGCTGATGTCAGGAAACTCTCTCTGGCTAACCTAGAGGCGCGTCTGCAGGAATGGCAGGGCAACCTCACCGCGCTCTACCAGATTTCGCGATTCAACGTGCTCGCGGGACAGATGCTCACCGCGAACTTGGGCGATTTGCTTGGCATTGCCATCAGGAGCGACCAGCACGAAAGCCTGACTGCCATTCTGGATCTTTCTTGGTACACAGGCCTGGTGCAATCGGTGTATGCCCATAGCCCGGCACTTCAGCAGTTTGACCGGATCAAGCATGAGCATCAGATCGCGCGTTTCAAGTCGCTCGATCTTGCCTCCCTTAATCACGCACAGACGTCTCTGGCCAAACAGACGTGGGAGGGAATGCCCAATATCAACCAGCCTGGTGAGATGGCGATACTGCGAGCCGAGCTGAACAAGAAGCGCCGCCATATGCCGATCCGGCAAATGATCGAGAAGACAGGGCGGGCAATCCAGCAAATAAAACCTGTGTTCATGATGAGCCCCATGTCGATTGCCAACTTCCTCCCACCAGGCAAAGTCGAGTTCGACGTAGTGGTGTTCGACGAAGCTTCACAGGTGAAAGCCGTCGATGCATTTGGCGCCATCATGCGCGGCAAGCAGGTTGTTGTTGTGGGTGACACCCGCCAGATGCCGCCTACCGACTTCTTCAGTCGTGATGTCGAGATGGACGACGAAGAGGGCGCTACCGCCGACATTGAAAGTATTTTGAGCATGTTTAAGGCCGCTGGTAGCCAGGAGCGCTATTTGCGCTGGCACTATAGGAGCCGACATGAGTCGTTGATTGCGGTTTCTAACGTCGAGTTTTACGACAGCAAACTGGTGGTCTTCCCATCTGCGGGTCAGCATCCTGATGCCACAGGTATCAGCTTCGACTACTTGCCTGAGGCCTTCTACGACCGGGGCCGTACCCGCACGAACAAGGGGGAAGCCAAGGCTGTTGCACAAGCTGTCATGGAACACGCGATCCGATCGCCAGAGCTGTCGCTGGGAGTGGCAGCCTTCAGCGGGGCGCAGCGTGATCTGATCCAGGTAGAAATAGAGTTGCTGCGTCGTCAGGCGCCGGAAGCGGAAGCGTTCTTTACCGCCCAGGGGAGTGAGCCATTCTTCGTCAAGAACCTGGAAAACATTCAGGGTGATGAACGTGACAAGATATTCATCAGCATCGGGTATGGGCGTAATGAGTCAGGCCGTATCGCCAAGGAATTCGGCCCAGTAAACAGGGAGGGCGGCCACCGCCGCCTGAACGTTCTGATCACCCGGGCTAAACTTGCGATGCGCGTGTTTTGCAACTTCAAGGCCGAAGAGCTTGAACTCGACTCCAATGCTCCCCGGGGCGTCAGGGCCCTGAAGAATTTCCTCAAGTATGCCGAGACAGGCGAATTGGAAGTCGCATGCGAGACCGGTAAAGCAGCGGACTCGCCGTTCGAGCTTGAAGTGATCGAGGCACTGCGAGACCGAAACTACGTGGTAGAGCCGCAGGTAGGAACTGCTGGTTACTTCATTGATATTGCCGTTAAGGATCCCGAGTATTTGGGGCGCTATGTCCTGGCGATTGAATGCGATGGCGCTGCCTATCACAGTTCACGATCGGCGCGTGATCGTGATCGCCTACGTCAAGGTGTTCTGGAGGGGCTGGGCTGGAACTTCCATCGGATCTGGAGCACGGACTGGTTCCGCAATCCTCAGCAGGAAATCACGCGCGTCGTTGCAGCGATTGAAGCGGCTCGTGCCAGGATCGCGGAGGGGCGGCTTGCGGTTCCCCAGGTAGCGCCACAACCGAAGCATGAGATTTTCCGGGGCGCGCCGGCTGTCGAAGCTATGCCGGGTGCAAGCAGGCAGTACGTGAAAGCTCGCCTGGCACCCGTAGCCACGCTGAATGAGCTGCATCAGGAAAAGCCAGAGCACCTAATGCAGATGATTCGTACTGTGGTGGAGGTCGAAGCTCCGGTGCACACAACCGAAGTCACTCGCCGGCTCATGGAGGCGTTCGGTGTGACAAGGGCTGGTTCGAGGATTACTAACGCGGTCGAGCAGGCTATTCGTCTTGGCGTGCAGCACAGGTTGTTCCACGGACGAGGTGGCTTCATGTATTCAGCTGAGAACAATGCCATCCATACCCGTAGCCGGGCCCATTTTGAATCCTCGGAACGCAAGGTGGAATGGGTCGCCCCGGAAGAGCTTGATCAGGCACTTGTAGAAACGGTCACCTTAGGATTCTCTATGAGTCGGGAAGACGTTATCTCAGGAGCGCTGGCGCTTCTAGGCTTTGGACGGGCAACGGCGAAGATTGCTGGGGTTATTGACGAGAGAATTGTTGTTCTGGTCAACAGCGGGCGTTTGCGAATGGTTGGTGGGGTGGTGACTCCAGTTACTTCGTCTTGACCATTTATAGTTAGGGCAATATGAACCAGTACCTCCTGATTTGAGTAAGGATGGCTAGCCATATTCAGGCGCGCTAACCGATCCATGGCAGGCCCTAGCCTGGGTCGCTAACGGCCAACCGCGAGCGGCTGTTTTCGATCCAGGCTGTGTGAAAACCTCCCGACCGATGTGGCTGTTCAAAAAACATTCTAAAAATCGCGCGTCTACGCAAAATTTGGGTCTGCTGAGCCGCCATCTCTTTTCAGATTTCACGTACGAGCGCGATCATCGAAAAGCAGCGGGGGTTTTCACACAGCCTGGATCCATAGCTACGATTGGCCGGGATCGGCTGATGGTCAAGAACTGCCGGCTTTTACAATGATAGCCGGCAGTTTGTGGTCGATCAGGTCGCTCGTTAGTAAGGCGCGGCTAAGTAGCTGCATACGCGACGGTTAGAATCGTACAGTTGATCCTTTCAGTTGCCTTTACTTAGTAGGCCAACGAAGTGTCAGGGATTTTATTCCTGCCTTGAAAAAGATGTTCCCTAAGCGACGACGAACTCATTGGAGTTCAAGATATTCGGGATTCCAGCGCTGTAGGCAGAATTTGATGATTTTCTTCTCGCGTGCATCAATCGATTTCCCGCTCCACTTCCCATTAATTATAAATTCGTCCAATTCGTTTTGAGTCTTGTAGGGGGCTTTCTTGAAGTAATTGGAGTTCTTTACTTGAATATTACTGTTGCCTTTAGACGAGTTGGCGGATAAGGGGTCGAAAGTTAAGTTTCCTAGCCGGTGTATGTGATCTTCGAGAAAGTCTTCGGTCAATTTCGGTAGAATAGAGGAATCACGGACAATTCCTAGCGTTTCAGGCTTCTGCGAAGCGATGTGTTCTATTGTTAGGCTAGTGCGTTTGGTGGCGTCCCTGTACTCTCGCTCAGACATGTCGGCGCAAATAGGTTGCTCACTCTGGCGGAGATGGTTTTCATATTTCCAGAACAAGTAGCTCATGTCCTTGGAGTGCATGTACTGATAGAAATTAGTGTACTGCAAATTTTCTTTAAAGAATTTATCAGGGCTATGATACCTGATTAGATCGGAGAGCTTTCCGTATAGTGGGGTGAACTTGCCAGAAAAGTCCCGTGCCGCACCGAATAGGGCTGGCTGGCCGGTATTTGAACGCGTTTGTTGAATGGAGAAGACCCGGAAGCTATATATTTCCAGGTGCCTACAAGTAAGATCAAAATTGGCCTTGTTCGGCGTAGTGTCTAGTTTGTAAGCTTTAATAAGCAGCGGATAGAATGTGCCGAGCCGATCAAGGCAGACCAGATCCCTAAAACCCTCACTCTGCGACTGCATGAGCAACCTGAGGATGGTGAAGCTCTCCTTCAACTCTTTGCTAAATCTATCAATGAAGCTCAGAGCTTCATCTTTTTTATTAGCATTTATGAGAGGGTTGATTTTGCTGCGGATGTAATTCACGGGTTGTTGATAATCGCTCTTATCGCTCCATCGCTCAAACGCGATGCAGTGGTACTGAAGAGCCGAGTCCTCTGACAATTTCTCGTCGAACTGCTCAAGTTCCCGATAGATTTCCGTGAAACGCTCCTGGATGGAGTGTAAATGTGAGTCCACGTCCTCTCCGGTGGCGAGGTAGGTCTTGTACATAAGAAAGCTCTTGATCTTTTCTAGGTTCGTCAGTCCTTTGCCACGATCATTGGTGGTCTCAAAGATTAGCGTTGCCTCTGCTGTGTCTTTTACTGAGTAAGTCAGGACTTTGGTGTGTGAGTCCAGTTTAGTCTTCAACTCAAGTAGTTCGTCGACTGACTTTTTCGCGAGCGCCTCGGCAAAGAATTGTTTAGCGCTGTACAACCGCCGCTGCGATGGTGTGGTGATGTAGTCCGCCCCATCTTGATCTTCTAGGACGTACTTCTGGAAAAAATCGTTATCTGGAGAAATGGCTTTGAGTTTGCTGCGGTTACGGCTCTTGATATAGGTATCTATGACCAGATCGAGCCCTTTGTCTGCGAATTCATCAGCGCTCAGTCGATTTTCAAGCGCACCCAGCAAGGCTTTCATGAAAATGATAATCGTGGTGATGCGCTGCTGGCCATCCACAACGTCGATGACGTCATAGCCCTGCATTTTTTCGTCTCTTTCTTGGAAGAGTATCGTTCCCAAAAAATAGTCGCGGCCTAGCGACTGGTTCTCTATGTCTTCAAGAAAGTCCGGAAGCTGGCGGGTTTTGTCCCACGCATACGCCCGTTGATAGTCAGGAATGCTGAATACCTTTCTTCCGTCAAAAAGATCCTTGAGTTTCTTTTGTCCATTTTCCATTTGGTTGTCTCAGTTAGGCGGGAAAGGCAATGATATCAAAATGCCCTGTTCTGTGTGAAAACACCTACGGTTGTCTAGCTGCCTAATCGTCTAAATTGTGGTGAGGACGATCATGAAGCGATTCATTGAGGATGGCTCGGACGCAGGTGACACTGCTGCCTGAGTGCGTGCACGATTATCTCAACGACGAAAACCCAGTTCGGGTAGTCAACGTTTTCTATGAACTCGATTTGGTAGAACTCGGCTTAGCGGGTGTCGATCCCGCTGCAACGGGTCGCCAGACTCTACCCAGCAGTTCTGCTGAAGATCTACATCAATAGCTACCTCAATCGGATCCAGTACTGAGTCGCTCCTAGCTCCATCGAAACGCCGAGCGTACGTTCTGGTTGTTTGCGCAGCAATGGGACGTTTTCTGCCGTTCGTCACCTAGCATTAGACGCGGGTGGGCGTAGCTCTCACTCGATCCTCCGCAATTCCCGATTCGATTCCACTGAGCGCCATAACTAGCTGATTTTTTTATAGATACCCTATGAGGTACATCAAAAAATCCACCATATTCCAGCCCCGCGAAAACCGGGCCCTCACGGCCAACAACCGTCCGTCTGTCTCCGCACCAATTCAGCGTTCACTGAGAGCGACCAAAATCTCTAGACCCCCTTAAACCCGCTTTCTCGTGGTTTGTTCATTACGGAATTCCGTTGAAATTCGGCAACTGCCAGCTATTTTTTGGGGGGGACGTCAGGCAGATATTCGACGCGACTCCTGGCTCAAATACCTCACTCCAGTGCCGTTCTGTTGCAGCCGTGGTAGTAAGAGTCTTAGTCTCGGCATCCCACATTGAGAATACACCGCCATGGAAAGCACCTTCGCCCAAGTCAAAGACCGGCTGCACAATCGTCGTTTCGCGGTTGCCAACAATACTCAGGGTCAGGTACTGGCACGGTTTTCCATTACCAGGTCGAAGGTATTGCTATCACGAGCACCTAGCAGGGTGGCCGAATCCGTACCGGCCACCAGATAGGCCGGGTAACAGGCCTCGATACTATCGAACTGCTTTACCACTGCATCACTCATGACGGCGAAATTCTCGCCGGATGGTCACGTGGCCGGGTAGGGGTGGATGATGCAGGGCGCACCCCACTCTATTTCGTATGGGGTTGGTTGTCGGGGGCACAGGGAGGTGGAGAGTCAAGCTACGTTGAAGTCGAAACCACGGCTGCTCTGGCAGGTTAGCGATTAATCCTTAGCTCATTGCTACAGGCGCAGAAGTCATTGGTTTTTAAAGGTTGTCATCCTATTCGGCGCGATTCATACGTCATTCGTAGACGTTTCCTACAAGTTATCCTATTGCCCGACCAACCAATGTGAGGCTAAATCTCTCCGTCGCGGTAAATCCCGTGACCGGGCGTAGGAACCCGTTGGTAAACTTGGCGCACGCACTAGGCGCCCCTGCACCACAGCTGGCGCTTTTTTTGCGTCTGCCGTGCTGTGTCATGGCGGCTGTGTGTGGGCAGGCTTCGGCCTGGCCGGGTTTCCAAGTTTCCCGGTATTCCTACCCCGCACACAGCTGCCACCCAATCCCGTAGGAAGGATCGTGGCAGCTCCAACTAAAACTTGGAGCCTCATGCATGCTTATCTCAAGTCCAAGCAGGATCCTCGCATCCGTTCTCCCCCGCCGTTCCGCTACGGCCCTCAGCTACTTCACCCTCAACCAACCCCGCTTCGTCTCCACCCAACCGGAGGCCCGCCATGTCTGACCAAGAACGCCTCTCCACCATCCAAAGCTACGCCTGGACCCTCGAACTGCTAGGCGAGGCCCTGGTCCAGCACGACGAAATGCTCGAGTGCGAACACAACCCGCGGCTGAGCTTTCGCAACACGGCCGGTATCCATCAGGCGATCCGGATCATCAGCCGGCTGGCCAGTGAGCAGTGTGGGAAGGTAATGGAACGAAGCGAGCAGGATCTGCAGCGTTAGGCCAGATCGTTGCTCGAGGGGGGCCAGATTGGGGCTGCTGCGCAGCCCCCGTTGACTCGAGTTCAACCTATGGTGATGGCCGCATTCAACATCAACACCACCATCAGCCCGACCACCGCCACAATAGACTGCACCACCGAAATGGTCTTGGTGGCTTCGCCCATGGTCATGCCAAAGGATTCTTTCACCATCCAGAAGCCTGCATGGTTCGCATAGTTGAAGAACAGCGAACCGCAGCCGATGGACAAGGCCAGCAAAGGCAGGTTGAGGCTGGGGTCTGCACCTGCCAGCGGTGCCAGCAAGCCTGCAGCACCCACGATACCGACCGTGGCGGAACCGGTAGACACCGAGAGCAACATCGCGATCAGCCACCCCAGAATCAGGGGAGGGAAGGCAGATTGCTGGGTCAGGTGCACAATGGCATCGCCAACCTTGGCGCTGGTCAGCATCTCCTGGAAGGCACCGCCACCGGCAATGATCATGATGATCGAGGCGATCGGCTTGAGGCTTTTGCCCAGTGCATCGCGCAGCTGTTCGGCGTCGCCGCCGCGCGCGAGCACCAGGCTGGCGCCGGCGAACAGCACGCCCAGCAGCATGGCGATCAGCGGGTTGCCCAGGAAACTGGCCATCTCCAGCAGCGCATTGCCTTTGGGCAGCAGCATCTCGGCGACGGCATGCACCAGCATCAGGATGGCCGGCAGCAATGCGGCCAGCATGCCGACCATTACCCCGGGGCGGGGTTGGCCATCGGCTTTTTCAGCCAGTGTGAACTGGTCCAGCAATGCCTGATCGGGCCGCGTGGTCATGCGCGGTGAAATGAACATGCCGTACAGCGGGCCGCCCAGGATCATTGCCGGAATGGCAGCAAGGAAGCCATAGAGCATGGTGGGCCCAACCGAGGTCTTGAGCACGGCGATGGCGGTCAGGGGGCCTGGGTGCGGCGGTACCATGCCGTGCATGGCGGCAAGCGCCGAAATGACCGGCACACCTACATACACATACGCCGAGCCTTTGAAGCGCGCCTTGCTTTCCAGTTTGCGCGCCACGCTGAATATCAGCGGCAGCATGATCACCAGGCCGACTTCGAAAAACATGGGGATGCCAATGACGAAGGCAACCAGCATCATGGCCCAAGGGATCATGCGGTCGGAGGTGCGCTTGAGGATGACATCCGCGACCTGCTCCGTGACGCCTGCGTCAGCCAGGATCTTGCCAAGCATCGCACCCAGCGCAATCACCACCCCCACTGCGCCCAGTGTCTTGCCGGCGCCGGTGAGCAGGTGGGAGACGATGCTGCCTGGCGCCATATGCGTCGCGAAGCCCACACCAATGGACACCACCAGCAAGGCCAGCAGCGGGTGCATTTTCAGGCGCGAAACGATGAGCGCCACCAGCACCAGAACACTGGCCAATGCTGTCAGTAATAGCTGTATATCTAAGGGAGTCATTCAAGGAATCTCGGTTGGGCTGGCGCTCGGCTGCACTCAGGGTTTGAAGGCGTGACGGGCGTTTCCACGGGGCATGCCCAGGTGGCTGCCGTTGCGGCTGCTGCTACGGTTTCGAGGAAGGGGACGCGGCTTTGCGCTAGCTGCCGCTCACAGGCGGGCGCCTGGTAACGGAAGATGGGCAGCAGGGAGGCGTGGCGCTGAGGCCGGTGGGCGGTGGTGTGGCGACGGGGCGCTTGGGCAGCATGTTCACTGATTGATTCACCTTGTTGTATGGTCATCTATATGAATCTGGCCAAAGTATTCGCGCTGCCATGGAATACTGTCAAGTGAAGGTCGTCGCATCGTCTTGGGTGGCCATTTAGCCCCGGCAGGCAATACTTCTCTCTATACGCAGGCGTGTTCCTGGTGGCGCGCGCCGCTGGGAGGTGTCTGGTGAACAAATTAACGATTGTGGGTGCCGGCCTGGTCGGCGAGGCGGCGGCGCAGATCATCGCCCGGGATGAGTTGTGCCGTGAGCTGGTGTTGATGGACGTGCAGGGTGAACTGGCGCAGGGCAAGGCGCTGGACGTTTGGCAGGCGGCTGTGGATTCAGGGTCCGATACCCATGTTCACGGCGGGGCCAAAGCCGAGATGCTGGAGGGGTCCGAGCTGGTGGTGATCACGGCGGGCGTGCCGCGCAAGCCCGGCCAGTCGCGCCAGGATGTATTGAGTACCAACCTGCCAATCCTCGACAGCATCATGGCGGATATCAAGCACCACGCGCCGACAGCGACGGTGCTGGTGGTGTCCAACCCGGTCGATGTGCTCACCTACCGCGCCTGGAGCGTGAGCGGTCAGGGGCGCGACAAGGTGTTCGGGCAGGCGGGGGTGCTGGATACCGCGCGCATGAAGTGCTTCATCGCCGAGCAAACCGGGTTTTCTGCACGGGATATCACGGCGTTGGTGCTGGGCGGGCATGGCGACAGCATGGTGCCACTGATGCGCTACTGCCAGATTGGCTCGGTGCCGTTGTCGCACTTCCTGTCCAGCGAGCAGATCGAACAGATTGTCGAGCGCACCCGTAAGGGCGGCGGCGAGATTCTGGGGTTGAAGAAGACGGGGAGCGCCTGCGATGCACCGGGCGTGGCCATTGCGCAGATGGTCGATGCGATCGCCAATGGGCGGAACCGTATTTTGCCGGCGGTGGCGATTCTTGAGGGCGAGTATGGGCGAACGGATATCGCCATGGGTGTGCCCTGTGTACTGGCAGAGAAGGGGCTTGCGCGGATTATCGAGTTGCCGCTGGATGCGCAGGAACAGGCGATGTTCGACCACTCTGCCGACCAGGTGGCGCGGGATATTGCAGAGATGAAGGCGTTGTAGAGCTTGAAGCGTCATGCATCGGGTGTGGCGGCTCGGGCAGTGGGGGAACACTTTGCCTCCGTACCTGTCACACCCGTTCATTGGGGTTCAGACCCACCATTACCAAGGAGAGGTAGGCATGGGCGGTGCAACATCGGGACGTACCACCTTGACTAACTTCACGTTCACCAAGTTTCTCGACCGCGCGAGTTGTAAGCTGCTGGAAGCCAGATGCTCGGGCCAGCATCTCAAGGAAGTATCGGAATGAATGAAGTTGAGCCTGGGCTAATTGCGATTCTGATTCTTGCCCCCATGATGCTGGCGATGGTCGTACAGTGTTTCATCGCACACAAATACACTGAGTACTACGAGTCGTTGCTAACGCGCTGTAGCTTCGTGACCGGCAATAAAATCACGTTTCAACATGCAGGCCTTCTGGGCAAGGTTATGCGTACGGGTTTGATCTCCATGGTGCTGGCTATACCGAGCCTCTTCGTGCGCAGGGGGGTGATTGACTTCGATGAAGTCAAACGTTTCCCCTCAAGCATGAGACGACTGCTGGTGAGTCTGTTGGTCATTCACATCCTGCTGGCAACCGCGCTGATTATTTTCACTTACGCGTAGCCTGGCCGCTCCTGCATGGGGCGCGGTCAGGCCTGTCGGTTTTGCACGAGCCGTGCAGCCCTCAGCGCTGATAAGCCTTGCCAAAATGCCGTTCCAGGCGCGCCTGCAGCAGCTCCAGCAGTATCGACAGCACCCAGTAGATCACGGCTGCGGTGGTCAGCATTTCCAGGTAGCGATAGCTCGAACGCCCATACGACTGCGCCAGAAACATCACCTCCCAAACCCCCATCACGGAAATCAGCGACGAGTCCTTGAGCATCGAAATGAACTGGTTGGCGGTGGGCGGAATGATCACCCGCATGGCCTGGGGCAGGATGATGTGGCAGAAGATCTGCGGCGTGCGCATGCCCAGCGCCAATGCTGCTTCACGTTGCCCACGGGCCACGCCGAGGATGCCGGCGCGGAAAATCTCGCTCAGGTAGGCCCCGTAGTTCAGCGACAAGGCAATGATGCCGGCGCTGATGGCGCCGGGTACCAGGCCCACCTGCGGCAGCCCCAGGTAGATCAGCAGAATCTGGATCAGCAGCGGCGTGCCACGGAAGAACGAGGTGTAGAAGCTGGCCACACCCACCAGCACCGCGCTGTTGGATAACCGTGCCAGCGCGGCGGCAAAGCCGAGCAGCACGGATACCACCATCGAGCACAGGCACAGGAACAGGGTCAGTGCGGCGCCTTGCAGAAAACCATTGGGCCCCAGCTTGAAACCGGCCAGGTTGGGAAACTTCTCCAGAATGATGGCGAACTTCAGGTCAAAGCTGAGGAAGAAGGCGACAAACAGCCCGAACAGCGCCAGCCAGGTCAGCAGTAACCGGGTGCGAAAGCCGAACAGGCCGGCGCCCGCAGGCTTTGCCACGGGCTTGGGGGAGGGAGGGAAGGTGCTCATTTGCTGATGTCGGCGCCAATCCATTTCTGCGACAGCTTGGCCAGGGTGCCATCAGCCTTCAGCTCGGCGAACACCTGGCGTACCTTGGCATCCCACTCAGGGTCGCCTTTTTCGATGGCTACCGCGTTGGGCTCTTCATACAGCGGCGCACCGGCCAGCTTGAAGCGCTTGTCTTGCTGCAGGCGCGGCTGCGCGGTCACCAGGTTGGTGATGATGGCGTCCAGGCGCACGCCAGTGCCCAGGCCCAAGTCCTGGAAGGCGACGTTTTCAGTGTCGTAGGGCGCAGCCTGCACGAAGTCGAACGGGTAGTCGATCTTCTGGTCTTCCTTGCCTTCAATGACCAGGTTCTTGTTCAGGTAGCTTTCGTAGCTCGATGCACTGATCGAACCCACCTTGCGGCCTTCCAGGTCTTTGGCGCCATGGATGCGCTCATCCGAGGCATTGACCACGATCACGGCGGGCGATGCGTAGTACTCCACGGGGAAGTCGAACACCTCGGCGCGCGCCTTGCTCGGGGTCATCGAGCAAATGCAGATGTCGTAGCGCCCGCTCCAGCGGCCAGCGGCAATCACGTCCCAGGACGGTGTTTCCAGGCGCAGTTTGACGCCGAGCTTGTCGGCCACTGCCTTGGCCACGTCCACGTCGTAACCGTCGAGCTGGTTGTGGTCATTGAGGAAGGAAAACGGCGGGTAGCTTTCCATCAGCACGTTGACCATTTCCTTGCGCGATTCAACCCGCTCCAACGTGGCGCCAGCAAAGGCTTGGGTGGCAGTTGCGAGCAGTACAAGGCCCGCACCCAGCAGAGAAGAAAATCGCATGTACATACCTGATATGTTGGGCAAATGGGTGATAGGGTATTTAATAGTTATAAACCTAATCCCCATAATGAATTTTATTCATAAGAACCTTCAGAGAAGTTATATGGCAGAGCGAACGATGGTAATTCTGGACGGTGGCATGGGCCGAGAGCTGCAGCGCAGCGGTGCACCGTTTCGCCAGCCCGAGTGGTCGGCGCTGGCGCTGAGCGAGGCGCCGGAGGCGGTCGTGGGCGTGCACGCAGCCTTCATCGATGCGGGTGCGCAGGTCATCACCAGCAACAGCTATGCGGTAGTGCCGTTCCACATCGGTGAAGAACGCTTTGCCGCCGAAGGGCGGCAGCTGGCCCATATCGCAGGCCAGCTTGCGCGGCACGCGGCAGATAGCGGCGCGCACCCGGTCAGGGTGGCCGGTTCGCTGCCGCCGCTGTTCGGGTCCTACCGGCCCGACCTGTTCCAGCCCGAGCGTGTGGCAGAGGTGCTGACCCCGCTGCTCCAGGGCCTGGCCCCGCATGTTGACCTGTGGCTGGCCGAAACCCAGAGTTCCGTGGCCGAAGTGCGAGCCATTCATAGCCATTTGCCGGCAGACGGCAGGCCGTTCTGGGTGTCCTTCACCCTGCAGGACGAGGACGTCGACGAGGTTCCGCGCCTGCGTTCCGGTGAACCGGTGGCCGAAGCCATCGAGGCCGCAGTCACCCTGGGCGTGGCTGCGGTGTTGTTCAACTGCAGCCAGCCGGAAGTGATCGGCGCCGCCATTGATGTCGCGCGCTCGGTCATCGAGCGACACAACGCCGAGATTGCCATCGGTGCCTATGCCAACGCCTTCCCGCCGCAGCCCAAAGAAGCCACTGCCAACGATGGCCTGGACGAACTGCGCGAAGACCTCGATCCGCCGGGTTACCTGACATGGGCCAAGGACTGGCGTGCGCGTGGTGCCAGCATGGTCGGCGGTTGCTGTGGCATCGGCCCGGAGCACATCGCCGAGCTGAAGCGTAACCTGGCCTAAGTGCCCACGTGGCCGGGCGGCTTTTGCAGCGCCCGGCCCGCAGCCATTAAAAAAAACGCCAGTCAGACCCGGATTCCATCGTTTTTCAGGCCCCCGCCATCTCCCTATAGTCCGCTGAAGGCCGATGCTGCATCGGTGTACACAACTCAGCTGGGCGGGAACCGGATATGAACAACAACGAAAAATTCGAGGGCAATGCTGCGGCCGGTGTGGGGACGCGGGTCGTGTGGAGCGGGGAGCAGGTACAGCACCCGTACAACGCCACGCAGACCCCGATCGTGGTCAGCGCCGCTTATGGCTACAACGATATCGATGCCTGGTACGACGTGGCGCAGGGCAAGCAGCCTGGCTTCATCTACAGCCGCATGAGCAACCCCACGGTCGCCACGCTGGAAGCAAAACTGGCCGAGCTGGAGCAAGCCGAGTCGGCAGTCGCCTTCAGCAGCGGCATGGCGGCCATCAGTGCCGTGCTGCACACCTTCCTGTCCAACGGCAAACGCGTGGTGTCGACCCGCGACAGCTATGGCGGCACCAACAAGATCTTCGAAGAGTTCCTGCCGCGCATGGGGGTGCAAGTGTGCCTGTGCGATACCTTGGACACTGAAGCGCTGGAGCGCGAGATTGCCGCCGGTTGCGACCTGCTGTACCTGGAAACTCCCACCAACCCGACGCTGAAGGTGCTGGACATTCGTCGGCTGAGCGCCGCTGCGCACAAGGTGGGGGCGCTGGTGGTGGCCGACAACACCTTTGCCACGCCACTGAACCAGAACCCGCTGGCGCTGGGCGTTGATGTAGTGGTGCACAGCGCAACCAAGTTTCTGTCCGGGCATGGTGACGTGCTGGGTGGGGTGGTGTGCGGTGCGGAGGCGTTGATGGCCCAGGTGCGGCACTACCGGGAAATCAACGGTGCGGCGCTGGACCCGTTCTCGGCCTACCTGATCATCCGCGGTATCAAGACCCTGGCAGTGCGCCTGCGCCAGCAGCAAGCCAGTGCCATGGCGTTGGCCCTTTACCTGAGCACCGAGCCGCTGGTTGAAGCGGTGAACTACCCAGGTTTGCCGGCGCATGCCGGGCATGCCATTGCCAAGGCGCAAATGCGCGGGTTTGGCGCCATTGTCAGCTTCGTGCTGAAGGGCGGCATGCCGACCGTGGCCCGTTTGCTGCCGCGGCTGAAGTATGCCCACCGGGCCGGCAACCTCGGCGCGGTAGAGACCATCTATGGCCCGGCGCGCACCACCAGCCATGTCGAGAACACTTTGGAAGAGCGCCTGGCGCTGGGCATTTCCGAAGGGCTGGTGCGCATTTCAGTGGGCATCGAGGAAACCGATGACCTGCTGGCGGACCTGGCACAGGCCTGTGCATCGGTGCGTGAGGAACTGGCCGTCGCAAAGGAAGTGCACGCTGACGCAGACGCCTGCCAGAGCCCGGTGCAGGCCTGAGGCTGGCGCGTAGCACCCACCCGTGTGGTGGGTGCCACTTCATGAAGTCGAACAAAAACAATATGCAAGGCAACTCGATTCGCTCTGCCAAGACGAGGTCGTTGTTACGTCCTTGCCCGCCAACTTTCATGAGTAACCCACAATGTCCGTGCAGACAACCACAACTAGAAATGCCTCGGCGCATACCTTCAAGCAGGATATGCAAACCCGCCACATCGTCATGCTGGCACTGGGCGGTGTGATAGGCACCGGCCTGTTTCTCACGTCGGGCTACACCGTTAACCAGGCTGGCCCGTTGGGCGCGGTCATCGCCTACATACTCGGCGCAATCATGGTGTACCTGGTCATGATGTGCCTGGGTGAGCTGGCGGTACACATGCCGGAAGTCGGCTCGTTCAGCAGTTACGCCACGCGTTACCTCGGCCCGGGCACCGGTTACATGGTGGCCTGGATGTACTGGCTGACCTGGACGGTGGCCATCGGCTCCGAATTCACCGCCGCGGGCATCCTGATGGTGCGCTGGTTCCCCGACACGCCGGTATGGATGTGGAGTGCGCTGTTCGGCGCCGCGGTGTTCATCAGCAATATCATTTCGGTGCGATCGTTCGCCGAAACCGAATTCTGGTTGTCACTGGTCAAGGTGTTGGCCGTCATCGCCTTTCTGGTGGTGGGCGGCGGGGCTATTCTGGGTGGCTTCGAGATCCAGCAGGCGCACAGTGCAGGGCTGGGCAATTTCACCCGTGAAGGGTTGTTCCCCACCGGTTTCTGGTCCATTGCAATGACCCTGCTGGCAGTGGCCTTCGCGTTCTCGGGTACCGAGCTGATCGGCATCGCTGCCGGCGAAACCAAAGACCCGGAAAAGAACGTGCCCAAGGCCATTCGCACCACGGTCCTGCGCCTGGCGCTGTTCTTCATCGGCACCATCTTTGTACTGGCCACCTTGCTGCCGCGTGAACAGGCCGGGGTTATTGAAAGCCCGTTCGTGATGGTCTTTGCGATGATTGGTATCCCGTATGCGGCCGATATCATGAACTTCGTCATCATCACCGCGCTGCTGTCTGCCGCCAACTCCGGCCTCTACGCCGCTTCGCGCATGCTCTGGACCCTCAGCGACCAAGGCAACATGCCCCGCCGTTACGCCACGCTGTCGCGCCGCGGCACTCCCTTCAATGCGATCGTGCTGAGCATGGCTGGCGGCATGGCTTCGCTGTTGAGCAGTGTGTTTGCCCCCGACACCATCTACCTGGCGCTGGTGTCGATTTCAGGGTTGGCCGTGGTGGTGGTGTGGATCAGCATCGCGGCCAGCCAGATCGCATTCCGCCGTCATTACATCGCCAGCGGCGGCAAGCTCGAGGACCTCAAGTTCCGGGTGCGTGGCTACCCGTTCGTACCACTGGGGGCCATTTTCTGCTGCGTACTGGCCTGCGTCGGCATTGCCTTCGACCCAGCTCAGCGGGTTGCCCTGTACTTCGGCTTGCCCTTCATTGCCTGGTGCTACCTGGCCTATTGGCTGACGTGCAAGTACCGCAGCCGCCGTACGGGCCCGGTGGAAATTGTCGCCCCAGGTTCCGAGGCCGCCTGAGCAGGTGATACTAGGCCACCGGAACCTAGCCACGAGAAGCCGCCGATGACTCAGAAAACCCTGCCCCCCCTGAACTGGCTGAGAGCCTTCGAAGTGTCGGCGCGTTACTTGAACTTCACCCATGCGGCAGAAGAGCTGCACCTTACCCAAGGGGCCGTGAGCCAGCAGATTCGCCACCTGGAAAGCCAATTGGGTGTGGCGTTGTTCAAGCGCCTGCCGCGCGGGCTGGGGCTGACCGAAGAAGGGCAGTCCTACCTGCCGGTGGTGCAGGACGCCATCAGCCGCCTTGCCGTCGGCACCAATGAAATCTTCGGGCAACGCCAGCGTCGGCCCCTTAAGGTACGGGGCAGCCTGTCGTTCCTGCACTTCTGGCTGGCACCCCGGCTGGCCGACTTTCGGCGTTCGCACCCGCAGGTGGACATCCGCTACATCAGCAACCTGTGGGTCAAGGAGCTGGATGCCGAAGATGATCTGGAAATCCGCTGGGGCAGCGGGCAGTGGCCCGGCGTAGAGGCGCAGCGCCTGACCCGCGACGTGCTGGTGCCGGTGTGCGCACCCGCGCTGCTGGCCGGTTGCCCGCTGCGCGACCCGCGCGACCTGGCCCGTGTGCCGTTGCTGCATGTGCTGGGTTACGAGGAGGGGTGGGGCTACTGGCTGGAGCGGGTCGGCGCAGATCAGGTCGATTCTTCCAGCGGCCTGCAGTTCGACACGCTGGTGTCGACCATGCGCATGGCGGAGCTGGGGCTGGGGGTGGCGCTGGCACGCTCGTCGCTGGTAGAGGACCTGCTGCAGGAAGGGCGGCTGGTTGCTCCCTTTACCCAGCGCATCGAAGCAAGCGAGTCGTTTTTCCTGGTACGCGGCCTGGGTGAAGCGTTGTCCCCCGATGCCCAGGCGTTCAGCCATTGGCTGGTGGCCATGGCGCATCGTTAATTTACGTAGCTATCTGGAGCACCGATGCAGTACACATCCACGCGCGGCAACGAGATACGGGTCGATTTCCGCACGGCATTGCTTTCTGGCCTGGCAGACGACGGTGGGCTTTATGTGCCCACCTCGGTGCCGGTGTTCAGCCCACAGGAAATTGCCAGCTGGTCGTGGTTGCCCTTCGACGAACTGGCCTGGCGGGTAATGGCACCGTTTGTTGGCGATACCCTCGACGAGCCTACTCTCAGGGCGCTGGTCAGCGACAGCTATCGCGGGTTCCGCCACCGCGGCATTGCGCCGTTGCAGCAGCTTGGCCATAACGAGTGGATCCTGCAGCTTTTCCATGGGCCTACCCGGTCCTCCAAGGACTTTGCCGCGCAGTTGCAGGCGCGCTTTGTCCGGCACTTTCTGGGGGCGGAGTGCGAGCGGGTCATGCTGGTCGGTGCCAGCAACGGCGATACCGCAGTAGCGGCTATCGAAGCGTTGCGGCATTGCCCGGCAGCAGGCTTGCTGGCGCTATACCCCAGCGCAGGCACGCCCGCCGACCGCGCGGCAGTGATGCGCAGTGCCGCGTCAGACAGCGTGAGCTGCGTGGCCGTGGATGGCAGCTTTGACGATTGCCAGTCGCTGGTGTCGGCGCTGCTGCGTGACTGGCCATGCCCCGGGCTGATTCCGGTCAGCTTCAACTCCACCAACTGGGTCGGTGTGCTGGCGCAGATCGTGTTCTATTTCCATGCGGCGCTGCAGCTCGGTGGCGGCATACGCCCGGTCGGGTTCAGCATCCCCACGGCCAGTTTTGCCGAGATCTACGCGGGGTTCATTGCCCAGAAAATGGGCCTGCCGATCAACCAGATCATCGTCTCCACCAACCGCAACGATGCCTTGCACCGGTTCATCCACTGCAACCGCTACAGCCGTGGCTCAACCAGCCAGACCTTGTCACCGGTCATGGACTTTTCGCTGTTCTCCAACCTGGAGCGCTTCGTCTGGGAACTGTATGACCGCGATGGTGGGGCGACCCGGGCACTGATGGAGCACTTCGAGGCGTGCGGCGAGCTGAGCATCGGCAACCGCCAGTGGTTGCATGCGCGCATGCTGTTCGACTCCTATGCCGTGGACGACGCGCTGATTCGCGAAGAAATTGTCACGCTGTTCCACGAAACGGGCAGCGCAGTAGACCCTCATGCCGCGACAGGGGTATTCGCCGGGCGCCTGCACCGGCGCAACATCGGTGCGCCCATCGTCACGCTGGGGCAGTTTGCCCCCGAAAAGTCTGCCGAGCTGCTGGCGGAGCTGGGGGCCTGGCACGGTGAGGTGCCCGCCGGCGCGGTCGGCACAGCGGGCGATGGGCCGCTGTTGGCAGCTGACGACCTGGCCGGTGTTCATGCCTTGTTGACTCGGTTGCAGGCTGGGCGATGAAGCGCATCCTCGACCCCCTGGACGAGCGCATTCTCGCCGAGCTCACCGCCAATGCGCGTATCGCCCACGCCGAATTGGGGTTGAAGGTGAACCTGTCGCGCAATGCGGTACGCCAGCGCATCGAGCGCCTGGAGCGCGACGGCGCCATTCAGGGTTATACCCTGCGCATCGGTGAGGGCAGACGGCCGGCGTCGTTGATCAACGCGGTGATCTTCGTCTACCGCTATGACCGCATGCGCGGTGACGCGGTACTCGATGCGCTGCGCCAGATCCCCGAGGTGATCCAGTGTGAAGTGCTCAGCGGCGAGTTCGACCTGATGTTGCGCGTCGAGGCCTCCAGCCCGGAGCGGGTGCACCATGTGTGGAAGGAAATCGCTGCCATGCCCGGGGTGGAGAACACGGTGACTTCGTTCGTCCTGGCCTCGGTGGTCTGAACCGCGTCTTTGCATTGGCTAGCACAACGCCGCCTGGGTTCGCGCCCAGGCGGCGTTGTGCGTTTTGCCCCGGCGCAGGTGCGCGCTTTGCACTGGCCAGATTGGCCAATAAATACAGCGGATTGCCATATTCAACTGGCAGTGCACGGCTCTTACGCTAGTCCTCATCGACCCACTGCCTGGACAGGACAGCAAACCATGACCGAATACAAAATTGCACTCGTTGGCTTTGGTGGCGTTAACCGCGCGCTTGCCCAACTGATCGCCGAACGCAATGCGCGCTGGCAGCAAGAGTTGGGCTTTGGCCTGAAAATCGTTGGTGTCACCGACTTGTTCCTGGGGTCGGTGATCGACCGCGACGGCCTGGATGCCGCCATGCTGGCCACGCTGCCGGCCCAGAAGGGCGCGCTGGCGCAAATCCCTCAAGGTTCGGCCGAGGCGTTCAATGAGGCGGTGATCAAGCAATCAGGTGCCGACATCATCGCCGAGGCCACATTCACCAACCCCAAGGACGGTGAGCCGGCGGCAACCTTCTGCCGCTGGGCGCTGGAGGCGGGCAAGCACGTGGTCACCACCAACAAGGGGCCGATTGCCTTGCATGCCCAGGCGCTCAAGGCCTTGGCCAAGGCCAACGATGTGTCGTTCGAATACGAAGGCGCCGTGATGAGCGGTACACCGGTGCTGCGCATGGCGCGCCAGACCCTGGCGGGCGCGGGCCTGGTGGGTTTCGAGGGCATTCTCAACGGGACCTCGAACTATGTGCTCACGCGCATGGAGGAAGGGCTTGGCTTCAACGAGGCAGTGGCCCAGGCACAAGCGCTTGGCTTTGCCGAGGCTGACCCGACCGCCGATGTGGAAGGCCATGACGTACGCCTGAAGGTGGTGATCCTCGCCAATGAGTTGCTCGGCGCCTGTCTGCAGGTGGGTGATGTGGCCTGCAGCGGTATCAGTGCCATCGACAGCGCGGCTATCGAGCGGGCCCGGGCGGCGGGCGAGCGCTGGAAGCTGATCGGCTGCGCCCGCCGTGAAGCCGATGGCTCGGTGCGTGCCAGCGTCGAAGCGAAGCTGCTGCCTGGCCATCACCCCTTGGCAGGTATTTCGGGCGCCACCAATGCGCTGGCGTTCGACACGGAGTTGCTGGGGGCTGTAACCGTGTCCGGCCCGGGGGCGGGGCGCATCGAAACGGCTTTTGCCCTGCTGTCGGACATTGTCGCCATTCACGCGGCCGGCCATTCGGCCTGAGGAGCAACGTTCATGAGCCTGACTTCCGTTTCCCGGGTGCTTGTTCAGCAACCCGCCTTGATCGATGTGTACAACCCCTTCGATGGCAGCCTGGTTGGCAGCGTCGACAACCTCGGCGCAGAAGCGGTGCCTGCCTTGCTCGCCCGTGCCCATCAGGGGGTGCGTGAAAGTGCGGCGCTGCCCCGGCACCGCCGGGCCGCTATTCTGGAACACGCCGCTCAGCTCATTGAACGGGATGCGGCAGACTTTGCCGGCCTGATCGTCGATGAAGCGGGCAAGACCCTGCGCCAGGCCGAAAAAGAGGTCAAACGCTGCATCAACACGCTCAAGCTGTCTGCCGAAGAGGCGCGGCGCAACGCCGGTGAGGTGGTGCCTTTCGATGCCTATGAAGGCTCCGAATCGCGTCAGGGCTGGTTCACCCGCGAGCCGTTGGGGTTGATCCTGGCCATTACCCCGTACAACGACCCGCTCAACCTGGTGGCGCACAAGCTGGGGCCAGCACTTGCAGGGGGCAATGCGGTCATTCTGAAACCCTCGGAACTGGCCCCTCTTTCTGCCCTGAAACTGGTGCAGTACCTGGTTGATGCGGGGTTGCCGGAAGCCGTCGTCACCGTAGCCACAGGGGGCGCCGAACTGGGCAAGGCGCTGGTGGCTGTGCGTGAGGTGCGCATGGTTTCCTTTACGGGCGGTTTCGCGACGGGCGAACAGATTGCGCACGGGGCTGGCTTGAAAAAACTTGCCATGGACCTTGGCGGCAACGCCCCGGTGCTGGTGCTCAAGGACTGCGACCTTGAAGCCACGGTCGAGTCGTGTGTGTCGGGCGCGTTCTGGGCCGCCGGGCAGAACTGCATCGGCACCCAGCGCATTCTCGTGGATGCCTCGATCTACGAGGCGTTTCGTGCACGCTTTGTGGCATTGACCCAGGCGATGGTCTGGGGCGATCCGGGCCGGCGCGAAACCGATATGGGGCCGATGATCACCGAAGCGGCTGCACGGCAGATCGAAGCACGCGTCAACCAGGCGCTTGAGGGCGGTGCCCGCCTGCTCTGCGGCCACCAGCGTCAGGGGGCGGTCTATGCGCCGACAGTGCTCGAAAGCGTTGACCCCGTCAGCCGGCTGTGGCTCGAGGAGGTTTTTGCACCGGTGGTGATGCTGGCGCCCTTCGAGACTGTCGAGCAGGCGATAGCGCTGGCCAATGCCCCGGAGTACAGCTTGCATGCCGGTGTGTTCACCCGTGACCTGTCGCTGGCGTTGAGCCTGGCCCGGCGTATCGAGGCCGGCGGTGTAATGATCAACGACTCTTCCGACTACCGCTTCGATGCCATGCCATTTGGTGGTGCCAAGTATGGGAGTCTTGGGCGTGAGGGGGTGCGGTTCGCCTACGAGGACATGACCCAACCCAAAGTCGTCTGCTTCAACCAGATGGGTTGAGGGGGAGGGCACCTCGATGATCACTCGCTACGGATCAAGCGCGCGGATGTCACTGGCGGTCAGTTACAGGGGCCTGTTTGAAACGGCAGGCATCGTGGCGGATGACCTGCAACAGGATGTGCAGGGGCAGTTGCGTCAGGCGCTGAGCGTGATCGACGGCCTGATGGTGCAAGCCAACGTCGGCAAGGCGCAGCTGACGCGGGTTCAGATGTGGCTGGCCGACTACCGCCACTTCGACCTGGTCAACGAAGTGTACGACGCCTGGTTGCAAGGCTGTGCAAAACCGGTGCGGGCCTGCGTGGGCGCCGCCCTGGGGGATGGCTACCTGGTAGAGGTGCAGGTGTTCGCTGTGTGCACTGGGTGCCCGGATTCACTGTGACCGCTAGGCTGAAAGCGCAGACCAGTTGCTTGATATGGGCAGGCCTCGGCCTGATCGCAAAAACATCCCAGCCATGACCAAACCGGGCAGCGTTGCTTATCGCAATTGCCCGGCGTCATTCATCCACGCTACCATTGTGAATAATTCCTATTAGCATAATGGCCTGCCCCATGAATGCCTCTCCCAGTGCTCCAGCCCCTGGTTTCGACCTGGAGGAACTCTACCGTTCCCACCATGGCTGGATTCGCCAGTGGCTCCAGCGCAAGCTCGGCAATGCCCATGATGCGGCGGAACTGGCCCAGGATGTATTTGTGCGGCTGTTGTCCAAACCCCGTGTGTTCAATGACCACGAGCATGCCCGTGCGTACCTGGGACGTATGTCGCGCAATGCGTGTGTGGACTTCTGGCGACGGCGGCGGGTGGAGCAGGCTTATCTGGAAGTGCTGGCCGCCCAGCCCGAGCAACTTGCGCCTTCGCTGGAACATCAGGCCGTTATCCTCGAAACCCTCGAGCAACTGCAGGCAATGTTCGAGCGTATGCCCCAGCGCGTGGCCGAGGCATTTTCCATGGCGCAGTTGCAGGGCATGAAGCAACGCGAGATCGCCGAGCAGTTGGGCGTGAGCGAGCGCAGTGTGAACAGTTACCTGGCTCAGGCTATGTACCAATGCCTGCTGCTGGAAGCCGAACTGGATGGCTCGCTGGCATGAGCAGGGCGCCACTCGACCATGGCGTACTGCAAGCGGCTGCCGGTTGGTTCGCGCGGCTGCACGCGGCGCAGAATGACGCTGCGATCCAGGCGCAGTGGCATGCCTGGCTGAACGAGGATGCGCGGCATCGCCTGGCCTGGTCGTACGTAGAGAACATCAATCAGCGCTTTGGCGGCCTCAGCGGCCAGGCAGAGCAGGCTCGGCAAGTGTTCGACAGCGTGCGCCGTGACCGGCATTCGCGCAGGGCCGTGCTCGGTAGCCTCTGTGTGGCGGGTGTGGCAGGTGTGTTGGGTTGGGGCGGATGGCAGCGCGGTTGGGTCGACTCGCCACGTGCCTGGTTCGCCACTTACCGCACCGGCCTGGGTGAGGTGCGGCCGGTCACCCTGGCCGATGGAAGCCAGCTGTGGCTGAACGGCGGGACGGCGCTGGATGTGCAGTTCGATGAGGGCTCAAGGCAATTGCGCCTGTATCGCGGAGAAATCCTGATCGAGTCCGGCAAGGACCCACGTCCACTTTCCGTAGTGACGAGGGCTGGGCGGGTGCAACCGCTCGGCACGCGCTTCAGTGTCCGGGACCAGGGGTTGCAGACCACCTTGAGCGTATTTGCCGGCGCCGTGCAGGCAACTTGCTCCGGCAGCGGCAGGCAAACCACGTTGCAAGCCGGGCAAATGATGGTGTTCGACGCGCAGCAAGTCGGCGCCCCATCAACTGCACAACGCTTGCGCGAGGATTGGAGCCGCGGTGTATTGGTGGCGGAGGACATGCCGCTGGTTCAGATGATCGACATTCTGCGCGATTACCGCCATGGCCACTTGGGCATCGACCCGGCGATTGGCAGCCTGCGTGCGGTCGGCACCTTCCCGTTGCTCGACACCGACCGTGCGTTGGCCATGCTCGAGCGTGCGTTGCCCATCCGGGTTGTGCGTACCTTGCCTTGGTGGGTCTCCATCGAGGCGGTCTGAAGTTTTTTCAAAATTCTTTTTCCGGTTTTGCGACGCTCATTCGCTTGGTGGGATGACGCTACTTCATCCTCTTTGCGAAAGGATTCTTCCATGCTGCTTCGCGACTCTGCTTCCGCGCACCGTCATCCGTTGGCCCTGGCCATTTTCCTAGCCCTTGGCGGCCACGTTGCCGTCGCCGAGGCCGACAGCAGTGCTGCAGCCCAACGCGTGGTATTCGACATTCCAGCCGGGCCATTGGCGCGCCAACTGAACCTGTTGGCCAGCCAGGCCGGGCTGTTGATCGGCGGTGATGCGGCGCTGACGGTCAACAAGCAGAGCCAGGCGGTGCACGCCTTGAGCGTAGAGGTGGCGCTGGCGCAGATGCTGGCCGGCACCGGTGTGGCGGCCGTGCGCACGGGTGAGCGGGAGTTCCAGCTGGTGAGCCAGGCCGAAGATGCGGCAGGCGCGGTGACCTTGGGCGCCACCACCGTCTCGGGCCAGGGCCTGGGTGCTGTGACGGAGGCTACAGGGGCTTATGCGACGGGCCGTTCGTCCACTGCCACCAAGCTGCCGATGAGCCTGCGTGAAACGCCCCAGTCGGTCACGGTGGTCACCCGTCAGCGTATGGACGACCAGAATATGAAGAACCTTGACGACGTAATGCGTAACGCCACCGGCGTCACCATCATCAAGAACGGCAGCGAGCGCTCGCTGTACCAGGCTCGCGGGCAGACGGTCGACAACCTGCAGATTGATGGCGTGCCGACCAACATTGGCAACCCGTATTCGATGGATACCATTTCCAAGCCCAACACCGACATCTACGACCGCGTGGAAGTGGTGCGGGGCGCCACCGGCCTGATGGAAGGCGCGGGTAATCCGTCGGCCTCCATCAACCTGGTCCGCAAGCGGCCCACGGCCGAGCGCCAGGCGTTGATCGAAACATCGGTCGGCTCCTGGGACGACTACAAGACCATGGTCGACCTGTCTGCGCCGCTGAACGAAGCAGGCACCCTGCGCGGCCGCTCGGTCATTACGTACAACAATGCCAACAGCTACCTGGACACTGCCCAGAAAGAGAACCAACTGTTCTATGGCATCATCGAGGCCGACCTGGCTGAGTCAACCCTGGCCACCTTCGGGTTTACCTACCAGAAGGAACGCAACTCCGGTTATGACTGGTCGGGCCTCCCCAGCAAGGAGAGCGGCGCGTTCTACCCGGTTTCGCGCTCTACCTCGCTGACCGGCGACTGGAACCACCTGGACAAGCGCAATACCACCGTGTTCGCCGACATCCAGCATACCTTTGCCAACGGCTGGAAGGGCGTGGTGGCCGTGAACCAGATGTGGGCCAAGTCGGACTTTCTCGGTAACTACACCTACCCGGGTGGCGGCCCCGACCTGTTCACCCTCAACCCGCGCCACTTTCACTTCGATGACACCCAGACCAGCATCGACGGCTATTTCACCGGCCCGTTCCAGCTGCTGGGCCGCCAGCATGAGCTGATCGTGGGTGGCAACTGGAACAAGGACGATTTCGACTATCACGGGGGGCGCGATGCCACCTACCGCTACATCGTCGACATGAACAACCTGGCAGCGTTCGATCCGCCCAAGCCGACAGCCCTCAACGTCAACCAGTGGCAATACAACCGCACTCAGGAGCAAAAGGGCGTGTACGTGGCCAGCCGGTTCAGCCTTACCGACAGCACCACGTTCATTCTGGGCAGCCGCCTGAGCTGGTACAGCCACGATTCGCTGGACGACACCAATGGCGTGCGTGAGCCCACAGACCATAAGCATTTTTCCAAGAGTGGCGAAGTCACACCTTATGCGGGCCTTGTGCAGGACCTGAACGAGAACTGGTCGGCATACGCCAGCTACACCGAAATCTTCAAGCCGCAGAGCGCGCAAGATGCGGAGGGCACCACGCTCCAGCCGATGACCGGCAGCAACTACGAAATCGGTTTGAAGGGTGAGTTTCTGGACAAGCGCTTGCAAACCGCCATCGCGCTGTTCCAGGCCGACCAGACCGGCCGGGCCGAGCGGGTGACCTGTGCGCAGACTTGGGCTTGCTATCGTGCCTCCGACAAGGTGCGCAACAAAGGTATCGAGCTGGAGCTGACCGGTGAGGTGCTGGCGAACTGGAATGTATCGGCGGGGTACACCTACACCCAGTCCAAGTACATCGGTGGCGAGCAGAAAGGTGAAGACTTCAACGGCGCCTCGCCGCGCCACCTGTTCAAGGTTGCGACCGACTACCGCCTGCCAGGCGCGCTCAACCAGCTGCGTGTGGGTGGCAGCTTCTATGCGCAGAGCAAGATGACCCAGACCGAGGTTGGCGAAGACTACAAGATCCAGCAGGACGCATACCACCTGACGAACCTGCATGCGATCTACGAGATCAACAAGCGTCTTGAAGTGCAGTACAACCTGGACAACGTGTTTGACAAAAAGTACTACCAGACCTTGGGTAACCCCAATTACTGGAACTTCTATGGCGAGCCGCGCAACTTCAACGTGGC
The DNA here is from genome assembly GCF_029840855.1 of Pseudomonas sp. GD03862. Taxonomy (NCBI): domain Bacteria; kingdom Pseudomonadati; phylum Pseudomonadota; class Gammaproteobacteria; order Pseudomonadales; family Pseudomonadaceae; genus Pseudomonas; species Pseudomonas sp. GD03862. Next base: position 61,009 of record NZ_JAOCDI010000025.1, read on the forward strand.
GTTGCGGGCCAGGTTCTAGGGGCTGTATTAAGCCTTGAGACGAAGGTCTGGCTGTTTTCAACGCAGCATCACCGAACCTCAAGGCTTTTCATACAGAGCCTGACCGGCTGTCGCGATACCGGGCCCCTACAACTTATGCATGTACTGATCGATCAGCGTACGAGGCGTGGAACTGCCCGTACATAGATCAGTTCACTCACCAGCTCTACCAAGGTTTGTGTGATCACCGCCGCTGCCGCCAACCCGCGCATCTCTTCTGGCAACGCCAGCGCCAGCGGCAGCACCACCAGCGAGTTACGCGTGGCTGCGCTGAACGTCACCGAGCGTGCCTCGCTGGCCGGCAGGCGCAGCAGGCGCGCACAGATGAAGCCGAGCACCGGCGCCAGCAGCATGAAGCCGATGTATACCGGAACCACCGGCAGCAAACGGTCGAAATCACGCAGTACCACGGCAATCTGCGAAGCGATCACCACCATCAGCACCAAGGCCATCGCCGGCACCGGCAACCACGCCCAGGCGTCGTTCCAGGTCGCGATTGCGCGCGAGCGCCGGGCACCGGCGCTGGTGAGTACCGCGAGGGCCATCGGCAACACGATCAACAGCACGAAGGCTTCCACGAACGGGGTGATGGAGATTGCCACCTGGCTGCTGCCACCCAGCATCAGGGCCAGATACACCGGCAGCAGTACCAGTTGCGCCAGCAATAACAGGGGGGTTGCGGCCAGGGTCAGGCGTGAGTCGCCTTTGCCAATGTGGGTGAACACCACCACGTAGTCGATGCAGGGCGTAAGCAGCACCAGCAAGGCCCCGACGAGGATCGCCGGGTGTTCCACCAGCCCACGGGTGATGGCCCAGACAAGCAGCGGAACGAGAATGAAATTGGCCAGTAGCAGGGCCGTGATGAAGCGGCGGTTACCCAGGCCCTGGCGCAGGTCGAGGAAGGGTATTTGCAGGAACATCGCGTACATCAGCACGGCGATGGCGGGGGTGATCAGGGCTTCAAGCTGGCGCGCAGTGTCGCTGGCCAGCAGGCCGAAGACGATAGCGACCAGTACGGCGGCGAAGTAGATGGGGATCTGCCGGGTTTCGAGTTGCTCTCTGGTCAAGGTGTGGCCTGTGGTTGGTGGTGTCAAACAGGGTAATACGTGATGGCACGTGGCTGCTCGAAATCATTCCCTGTGGGAGCGGGCGTGCCCGCGAACACCGGCGCAGCCGGTGCCATCCACCGCGTAGCCTTCTTCGCGGGCACGCCCGCTCCCACAGGATGTGTATCAGGCCTGCGAACGGGTTTCATGGTCCGTTCACGAAAAAGCCCGGCACTGGGCCGGGCTCTTTCACTTCAGGCAAGCGCCAATCAGTTGCCGTAAACCGGCAGCTTCTTGCAGATGGCCTTGACCTTCTCACGAACGGCGTCGATCACCGCTTCGTTGTTCAGGTCGGCCAGGATGTCGCAGATCCAGCCGGCCAGTTCCTTGCACTCGGCTTCCTTGAAACCACGGGTGGTAACGGCTGGGGTGCCGAAACGCAGGCCCGAGGTGACGAACGGCGAACGCGGGTCGTTCGGTACCGAGTTCTTGTTGACGGTGATGAAGGCTTTGCCCAGGGCGGCGTCAGCATCCTTACCGGAGATTTCCTGCTTGATCAGCGACAGCAGGAACAGGTGGTTCTGGGTGCCACCGGAAACCACGTCGAAACCGCGCTCGATGAACACGCTGGCCATGGCCTGGGCGTTCTTCACGACCTGCTGCTGGTAAGCCTTGAACTCTGGCTGCAGGGCTTCCTTGAAGCAGATGGCCTTGGCAGCGATGACGTGCTCCAGCGGGCCGCCCTGGGCGCCCGGGAAGACGGCGGAGTTCAGCTTCTTCTCGATGTCGGCGTTGGCACGGGCCAGGATCAGGCCGCCGCGCGGGCCGCGCAGGGTCTTGTGGGTGGTGGTGGTGACCACGTCGGCGAACGGAACAGGGTTCGGGTACACGCCAGCGGCAACCAGGCCGGCAACGTGGGCCATGTCGACGAACAGGTAGGCACCGACCTTGTCGGCGATGGCGCGGAAGCGGGCGAAGTCCAGAACCTGCGAGTAGGCCGAGAAGCCGGCAACGATCATCTTGGGCTTGTGCTCGACAGCCAGGCGCTCGACTTCGTCGTAGTCGATCAGGCCATTGCCGTCGATGCCGTACTGGATGGCGTTGTACAGCTTGCCCGAGGAGCTTACCGAAGCACCGTGGGTCAGGTGGCCACCGTGGGCCAGGCTCATGCCCAGGATGGTGTCACCGGCAGACAGCAGGGCCAGGTAGACGGCAGCGTTGGCCTGGGAGCCAGCGTGCGGCTGTACGTTGGCGTAGTCGGCGCCGAACAGCTCCTTGGCACGGTCGATGGCCAGTTGCTCGACGACGTCGACGTATTCGCAACCGCCGTAGTAGCGCTTGCCTGGGTAGCCTTCGGCGTACTTGTTGGTCAGGACCGAGCCCTGAGCTTCCATGACTGCCGGGCTGGTGTAGTTTTCCGAAGCGATCAGCTCGATATGCTCTTCCTGGCGCAGAGCTTCTTGCTGCATGGCTTCGAAGAGCTCGGCGTCGTACTTGGCAATGGTCAAATCACGGCTGAACATGGCGGTCCTCAAGGATCGGGGTAATTTGGGTGTGCATTCTAACCGATTGATTCGCGGCTGGCATATGAAGTGGCGTCAAGTCGCAGACCAATGGGCTTCATCTTGCATCCCGCGCCGTTTCTGGGCTGGGCGCGGGCAGGAGTTGACTCGCAGGTCCGCTTTTTATGCAGGATTCGGTTGCGGCACCGTACTTGTAGGAACGGGTTTACCCGCGAAGAAGGCGGCGCGGTGGATGGCACCGGCTTGGCCGGTGTTCGCGGGTAAACCCGCTCCTACGGGGACCTTGTGTGCGGGTCAGTGGAACATGAACAAGGTCTCGTTGGAGAATTGCGCCTCGAACTGATGCGCCGGCATCGGCCGCCCGAACAGATAGCCCTGCACCTCGTCGCAACCATGCTCGCGCAGAAACTCCAGCTGTTCGTGGGTTTCCACGCCCTCGGCGATGACTGCCAGGTTGAGGCTGTGGGCCATGGCGATGATCGCCCGGGCAATCTGCGCGTCCTGCTCGCCTTCGGGCAGGCCGTCGACGAAGGTACGGTCGATCTTCAGTACGTCGATGGGGAACTGCTTGAGGTAGTTGAGCGACGAGTAGCCGGTGCCGAAGTCGTCTACCGCAATGCTCAGGCCGAGGTTCTTCAGGCTGGCAAGAATCTGCAGCGCCTCGTTTACCTCGCGCATCAGGATACTTTCGGTCAACTCCAGCTCCAGGCATGCCGGCGGCAGGCCGCTTTCATCCAGGATGTTGGCAATCCGCGTGCCCAGCTGGCCGTCGGAGAACTGCCGCGCCGAAATATTCACCGACACTTTCGGCACCCGCACCTTGGCCTTGTGCCAGGCCTTGAGCTGGCGGCTGGCCTCACGCAGCACCCAGTCGCCCACGTCCACCACCAGGCCCAGTTCCTCGATCACCGGGATGAAGTCGCCCGGCGGCACCAGGCCTCGGGTCGGGTGACGCCAGCGCAGCAGCGCTTCGGCGCCGGTCAGGCGCTTGCCGTCGCCGCTGAACTGCGGCTGGTAATAGAGGATGAATTCGTTCTGCTCCATGGCATGGCGCAGGTCGCTTTCCAGCTCCAGGCGCTCCAGGGCGCTGGCGTTCATTTCGGCCTGGTAGAACTGGAAGTTGTTCTTGCCGCGTTCCTTGGCGTGGTACATGGCGGTGTCGGCGTTCTTCATCAGCTGGCTCAGCTCACTGCCATCCTGCGGGCTGAGGGCGATGCCGATGCTGGCGGTGACGAAGAACTCGCGGTTTTCCAGCACGAACGGCCGCACCAGGCTGCCGAGGATGTTCTCGGCCACGTGGATGGCGCGGTTCAGGGCCATTTCACGGGTGGGGCGCGGTTGCAGCAACAGGGTGAACTCGTCGCCGCCCATGCGTGCCACCGTGTCGTCGTCATCCACGCAGGCCAGCAGGCGCAGGGCCATGTCCTTGAGCATGCGGTCGCCGGCCGCATGGCCGAGGGAGTCGTTGATCGGTTTGAAGCGGTCGAGGTCGAGGAACATCAGCACCACCCAGGCCTTCTGCCGCTCGGCCTGCTGCAGGGCGTTGTACAAACGGTCCTGGAACAGTGTGCGGTTGGGCAGGTGGGTAAGGGCGTCGTAGTAGGCCAGGCGGTGGATGCGTTGTTCGCTGGCCTTGCGTTCGCTGATGTCGGTGAAGAAGCACACATAGCTGGCCAGGTCGCCTTCGTCGTCCAGTACCGCGGTGATGCCGACCCAGGCCGGGTAATGGTCGCCGTCACGGCGCTTGAGCCACACCTCACCTTCCCAGCTGCCGCGCTGGTGCAGTTGCTTGACCACATAGCGCAGGTGGCCTTCCTGCTGTTCGTCGACAGTGAGCATGCCCGGCAATTGGTCGAGCACTTCACTGACGGCGTAACCGCTGACGCGGCTGAACGCCTCGTTGGCCTGAACGATATAGCCGGCCGGGTCGGTGATGAGGATCGCCGACGTGGAATGTTCGAATACGGTCGCGGCCATGCGCAGGTCTTTTTCGGCACGGCGTTGCTGGCTGATGTCGCGGCCCACCCCGAGTACGCCTTCGAAGCGCTGATCATCGTCCCACACCAGCACCAGGCGCAGCTCGATCGGGATCTTGCGGCCATCGGCACGCAGGCAGTCGAACAGGAACAGTTGGGTGGGTAACTGGCTGCACAGTTGCGCCATCTGCGCCGGGTCGCCCATGGCCTTGCTGACACGCTCCATCAGGCTGTAGATGCCGGTGAGCTGGGCCGGGTTGGCGACGATCGACTGCCAGCCGTTGGCGAAGATCCAGTCGGCCTGGTAGCCCAGCACGCTCTGTACCGAGGGGCTGACATAATTGAGCTTGAGCTGGTTGTCGGTGGAAAAGATCACGTCGCTGATGCTTTCGGCGAGCATGCGGTAGCGTTGCTCGCTGTCACGTAGCGACTGGCTGGCCTCGATCTGAACGGTCACATCCTTGCCCACACCGATGATGCGCGTCACCAGGCCTTCGGCGTTGCGGGTCAGCACCTGCTCGCGGATGTCGTAGCAGCGCCAGCTTCCGTCGCGGTGGCGGAAGCGCAGCTGGCAGTGCAGCGGTTGGTCATGACAGTTGTCGCGCTGTTGACGGCGCAGTGCCTGGTAGTGTGCGGCGTCCTCGGGGTGCAGCAGCAGCTCCCAGAAGCGGTCGCCCATCTGTGCCAGCTCGGTGCGGTCGTAGCCCAGGGTCTGGCCGAGGTGGCGGTTGCTGAAGATCATCCGCTGGCTCGGCACATCCTGCACATACAACTGGTCGGGTACGGTGCGTACCACGTCCGACCAGAAGCTTTCGCGTTCCAGTAGCGACAGCTCCACCTGTTTGCGGCTGGTGATATCGCTGATGCTGAGGATCACCGCCTGGTAATCACGACGCTGCAGCGGCAGGCGAGCCATCAGCCACAGGTGCAGCTCGTCTCCCTGGGGTGTCGGCAGACGCACTTCCAGCTCCAGCAACGGGCGTTGTTCGATCAGTGCATCGATCAGTTGCATGCCAATGCTGTCGCGGCTGTCGCCAGTGCCATCGATCAGCCGCTGCCAGGCCCCTTCGTGGCAGTCGATGTTCAGCAGCTGGCGCGCCACTTGGTTGACCTCGGTGATCTTCAGCTCCAGCAGCAGCGAGCGGCGCAGGTTCGGGTCCAGCGCCAGGCTGTGCTTGAGTGCGGCCCGGTTGCGCAGGTGGTAGCGATCGAGCTGACCGGGCAGGCTGGACAGGTCGAGCACGCACAGGGCCACGCCGGTGCCTTCAAAAATTTCCTGATAGCGCCTGCGGTCTTCCTGCAGCGCCCGCTGGCGGCGCCGCATGTTGATCAGCGCCAGTACCGGCAGCAGGGCGCAGAACAGTACCAGCAGGCATTTGCCGATCAGCGCCGGCAACAACGTTTGCCGGGCCAGTTTGGCGTCGAACAGGCCGTGTAGCTGCCAGGTGCTGTTTTCGATAAAGGCCAGCATCACGCTTTGCAGCGGCTCGTCGCTGGTATCGGTTGCGACATTGCGCAGCAGCACTTCGCCGCTGCGGCTGTTCTCCAGCAGCCACTGCGGGTGCCCACTACCCTTCAGGTGGAGGGTGAGCTCGCGGTAATAGTCCGGTGACAGGCGCAGTAGCCAGTAGCCGTGACCCTGTGCGGCATCCTGGCGCAGCAGCAGATACAGGATGTGGTTGTCGGCCGAATTGGTGAAGAAGTACGGGCGTCCCTGGCTAAGTGCAAGCAACTCATCAAACAGCTTGCGGTCGGGGCTGCCTGCCAGGCTGTCGGCGCGCAGTTGCCCGGTGTTGTCCAGCCAGGCCGCGCTCTGCAGGGCGGGGAGGCGCTGGCGTAGGGTGCCGAGCAGGCTGGGCAGGGCGGCAGGGGTGGGGGCATCTGGGTAGGGTTGCACCACGTTCACGGCCTGCTGCGCCTTGAGCGCCATGTTCAGGCTCAGGTGGTCGGCCAGTTCCGCAGAGGCGTCCAGGCTCTGTTTGCGCAAGTCGGCCTGAGTATGTTTGAACTGGGCGAATAGCTGCCACAGCAGCAGGCCCAGCAGGATCAGGGCCAGCAGCGCCAGCGCACCCTTGATCGACCCGCGCAGGAGAGTCGCGGGTGCTTGTGGGGCGGAACGCAATGACGACGGATGAGTAAGGTTGGTCAAGCGTTGATCCTGCGATTGGGCTGGCGATGGCAGGGAATGATCGTGCACGGTGCGTGCCGGCGCCCGGCTTGCGCACCGCGGTGGCGCACTATAAGGCCGGACACCCGAAACCGGCTAGCATGCCTCGGATTATGGCGAAGTGCCAGCCATGTTGACCGATGGTGGCTGCCCGGTGGTTCGGCAAGCCCCTGTAACCTGTGCGAGAATAGCGCCCGCTTCACATGACAACGCATCGGAGATGTTCGGTTTTGGTTACTCACTTTTCCTCCAATGGCCTCGATTCCGCCTGCGGGCGCAGCAGTCAGACCCTTGTCAGCACTGCCGTGACCGAGGACGTATCCTGCAAGTCTTGCCAGCGTTCGCTGGGCAAACCCGAGGCGGCCGCTGCCGCAAAAAGCAAGGCCCCATCGCTGGCTGAACTGCGCAAGACCGCCAAGGTGGCAGCAGAGCCGGCTGTTGCAGTGGCGGCGGCCAAGCCGGCAGCCAAGGTGGTCAGCACTGCGCCTGCACCTGGCAAACCGGCCAAGGCGGCCGAGCAGCAACCTGCCCGCAGCGGCGGCTTCAGCGTGAAGTCCGCCTGGGCCGCGCGCCTGGCCGAGCAGGGCGACCGTTGCCGCCTGCCACGGGGCAAGGCCAAACAGCGTCACGTCTGAGCCTCTTCGGCTGCTGTGCCGGCCCTTTCGCGGGCTCGCCCGCTCCCACAGGAATCGCGGATTCTTCAGACTCTGTGGTGACACTGTGGGAGCGGGCATGCCCGCGAAGAGGCCGGCACAGGCAATGAATTCATCCCAGTGACCGCACTGATCACACCCCACCATCGGCCCCTCCTATGCAACGCCGCGCGTTGGCGTAGAATGGTCGACTTTGTTCAATGACACCCCGTAAACACATCCCACTGGCCACCGCGTGCCGGGGCGATCGGCGATGTCTTTACCTATCTGATTAGAGGGCTTGGTTTTGGCTCAATACGTCTACACCATGCATCGGCTGAGCAAGGTCGTGCCGCCGAAGCGGGAAATTCTCAAGAACATTTCCCTGTCGTTCTTCCCAGGCGCCAAGATTGGCGTACTTGGCCTGAACGGCGCCGGTAAATCGACCCTGCTGCGGATCATGGCGGGCGTCGACAAGGAATTCGACGGCGAAGCCCGTCCGATGCCCGACATCAACGTGGGTTACCTGCCACAGGAACCGCAACTGGACCCAACCAAGACCGTGCGTGAAGTGGTCGAGGAAGCGGTCAGCGTAATCAAGGACGCCCAGGCCCGCCTGGACGAGGTCTACGCGGCCTACGCCGAGCCGGATGCCGACTTCGACAAGCTGGCCGCCGAGCAGGCCAAGCTGGAAGCCATCCTGCAGGCCGCCGATGGCCACAACCTGGAGCGCCAGCTGGACGTCGCTGCCGACGCCCTGCGCCTGCCGGCCTGGGATGCGCGCATCGAACACCTGTCCGGTGGTGAGAAGCGCCGTGTGGCCCTGTGCCGCCTGCTGCTGTCGGCACCCGACATGCTGCTGCTCGACGAACCGACCAACCACCTGGACGCCGACTCGGTGGCCTGGCTGGAGCGCTTCCTGCACGACTTCCCGGGCACCGTGGTCGCCATTACCCACGACCGTTACTTCCTCGACAACGTCGCCGGCTGGATCCTGGAGCTGGACCGCGGCGCCGGCATCCCGTACGAAGGCAACTACTCGGGCTGGCTGGAAGCCAAGTCGGAGCGTCTGGCGCAGGAATCCAAGCAGCAGAGCGCCCACGAGAAGGCCATGAAAGAGGAACTGGAGTGGGTGCGCAAAGGCGCCAAAGCCCGCCAGTCCAAGTCCAAGGCCCGTCTGCAGCGCTTTGAAGAAATGCAGTCGCAGGAATTCCAGAAACGCAGCGAAACCAACGAAATCTACATCCCGGCCGGTCCGCGCCTGGGTGACAAGGTTATCGAGTTCAAGAACGTCACCAAGGGCTACGGCGACCGTGTGCTGATCGACAACCTGTCGTTCTCCATGCCCAAAGGCGCCATCGTTGGCGTGATCGGTGGTAACGGTGCCGGTAAGTCGACCCTGTTCCGCATGTTGATGGGCAAGGAGCAGCCGGACTCGGGCAGCATCGAGATCGGTGAAACCGTGCAGTTGGCCTGTGTGGACCAGAGCCGCGAGGACCTGGACGGCGCCAAGACCGTGTTCCAGCAGATCTCCGACGGTTCCGACCAGATCCGCATCGGCAACTACGAGATCCCTTCGCGTACCTACGTTGGCCGCTTCAACTTCAAAGGTGGCGATCAGCAAAAGTTCGTCAAGGACCTGTCCGGTGGTGAGCGTGGCCGCCTGCACCTGGCCCTGACCCTGAAGGAAGGCGGTAACGTTCTGCTGCTCGACGAACCGTCCAACGACCTCGACGTCGAAACCTTGCGTTCGCTGGAAGAAGCCCTGCTGGACTTCCCGGGCGCCGCGATCGTGATTTCCCACGACCGTTGGTTCCTGGACCGTGTGGCTACCCACATCCTGGCGTACGAAGACGACTCGAACGTGGTGTTCTTCGAAGGTAACTACACCGAGTACGAAGCCGACCGCAAGAAGCGTCTGGGTGATGCTGCAGCCCAGCCGCACCGTGTACGGCACAAGAAACTGGCTCAGTAAGCCGGTTTTCTGATGCACAAGAATGGGGCCCCAAGTGGCCCCATTTTTGTGCCTGGCGGACCGCTATAAAGGGCGAAGCGAAGGTGTATTTTGTATACACTTACATAAAACGCACCAAATAATTTCAAAAAAACGACATTTCGCCCTATTCCGGTGCGATTGCTTCTTGGTACATTTCTGAAAAAAACCAATAAGTCCAATCCTCTTGGTGAGATGTCTACCATGATCGAATCTGTCGATAATTTCCTTGCACGCCTAAAGCAGCGTGACCCAGGCCAGCCGGAATTCCACCAGGCGGTGGAAGAGGTGCTGCGCACCCTGTGGCCATTCCTTGAAGCCAACCCCCACTATCTGCAGTCCGGCATCCTCGAGCGCATGGTCGAGCCCGAGCGCGCCGTACTGTTCCGCGTCTCCTGGGTCGATGACCAGGGCAAGGTGCAGGTCAACCGCGGCTACCGCATTCAGATGAGCAGTGCCATTGGCCCGTACAAGGGCGGGCTGCGTTTCCACCCGTCGGTGAACCTCAGCGTGCTGAAGTTCCTGGCGTTCGAGCAGGTGTTCAAGAACTCGCTGACCTCGCTGCCCATGGGCGGCGGCAAGGGCGGCTCGGACTTTGACCCGAAAGGCAAGAGCGACGCCGAAGTGATGCGCTTCTGCCAGGCGTTCATGAGCGAGCTGTATCGCCACATCGGCGCCGACTGCGACGTACCGGCCGGTGACATCGGCGTGGGTGCCCGCGAAATCGGCTTCTTGTTCGGCCAGTACAAGCGTCTGGCCAACCAGTTCACCTCGGTGTTGACCGGCAAGGGCATGACCTATGGCGGCAGCCTGATCCGCCCGGAAGCCACCGGCTATGGCTGCGTTTACTTCGCCGAAGAAATGCTCAAGCGTCAGGACAAGCGTATCGACGGCCGCCGCGTGGCGGTGTCTGGTTCGGGCAACGTCGCCCAGTATGCTGCGCGTAAGGTCATGGACCTGGGCGGCAAGGTGATCTCGCTGTCTGACTCTGAAGGTACCTTGTATGCAGAAGCCGGTCTGACCGACGCCCAGTGGGACGCCTTGATGGAGCTGAAAAACGTCAAGCGCGGGCGTATCAGCGAGCTGGCCGGGCAATTCGGCCTGGAGTTCCGCAAGGGCCAGACCCCGTGGAGCCTGCCGTGCGACATCGCCCTGCCATGCGCCACCCAGAACGAGCTGGGCGCCGAAGATGCCCGCACCTTGCTGCGTAACGGCTGTATCTGTGTGGCCGAAGGCGCCAACATGCCGACTACCCTCGAGGCTGTGGATATTTTCCTGGACGCCGGCATTCTGTACGCCCCGGGCAAGGCCTCCAATGCGGGCGGCGTAGCTGTGTCGGGCCTGGAAATGTCGCAGAATGCCATGCGCCTGCTGTGGACGGCCGGTGAAGTGGACAGCAAGCTGCACAACATCATGCAGTCGATTCACCATGCATGCGTGCACTACGGTGAAGAGGCTGATGGCCGGATCAACTACGTCAAGGGGGCGAACATCGCGGGCTTCGTGAAAGTGGCTGATGCGATGCTGGCTCAGGGCGTGGTCTGATCTGAGACCGTAGGGGGCCGCTTTGCGGTCCATCGCGACACAAGGCCGCTCCCACAGGCTGGACTGCACCCGAGAAGTTGGACACCCATCCAACCCTTGGGGGCAGTCAAGGCCCTGTGGGAGCGGCCTTGCGTCGCGATGGGCTGCAAAGCAGCCCCAGGGCCCTCAACCCTCACCCAGAATCTCAACCACCTCTATCACCTGTTCCCCCACCGGCCGCCGCCAGACCACCTCATCACCCGGCCCAGCCCCGAGCAACGCCCGCCCCAATGGCGAACCCCAGTTGATCAACCCCCGCCCGGCATCCGCCTCATCCTCGCCCACCAGCTGCACCACCTGCTCCTGGTCCTGCGCGTCGACAAACCGCACCCGGCTACCAATCTGTACCTTGCTATGGGAAGTCGCCGCGGGTACCACCTGGGCGCTTTGCACCCGCGCGCTGAAGTAGCGCAGATCCCGCTCGGTATCGGCCAGCCGTTGTTTGTCACCCCGTTCGCCCTGCGCCTGCAGTTCGCTGCGCAAGGCATTCAGCTCGGCCACACGCGTTTGCAGCTGGCGCAGGCCGCTGGCCGTCACATAGTTGGGCTGTTCGCTGATGCGCCGCTCGACCGGCTGGTCGGCCTGGTCGGCGGCTTGGTCTTCGTTGACGAATGCTCGGCTCATGTAGGGCCTCCTTGTGCATGAGACCATCATGGCAGGCCGCCGGTTTAAAGGAATGTCCGTTTGCGACTCAATTGTGGCGATAGGCCTTGGCAGCGCCGCGGTCCTTTTCCTGCTCCCACTCGCGGTCACGCTGGTCCCAGAAGCGCTCGTGGTATTGGCGCTGTTCTTCGCTGTTCTGCATGGCATGACACTGGCGAAAGCCATCGTCCCAGCCGGTTTCGTACTGACGCTCGTGCAGGTAGCGCGGTACGTTCTTGCGGAAGTTGCCCACCATCAGCCCGGCCGCCTGGCGGCCACTGCTGCAGCCGTCCTGGAAGCCATCCGCATAGGCAGGAGGGTAACCGTGGTTGACCATCTGCTCGTGGGTGGTTTCGCAACCCGACAGCAACAACGCAATGCACACGCCGAACCAGTACCGCGACATAGCCACAAAGCCCTCCAGTTGATGATGGGAAGTCTAGGTGGCGGTTTGTCGGGTAGGTGTCAAAACAGTGTCAAAGAGTTGGTTCAGTCACACTGCTTTACTAGCCTGACTGGCCAATTCGCGGGCAAGCCCGCTTCCACAGGTACTTGCACAGGCCACGGATCTTGTGGGGGCTTGTGGGAGCGGGCGTGCCCGCGAAAGGCCGCAGAGCGGCCTCAGTAGTGATACCACTTCAGCTCCAGCATCACCTCGTTTTGCGCCGTAGCCAGGTGGCTGAACTCCCGCGAGGCACTCAACCGAAGCCCAAGGTTCTGGCTGATCTCCCACTGCTGGTTCAGGCTTACACTGCGACGTACTTCGCCGTTGGTGAAGTAATCGCCCTTGGCCTCCAGCGTCATGTTGCCTAGCCCATTGCGCCACAGCAGCCCGCCATTGAAGCCAGCCGCCGGGGCAATGAACTGAGCGAAGTCGTTGTGATGCTCGACCCGCACCGTGCCCAAGGCAAACCCCAGCAAACCGTCGGCCAGCTGCCAGGTGCCGCCAGCACCGCCATTCACATGGCTCACCAGCACTTCGTCATCATGCTTGCCCGGCACCCGCTCCAGCCCGCCGGCCACTTGCCATGACCAAGGCTTGAGCAGCTCGTTACGGGGTGTCAGTGAACGGATGGTGGCCAGGTCCAGGCGCTGCACCTGCCAATCGTTGCCTTCGTACTGGCGCAGCTTCAATTGCAGGATTTCGATCTGTGCGCCCAGCGGGAAGCCATAGGCGTTGTCATTCAGGTCGTGGTAGGCCATGCGCAAGCCATATTCGGCGTAGGCGCGGTCTTCACGGGTGCCCACGCCCAGTTGCCAGGTGCGCGAGTCATGGCCATCTTCGGGCAGGCCGGGGCGCTCGATCTGCAGGGGCGGCGGCGGGTTGCTGTTGATCGCCCGCAGCAACTCGAAGCTGCGTTTGGCCTGCCCTGGGTCGCGTTCCTGGCCATTGGCCCGATAGCGTTCAAGGCGATACGCGGCATCTTGCACCAACGCTTGGCGTTCGCGAGGCAGGGCCTGGAATTCTGGGCTTTGCAGTTGCGCAGTGTCGGCGCTTACAGCCAGCACCTGGCGCTTTTCGTCGTGGTCGAGTGGCTCGGCCCTGGCCAGCAATTCACGTTCGCGAGAAGGGCGGTAAGTTTCGCTGGCGACCAGGCCGGACTGCTTCACGGCTTTCACCGTGTCGGTGGGAATGGCGGTCAGCGGGAATTGAGACGTCAGGTCCAGGCTCGGCCGGGCCACTTGCAGCAGCTCCAGCAGGCGATACGAGCAGTTTTCGTCGAAGAAGAAGTAGTCGAACTGGATCTGCTTCAGCTCCCACACATGCTCGACCATACGTCCGGTTTCTTCGGGGGTCAGGTCCAGCTGGTATTCCCACAGGTCGCGGTTTTCCAGGCTGCGGTATTCGGACAGTTTTTCCTGGTAGGGCATCAGCGCGAACAGCCCCGGGTAGCCGCCCATCAGGCCTTTCCAGGCGTACAGGATGCTGTTGTCGCTGCCTTCGATATAGGCACCGAAGTTGATGGCGTAGCTCAGCAGCGTGGTGTCGTCGCTGCGGGTGTTGGACTGGTCGATGCGCAGCAGGGTGTGCCCGAACATCGACGACGGGCTGTTCAGGTAGGCTGCCGGGAAGATCAACGCGGCGCTGTGCGGGTCGATCGACTGGTACCAGGTCTTGAATTCCTGGCAGTCCGGTTGTGGCAAGTCTTGCAGGTCGAGCTGTTCGCGCAGCCAGCGGGTGCGAGCGGGGAATACGCACTGGGCGTGCTTGTCACCGAGGCTGGCCGGGGCATACAGCGCAGCGACCGTAGCCTTGAGTTCCTGGTCCGGATGGTGCGCGCCATCTTCGGCGAGGAAGAACGCATCATCATCCACATAGCTGCGCCAGCCGCCGAGCTTGGCGGTTTCGTAATGTCCAATGGCGAGCCAGTAGGGGGTATTGGCCAATTGCTGGAGACGGCCTGGATCCAGCACAGGGGCGGCATGAACAGGGGCGCAGGCACACAGCGCCAGGCAAGCGAAGCGTTTGAGCATATCGGGCAACTACTTCTTGACGATGCCGAAAAAGGCGAAACCCGCCCCGGGTGGGGCGGGAGCAGCTGTGCTTAGGCCTCGGTAGCGTATTTGGCCAGGCGGGGGTCGCTCTTCAGAACGGCCAGGGTGTTGCTGTGGACAGTTTCGGCAGTGACGTCGGCGCTGCTGAAGATCTGGTTGAAGTGCTGGTGGGTGACCGAGTTGAAGTAGCTGCGGTCCTCCGGTGCTACGCCGAGAACGACGGCATAGGTGGTCAGTGCTTCGCCCTGGCCCATGGCCATGTCTTCGGAAAGCTCGTTCATCATGCCGTTCATGGCGAACCAGGACTTGCCGCCGTAGGTCAGCGAAGCCTTGGTCGAGCAGCCGTTGGTGCCGGAGGTCATGCCGAAGGTGGCGTTACCGGAGGTGCCGTTGGTGGTAGAGGCCAGGAAGTGTGCCGGCGTGCCGCGCTGGCCTTCGAACAGCATGTTGCCCCAGCCGCAGTTCGGGCCGCCTGGCGCTTCGGCCATGGCGTTCAGCGAGACCACGGTGAACAGAGTACCCAGAAGAATCCGTTTCATAGCATTTGTTCTCTTTGTCTTAACCAAGGGTCAGGGTTTCTGGCAACTCGGTTGCCAGGTCGGGAAAGCTTTTCACCCACCCGCGCAGCTTGGAGTTTAGGCACGATCTAAAGGTTGCGTTGTTGATTGCGAAAAATTTGCTGTCACAAGACTGCACCGGCTGCGACATAAAGTCCCGTGGAGCCTTGCAAGGCGCGCGCGGGCAGCGCCAGAATGCTGCGTATCTGCCCCGCCGAAGTAAGGAAACCCAATGCCCGATCCTGTCGCTGCGCGCCTGCGTCTTGCGCCTGAAGCCCTGACCCGGCGTTTCTCCCCCGAGCAGTTTGCTTTTACCCATACCGACGATCTGGAGCCGTTTCGCGGAGTTCTGGGCCAGGAACGTGCTGTCGAGGCCCTGCAGTTTGGCGTGGCCATGCCGCGTCCTGGTTACAATGTGTATGTGATGGGCGAGCCCGGCACCGGGCGCTTCTCGTTCGTCAAGCGCTACCTCAAGGCCGAGGGCAAGCGCCAGCAGACCCCGGCCGACTGGGTCTACGTCAACCACTTCGACGACACCCGTGAACCACGTGCACTGGAGCTGCCGTCCGGAAGCGCCGCCGAGTTCATCAGCGACATGGGCGGATTGATCGACAACCTGCTGTCGACGTTCCCGGCGGTGTTCGAACACCCGTCCTACCAGCAGAAGAAGGGCGCCATCGACCGCGCTTTCAACCAGCGTTATGACCGCGCTCTGGATGTGATCGAGCGCGCGTCGCTGGAAAAGGACGTGGCCTTGTACCGCGATGCCAGCAACGTCGCCTTCACGCCAATGGCGGATGGCAAGGCGCTGGATGAAGCAGAGTTTGCCCAATTGCCGGAAGAGGTGCGCGAGCAGTTCCACGAGGACATTGCCCTGCTTGAGGAGCGCCTCAACGAAGAGCTGGCCAGCCTGCCGCAATGGAAGCGCGAATCGAACAACCAGCTGCGCCAGCTCAACGAAGAAACCATCACCTTGGCACTGCAGCCGTTGCTGGCGCCGCTGTCGGAAAAGTACGCCGAAAACGCGGCGGTTTGCGCCTACCTGCAATCGGTGCAATTGAACCTGTTGCGTACGTTGGTCGAGCAACTGGTCGATGACAGCAAGTCCGACGCCGTGGCCCGCAAGCTGCTCGAAGAGCAGTACGCGCCCAGCCTGGTGGTGGGCCATCACGCTGATGGTGGTGCGCCGGTGGTGTTCGAGCCGCACCCGACCTACGACAATTTGTTTGGCCGTATCGAATACAGCACCGACCAAGGTGCGCTGTATACCTCCTATCGCCAACTGCGCCCAGGCGCGCTGCACCGGGCCAACGGCGGCTTCCTGATTCTGGAAGCCGAGAAAATGCTGGGCGAGCCGTTCGTATGGGACGCGCTCAAGCGTGCGCTGCAGTCGCGCAAGCTGAAGATGGAGTCGCCGATCGGTGAGCTGGGCCGTGTTGCCACTGTCAGCCTGCAGCCGCAGGTGATTCCGCTGAACGTCAAGCTGGTGATCATCGGTTCGCGCCAGCTGTACTACGCGCTGCAGGACCACGACCCGGACTTCCAGGAGATGTTCCGCGTGCTGGTGGACTTCGATGAAGACATGCCGATGGTCGACGAGAACCTGGAGCAGTTCGCCCAGCTGTTGCGCACCCGCACCAACGAAGAGGGCATGGCGCCGCTGACCAGTGACGCGGTGGCGCGTCTGGCCACCTACAGTGCGCGTCTGGCTGAAAACCAGTCACGTCTGTCGGCGCGTATCGGCGACCTGTTCCAGCTGGTCAGCGAGGCTGATTTCATTCGCCAGCTGGCCAGTGATGAAATGACCGATGCGGGTCACATCGAGCGGGCGCTGAAGGCCAAGGCCACCCGTACCGGCCGTGTGTCGCAACGGGTGCTGGACGACATGCTCGCTGGCATCATCCTGATCGACACAGAAGGCGCGGCCATCGGCAAGTGCAACGGCCTGACCGTGCTGGAAGTGGGTGACTCGGCGTTCGGCATGCCCGCGCGTATTTCGGCCACCGTCTACCCGGGCGGCAGCGGTATTGTCGATATCGAGCGTGAGGTCAACCTTGGCCAGCCGATCCACTCCAAAGGGGTGATGATCCTCACCGGTTACCTGGGCAGCCGCTATGCCCAGGAGTTCCCGCTGGCGATCTCCGCGAGCATCGCCCTGGAGCAGTCCTACGGCTACGTGGACGGCGACAGCGCCTCGCTGGGCGAAGCCTGCACGCTGATCTCGGCCTTGTCGCGCACGCCGCTCAAGCAGTGCTTCGCCATCACAGGCTCCATCAACCAGTTTGGTGAAGTGCAGGCGGTGGGTGGAGTGAACGAGAAGATCGAGGGCTTCTTCCGCCTTTGCGAGGCGCGTGGCCTGACCGGTGAGCAGGGGGTGATCATTCCGCGTGCCAACGTCGCCACCCTGATGCTTGACGAGCGTGTGTTGCAGGCGGTGGAGAACGGCATGTTCCACGTCTACGCGGTCAGCCAGGCTGATGAGGCACTGAGCCTGCTGGTAGGGGAGGAGGCCGGTGTACTCGACGACAAGGGGCTGTTCACCGAGGGCAGCGTCAATGCTCGGGTGGTGGAACGCCTGCGTGAAATTGCCGAGATGATCAGCGAGGAAGACATCGAGAAGGCAGAAAAGGAACGCCTGGAAGAGGTGATTGCCCAGGCCAAACCGGCCTGAGTCAATAAACTGGCGCTGGCGGCGATGTGCTACCGTTCAGCGCCAGTTTTCCATCTTTCTGTACTGTTCCTCTATGCTGGAACTTAAGGACGGTACAGCGTTCAGGATGGAAACAGCCTGAGGGTTTCGGGCTGAACAAGGCTCATTGGAGGGGACGCGGCCATGCGCAACCTCAGCCTCACACGCCAGTGCCTGGGCCTGGTGACCCGTATCGAATGCAGCATTCGTCCACTGGCCGGGGATAACGGCATGTGGACCCTGCTGTTCGCCGCCGGCATGGCCGGTGAACAACCCTCCGCGATCAAGGCGCAGGGCCCGTTTCATGGGCCACTGGTGGCTGAATCGGTGCTCAATGCCATCGTCGACAGCCTGACCATGCATGGTTATCAGGTGGCCGATGACCCGCAGATCTGGTGTCTGCATTTGCAGGCGCAGTTGCGGCGGATCAATGGTGAGCGGTGTCGCAACCTGGGGGATTACCAGTTTCATCCTGAGACCTGAAGAATGCCGGGGCCGCTTTGCGGCCCATCGCGACACAAGGCCGCTCCCACAGGTACAGCATCGGCTTGCTGTGGGAGTGTGGCCTTGTGTCGCGATCAGGCTGCGGAGCAGCCCCCGGGCTTTTGCTGTAACAGGTGGCTGGCTATACTCGCCGTCGCTTTTTTAGTCACCTGATGAGTCCTGAACTTCATGGAACGTATCCTCGAAAACGCGATGTATGCCTCGCGCTGGCTGCTCGCACCGATCTACTTCGGCTTGTCCCTCGGCCTGCTGGCCCTGGCGCTGAAATTTTTCCAGGAAGTGGTCCACGTCCTGCCCAATGTCTTTGCGTTGAGCGAAGCTGACCTGATCCTGGTGATCCTGTCACTGATCGACATGTCGCTGGTTGGTGGCCTGCTGGTGATGGTGATGATTTCCGGCTACGAGAACTTCGTCTCGCAACTGGACATCGATGAAAGCAAGGAAAAGCTCAACTGGCTGGGCAAGATGGATTCCTCGTCGCTGAAGATGAAGGTTGCCGCGTCGATCGTGGCGATTTCCTCCATTCACCTGCTGCGGGTGTTCATGGATGCGCAGAACATCTCCACCGATTACCTGATGTGGTACGTGATCATCCACATGACCTTCGTGGTCTCGGCGTTCTGCATGGGTTACCTGGACAAGCTGACCAAGCACTGAGTCCCGCCAGGCCTCACTGCAACTCCTGTGGGAACGGGCTTGCCCGCGAACACCGGCAAAGCCGGTGCCAGCCATCGCGTGGCCTGCTTCGCGGGCACGCCCGCTCCCACAGAGATCTAGGCTCAACTGACGAGTGGCGTCAGTCATGCCTTGCGCATTCTCCCTTCCTGTACAAAAAATGAGCTCTCATGCGTGGTTCCCATCGCGAGGTGCTCTCATGAACCTGCATCAGCTCAATACCGAGGCCAGGGCTGGCCATGTCGACGAACTGAACCTGATCGCTATCGAAGGCGGTGACTACCTGCTCGAGGCCCGGGTCAAAGGCCATCCTCACCCCCTGTCCGATACCCGCGGTGAACGCTTGCGCGTGCACTCGGTGGAGGATGCGCGCAAGTTGCTGCAAACCATCCCCATGGTCTCGATGAACCTGGTGCACTGGTCGGTGCAGGACGAAATGTGCGGCATGGGTACGCACCCGGAAGAAGACCTGAAGGTGCCGATTTCCCAGCGTTCGGCCTGGTAGCTGCTCGCAGCGCCCCAGTGTGCTAGGCTGCTCGCCCTTTTTATCAAGGGCGCGGCTGCATTGCGCCCTGCAGTGGAGCACGACAATGTCCGAACTCAACCTGTCTACCGACGAAACGCGCGTCAGCTACGGTATCGGCCGTCAGCTGGGCGGCCAGCTGCGCGACAACCCGCCACCAGGCGTTAGCCTGGAAGCCATCCTGGCCGGCCTGACCGACGCCTTCAACGGTGCCGACAGCCGCGTCAGCGAAGCCGACCTGTCGGCCAGCTTCAAGGTCATCCGCGAGGTGATGCAAGCCGAAGCTGCAGCCAAGGCCGAAGCCGCTGCTGCTGCTGGCAAGGAGTTCCTGGTCGAGAACGCCAAGCGTGAAGGCATCACCACGCTGGCTTCGGGCCTGCAGTTCGAAGTGCTGACCGCTGGTGAAGGCGCCAAGCCGACCCGCGAAGACAACGTGCGTACGCACTACCACGGCACCCTGATCGACGGCACCGTGTTCGACAGCTCCTACGAGCGTGGCCAGCCGGCTGAATTCCCGGTAGGCGGCGTGATCGCTGGCTGGACCGAAGCCCTGCAGCTGATGAACGCTGGCAGCAAATGGCGCCTGTACGTGCCAAGCGAGCTGGCTTACGGCGCCCAAGGCGTTGGCAGCATCCCGCCGCACAGCGTTCTGGTGTTCGACGTCGAGCTGCTCGACGTTCTGTAATGCCCTGGAGGCCGGCCCTGCCGGCCTCAATTCCAGTCTGTCCCCCCAGGGCGCAACGCCCGCGCATAGCAGAACAGAAACAGATTCCGTACCAGTTCCTTGAGCACCCCCGGTTCACTCGAATTCAGCCCGCTCATGTCCAGGTCACCCTGGTCACGCAGTTCGTCGAGGGCTTCTTCTTCAAGCACCGCGCACACTTCGCCGGTTTCCCGATGAAGAATGCGCAGGTAGGGGTGAGGGCGTTCCAGCCAGGCGTCGATCAGATAAGTCATGGCTATTCTCCTTGGACAGCAATTCCAATGAGAATAATTCTTATTACCAGAATAGCAAGCGCCAATTGGCGGTTTTTTGCCTGATCAGACTTTGCGGACGAACTCGGACTTCAGCTTCATGGCGCCGATGCCGTCGATTTTGCAGTCGATGTCGTGGTCGCCGTCGCACAGGCGGATGTTCTTGACCTTGGTGCCAACCTTGACCACCAGGGACGAACCCTTGACCTTGAGGTCCTTGATCACGGTGACGGTGTCACCGTCTTGCAGGATGTTGCCGACCGAATCTTTCTTCACCACATCGTCGCTGGCCGCCTCGGCATCGCCGCTGGCCGACCACTCATGGGCGCATTCAGGGCAGATAAGCAGAGTGCCATCCTCATAGGTGTATTCGGAGTTGCATTTCGGGCAGGGTGGCAGAGTGCTCACTTCGGTTCCTCAAACAAACAGACGGGCGGTTAAAAGCCCACATTGTAAAAGGTATTTTTCCGGAAGTGATTATGTCCGGACAAAAAGCACCACGGGCAAGCGCGCTCCCCACAAATGGTGCAGGAGCGGGCTTGCCCGCGAATGAAGACGACTCGGTCTGTCAGTGCGTACGCGCGACCGCAAACTCGCTCAGTTCAACCAGCGCATCCCGGTACTCACTGGCAGGCAGCACTTCGAGGCAGGCGATGGCGCGTTTCACGTAATCGCGCGCCAGCTCGGCGGTGTATTTCAGTGCGCCCGATTCTTCGACCGCAACGCGAATCTGTTCCAGATCTTCCAGGCCACCCTTCTGGATCGCCTGGCGTACCAGCGCCGCCTGCTCGGCAGTGCCTTCGCGCATGGTGTAGATCAGCGGCAGGGTAGGTTTGCCCTCGGCCAGGTCGTCACCGACGTTCTTGCCCAGGGTCTGCGAGTCACCCTTGTAGTCCAGCAGGTCGTCGACCAGCTGGAAGGCCACGCCCAGATGGTCGCCAAAGGTACGCAGGGCTTCGCGCTGCTCGTCGGTGGCCTGGGCCAGCGCCGCAGCACTGTGGGTAGAAGCTTCGAACAGCATCGCCGTCTTGCCGCGAATGACCTCCATGTAGACTTCCTCGGTGGTGCTGGCGTCGCGTACGCGCGACAGCTGCAGCACTTCACCTTCGGCAATCACCCGGGTGGCCTTGGACAGGATCTGCATGACCGGCATCGAGCCCAGCTCGACCATCATTTCGAACGAGCGCGAATAAAGGAAGTCGCCCACCAGTACGCTCGGCGCGTTGCCCCACAGGGCATTGGCGGTAGAGCGGCCACGGCGCATGCCGGACATGTCGACCACGTCGTCGTGCAGCAGGGTGGCGGTGTGCAGGAATTCGATGGTGGCGGCCAGCAGGCGCAGGTCGTCGCCTTCGCGGCCCAGGGCCTTGCCACACAGCAGTACCAGCAGGGGACGCAGGCGCTTGCCACCGGCGGACGTGATATAGTCGCCGATCTTCGATACCAGCGGCACGCGCGAGGTCAGCTGCTTCTTGATGATCTCGTCGACGGCGCTGAAATCATCAGCCACCGCGCGGTAGAAGGTTTGGGGTTGCATCGGCTGCTCCAGTGAGGTTGCGCGGCATGCTAGGTCGCGGGTCCCGGTGTGTCAAGGCGCGGTGCCCGCAGGCCGGGGGCGGCACTTGCAAGCAAAACCGCGGTTGCGTACAATCGCGCACCCTAACTTCCTGGGCAGCACCTGCCTTACGCAATTGCGCCGGGCCGTTCCAGCCCTGTGCAGCCATGCCAGCCAATACTCATCATATAAAGCGCTGGGTGAGCAGGATTATCGGAGAAATACCATGTCTTACGCAGTAATCGTTACCGGCGGCAAGCAGTACAAAGTCGCTGAAGGTGAATTCCTCAAGATCGAAAAACTGGAAGTCGCCACTGGCGAATCCGTGACCTTCGATCGCGTTCTGCTGGTCGCCAACGGTGAAGAAGTCACCATCGGTGCTCCAGTTGTTGCTGGCGCTAAAGTAGTGGCCGAAGTCGTTTCGCAAGGCCGCCACGACAAGGTTCGCATCATCAAGTTCCGTCGTCGTAAGCACCACATGAAGCGTATGGGCCACCGCCAGTGGTTCACCGAGATCAAAATCACCGGCATCCAGGCTTAATCCCCTAGATCCCCTGAATTTATTTGGAGAATTGAACCATGGCTCACAAGAAGGCTGGTGGTAGTACTCGTAACGGTCGCGACTCAGAATCGAAACGCCTTGGCGTGAAGATGTATGGCGGCCAGGTTATCAAGCCAGGCAACATCATCGTCCGTCAGCGCGGTACCGAATTCCACGCTGGCTACGGCGTTGGCATGGGCAAGGACCACACCTTGTTCGCCAAGATCGAAGGCGTGATCAAGTTCGAGAAGAAAGGCGAGTTCATGCGCCGTTACGTGAGCATCGTCGCCGCTTAATCGCGACGTCGCTCCAGAAGCCCCGTCATGCGACGGGGCTTTTTCGTTTGTGGTGAGCCTCTTGCAAAGCTGTTTGTCTGGGTTGCCGGCGTTGGTTTCTACGGTCGTACGGGGCCGCCGCGCTCATTTTTGCAAGAGCCTCATGTTTTTGAGTCATTCAGCTCGTCTGCCGACGAGAGGCGGTTTTAATGAAGTTTGTTGACGAAGTATCCATTCGGGTCAAGGCCGGTGACGGTGGCAACGGTTGCATGAGCTTCCGTCGCGAGAAGTTCATCGAGAACGGCGGCCCTAACGGCGGTGACGGTGGTGACGGCGGCTCGGTGTACATGATTGCCGACGAAAACCTGAACACCCTGGTCGACTACCGCTACACCCGTCACCATGAAGCCCAGCGTGGCTCCAACGGCGGTAGCACCGACTGCACCGGCAAGAAGGGTGAAGACCTGTTCCTGCGCGTGCCGGTCGGCACCACCGTGATCGATGCTTCCACGCAGGAAGTGATCGGTGACCTGGTCACCCCCGGCCAGAAGCTGATGGTCGCGCAAGGTGGCTGGCACGGGCTGGGCAACACCCGTTTCAAGTCGAGCACCAACCGTGCACCGCGCCAGACCACCCCAGGCAAACCGGGTGAGCAGCGTGACCTGAAGATGGAAATGAAGGTGTTGGCCGACGTCGGCCTGCTGGGCTTGCCGAACGCCGGCAAGAGTACCTTCATCCGTTCGGTCTCGGCCGCCAAGCCGAAAGTCGCCGACTACCCGTTCACTACCCTGGTGCCAAACCTGGGCGTGGTCAGCGTTGACCGCTGGAAGAGCTTCGTCATCGCCGACATCCCCGGCCTGATCGAAGGCGCTTCCGAAGGTGCCGGCCTGGGTATCCGCTTCCTCAAGCACCTGGCGCGTACGCGCGTGCTGCTGCACCTGGTGGACATCGCGCCGCTGGACGAAAGCAGCCCGGCCGATGCCGCCGAAGTCATCGTCAACGAGCTGACCCGCTTCAGCCCGTCGCTGGCCGAGCGTGAGCGCTGGCTGGTGCTGAACAAGGCCGATATGGTCATGGACGACGAGCGCGACGAGCGTGTGCAGGAAGTGATCGACCGTCTGGAGTGGGAAGGGCCGGTCTACGTGATCTCGGCTATTTCCAAGCAGGGCACCGACAAGCTCAGCCACGACCTGATGCGCTACCTCGAAGACCGCGCCGACCGCCTGGCCAACGACCCGGCCTACGCCGAAGAGCTGGCCGACCTTGACCAGCGCATCGAAGACGAAGCCCGTGCCCAGCTGCAGGCCCTGGACGACGCCCGTACCCTGCGTCGTACCGGCGTCAAGAGCGTGCATGACATCGGCGACGACGATGGTTGGGACGATGATTTCGAGGACGACGAAGACGGTCCGGAAATCATTTACGTGCGCGACTGATCGGTTGCAGTACACTAAACGCCGCTCTCTGGAGCGGCGTTTTTGTATCCACGGTATCTACAGATTCGACATAGGTTGGAAGAAGATGCGAAGCAAGGTGACGGGCGCCAAGCGCTGGGTCGTTAAGATTGGCAGTGCTCTGCTGACCGCCGATGGCAAGGGCCTCGACCGCGGTGCAATGGCCGTTTGGGTCGAGCAGATGGTCGCGCTGCGTGAGGCAGGCGTGGAGTTGGTACTGGTCTCCTCCGGGGCCGTGGCTGCCGGCATGAGCCAGCTGGGCTGGACCAAGCGACCGAGTGCGATGAACGAGCTGCAGGCGGCTGCCTCGCTTGGCCAGATGCGTCTGGTGCAGGCCTGGGAGTCGAGCTTCGGGGAGCACGGGAAGCACACCGCGCAGATCCTGCTGACCCATGACGACCTGTCCGACCGCAAGCGTTACCTGAATGCCCGCAGCACCCTGCGCACCTTGGTCGATCTGGGCGTGGTGCCGGTGATCAACGAAAACGACACCGTGGTCACCGACGAGATCCGCTTCGGCGACAACGACACCCTGGCGGCGCTGGTGGCCAACCTGGTCGAGGCCGACCTGCTGGTGATCCTCACCGACCGCGATGGTATGTTCGATGCCGACCCGCGCAACAACCCCGAAGCGCAGTTGATCTACGAAGCCCGCGCCGACGACCCCTCACTGGATGCCGTGGCCGGTGGTACCGGTGGTGCCCTGGGCCGTGGCGGCATGCAGACCAAGCTGCGTGCGGCGCGCCTGGCTGCCCGTTCCGGTGCTCACACCATCATTATCGGTGGCCGCATCGAGCGCGTGCTGGACCGCCTGAAGGCGGGCGAGCGCCTGGGCACCTTGCTGTCCCCTGAGCGCGGCATGATCGCTGCGCGCAAGCAGTGGCTGGCCGGTCACCTGCAAACCCGTGGCACCCTGGTGCTGGATGCCGGTGCCGTGCAAGCGCTGCGTCAGGCCAACAAGAGCTTGCTGCCGGTTGGCGTGAAGACAGTGCAGGGTAGCTTCCGTCGTGGCGAGATGGTGGTGTGCGTCGGCCCGGACGGTGTTGAAGTGGCTCGCGGCCTGGCCAACTACAGCGCCCTGGAGGCGCAGAAGATCATTGGTCAGTCGTCCGAAGCCATCGAGTCGATCCTTGGCTACAGCGCCGAGCCGGAACTTGTACACCGCGACAACCTGGTGCTGGTATGAGCCTGCTGAAGAACGTAATCGCTGTGGTAGCGTGCGTGCTGCCGATGTTGGCCGGCGCCGAAGAGGTCGGCCAGGTGTCCACCGTGTTCAAGTTCGTCGGGCCGAACGACCGCATTGTGGTCGAGGCCTTCGACGACCCTAAGGTAGAGGGTGTGACGTGCTACCTGTCCCGGGCCAAGACTGGCGGGGTGAAGGGGGGCTTGGGGCTGGCCGAGGACCGGGCGGAGGCATCGATTGCCTGTCGTCAGGTCGGGCCGATCAACTTCAAGGGTGAGCTCAAGGATGGCGAGGAAGTGTTCAAGGAACGCACCTCGCTGGTGTTCAAGACCATGCAGGTGGTGCGTTTTCTCGACAAGAAGCGCAACACGCTGGTGTACCTGGTGTACAGCGACCGCATGATCGAAGGCAGCCCGCAGAATGCGGTGACTGCCATTCCGATCCTGCCTTGGGCTCATTGATAGCCCGCTCCTG